>CAZVEG010000040.1:13490-28892 GCA_964625625.1 uncultured Leptospirales bacterium | reverse complement strand
GACATCAATCATCTGGCGGTGATCGCCGCCGCGATCGTGAGCATGGCTATCGGCGCGATATGGTATTCCCCGTTTATCTTCGGGAAAGTCTGGATGGTCCAGAGCGGCCTGAGACCCGAGGATATGAAGGGAAAGGGGCGTGCGATGACCATTGCCGCCGTTTCGGCCCTTGTCGCTGCCTACGTGCTGGCCCATTTCATGGCTCTTCTCGACGTTCAGTCCCCGAGCAGGGGGCTTGTCGTGGCCTTCTGGGTGTGGCTGGGTTTCGTGGCGACCGTGATGGCGCTGGAAATGGGTTTCGGCGGAAAATCGCTCAAAGCCTATCTCATCGAAGCCGGGAATCAGCTGGCATCGTTCCTCGCAATGGCGGCCGTTCTGTCCATTTGGAGATAGCGAGCCGGCGCGGGCGTATTTCCGGGAATATCCCGTTACGGCGGTTTTTTATCGCCCGCTTGTTGCCGATTATAATTAAAGAGAGAAAGGAAGGAAATGTCGGGTAATACAAGGCAACGGATTTCGGTATTGCGGATGCTGCACGTGCTGCTGTCGGTTCTCGGCGCGATCGCGGTTCCGGTCCTGATGGGCTACCTGTCCGCTCGGGGGAATGTCGGCCCGATGGTGCTGGCGGGGCCCGCCATCGTGTGGATCGCCGTCCAGGGGCTGATCGGCTTCGTGATTATCGGACGACTGGTAAAACGCGAGCGCAGGGTGGCCGAGCATCTGTCCCGGATCGCGGGCGCAGAAGCGGGATCGGACGGTCTCGAACTCCTCACGGCGCTGGCGGCGTGTGACGGGTTCTCCGAACGTCTCGGCTCCATGATGGAAAGAATGGACCGCGGCGCCGCGGGCCTTTCCGCCGCTGCCGGACGCCTGTCGGAAACCGTTTCCAGGTTAAACGAGAACGCGAAATCGCAGAGCATCTCGATCATAAACATCGCCGCCTCCGTCGAGAAGGTCGCCGTCGGGATCAACTCCGTGGCCGATAACGCGGCACAGCAGGCTGAAGGGCTGCAGACGCTCGTGGGGCTCATCCAGAGTCTCATGGAAACGGCGGAGGCGCTGGCGCGGCGGATAGAGGAGGCGGTCTCCTCGACCCACGAGGTGGCCGAGAACGCCGAGCGGGGGCGGGAGCGCCTCAACGAGGCGTCGCAGGGCATGCTCCAGATCATGAAGGACTCCGGCGCGATCAACGAGGTGGTGGAGGTGATCGGCGAGATATCGGACCGCATCAATCTTCTTTCCCTCAACGCGGCGATCGAGGCCGCCCGGGCCGGCGATGCCGGACGGGGCTTTGCCGTGGTCGCCGACGAGGTGTCGAAACTGGCCGATCGCACCTTCTCGAGCGCGCGCGACATCGGCGAGATGATAGCGGGACGGGGGAAAATCCTCGAAGGGAACACGTATACCATCCAGGAGGCCGTGAAGTCAGCAGGCGGGATAATGGAGACGATCGAGCGGATCGGCGAGGACGTGAAGAAGGTCGCCAACACGGTCAAGGACCAGGCCCAGCTCAACTCGATCGTGGCCAATCAGGCGCAGATGATCAGCGGAAAGTCCGAGGAAATCGACGAGGCCACCACCGAACAGAAGATCGCGATTTACGACGTTCTGACGAACGTCAACGGCATAAACGCCCTGTTCAGGGAGAACCTCTCGCTGGCGCGCGAGTCGATAGAGGCGGCCGGCGCGGCCGCCGGGCTCGCCGATGCCATCCGCGACGCGCTCGCCGTTTTCATGAAGGACCGCCGGAGCGCCCGGTGATGAAACGCGTTACTTCTCCCCGACAAAATCAACTATCATTTCCGCAACCATGCCGGCCGCCCTGCCGTTGAGGTGCAGGAAATCCGTAAGAAGCAGGAAGCCGTTATCCTCCGCGATCGTATCGAAACTGCTGCCGAAGATGAAGCGCTTGAAAATTCCCGTGTACATTAAAGATTGTAATTCCGAATAGGAATGAGGCGATGGGCTGTGATTTTCTTCAAGGTACGATATCATCTTTTCATTGAGAGGCAGGTACGCGCACCCTTCGCGGCGGGCGATATCGCGAATAACGGCGCTGTATTCGATGCTCGCCGTGAGCGGGGGGGACTGAAGGGCCTCGCCTATGGGCGGTATGGATAGAAGGGCGATCCGTGCCGTGGTTTCAGCCTTTAAACGGCGGCATATCCCGGCGAGGTTTTCCGCGAACCAGTCCCTGTCGGGCGTGCGGGGGAGCTTCATGTTTTTGACGGCGCGCGCGGTGTTCTCCTGGCTCAGCGATGAATTGGCGTCGTTGGTGCCGATGAGTATGGTGACGTAATCGGGTTTGCAGCGAATGATCTCGTCGATTCTTGACAGAACGTTATATGCAAGCTCGGAATTCACTCCGGCGTTCACGACTATGAATCCCCTGTCGGAGAGCTTCCCGGCTGTCATGTCGACGTAATTGTGGCTCACCCTCCCGTGGGTGATACTGTCGCCGACGCAGACCACCACCTTTTTCCCGGTCCTGTCCGGATTCGATTTCAGGAACGCCGCGGGGCTGTTGTCCGGAAGACGCTGCGCCATATGCGCGCCGTAAAAATATATTCCGGCGCACAGCACCGCCAGCGCGCCCGTGATTGCGAGTATTCTCTTTTTCATTACAACCCTCCGATACACCCATTGTTTGCCACCTCGGTGTACTATGCATGTAAAGGATATCCTGTCAGCCTTTTTTCATAAAAATTCATATTCACGGTGAAGGCGCAGGTTGTTTCCGTTGATCATGTGTGCCGATCACCCGCGCGTGGAATTTATCCTTGACGAGCGGGGTGATCGCTGTTTTTTGTTAAGAAATTGTTAAGTGAGCGGCATCCGCTATCGGCCCGGTCCGCGGGCAGGCCATCACTCAATCATGAGAAAAGGGGCCGAATCAATGAACGGATTCAGTATAAGCGTAACCATCTTCGGCGGACTTGGTCTTTTCCTGTTCGGCATGAAGATCATGAGCGAGTCGCTGCAGATGGCGGCCGGCGACCGAATGAAATCGATCCTCTCGACGGTGACCAATCGTCGCATCGCGGGGGTTTTTACGGGTTTCATCATCACCTCCATCATACAGTCCTCAAGCGCGACAACCGTCATGCTGGTGAGCTTCGTGAGCGCCGGGCTCATTACGCTTCAGCAGTCGGTGGGGATCATCTTCGGCGCGAACATCGGAACGACCGTCACCGGCTGGCTTGTCGCCATATTCGGCTTCAAGGTTCAGATCGCCGCCTTCGCGCTTCCGGCGATCGGAATCGGTTTCTTTATAAGATTTCTGAACAACGAGAAGCTGCAGCAATACGGTGAGGTCCTGCTCGGCTTCGGCGTGCTCTTCCTCGGTCTCGACGTAATGAGCGGTGCGGTCAAGGACCTGCGAGGCTCCGAGGGTGTCATGAGTTTTATGGCCGGGTACATCGCGTCCAGTACGCCCCGGGTTGTCCTCGTCGTCGGAATCGGCACCGCGATTACCATGCTCCTGCAATCCTCGAGCGCCACCATGGCGATGACCATGACGCTCGCGGCCCACGGCCTGATCGATTTCCAGACGGCCTGCGCGCTGATTCTCGGCGAAAACATCGGTACCACCATCACCGCCAATATCGCCGCCGTGGGCGCCTCGAGCGATGCCAAACGCGCGGCGCGCATACATCTGCTTTTCAACCTGTTCGGCGTCTGCTGGGTGGTTACGGTCTTTCATCTGTTCTTCGTTCCCGTGGTGGATTATATCGTTCCGGGAGATCCGTATACGGCCGACCACGCGGCGCGCTCCATGGCCGTCGCGAGCCATCTGGCGGCCTTTCACACGATGTTCAATATCTGCAATGCCATCGTGTTTTTCCCGTTCGCCGGAGTACTGGTGAAGCTCGCGACGCGCATGGTTCCCGCGGGCAAGGGTGAGGACCCCGACGTTTTCCATCTCAAGTACATAAGCACCTCCCTCGTTTCCACTCCCTCCATCAACATCAACCAGGCGCGCCTCGAGATACGCCACATGGCGCAGGTTGTACTCGAGATGTTCGACATGGTGATGGACGTTTTCCACAAGCCGACCGACAAGCTCGGCGCGGTCGTCGAGGAGGTGGGCCGCAAGGAGAACGTGGTGGACCGGCTCGAGAAGGACATCTCGGACTTCCTGGTGCGCGTCTCGCAACAGAACCTGTCCCAGGAGCAGAGCCAGTCGATTTCGGCGATGCTGCACATGGTGAATGAAATGGAGCGTATGGGCGACCATTGCGAATCACTCCTCAGGTATACGAGGCGCAAGTACGATGGCGGGATCGAATTCACCGGACAGGCAATGAAGGAGATAGACGAGATAGCCGGCAAGGTGCGGGAATTCATCGTGCTGCTCAGGGACAACCTCATGACCGACCGGGCAGACATCCTGCCGCGCGCGAAAGTCCTCGAGGACCGTATCGACGAGCTTCGCAGGGACCTCAAGAAGGGACACGTCCAGCGCCTTAACCAGGGACTCTGCGACGTGCCATCGGGTCTGATCTTCATCGACATGCTCACCAGCTTCGAGAAGATCGGTGACCACGCCTTCAATGTCGCCGAGGGGATCGCCGGAGAGCGCGTGTTCTGAGCGGTTTGTTATTTCCCCAGGTATTTTTTCTCGAGCTCCGTCGCCGGCACCGGTCTGCTGTAAAAGTAGCCCTGGATGAGGTCACATTCCAGTTCGCGCAGGATATCGAGCTGCTCGCGCGTTTCGATTCCCTCGGCGACGGTACGCAGGTTGAGGGAGTGTGCCATCAGGATGATGGCCGAAACGATCGCACGGCTGTCGGCGTCGGTGGCCACGTCCCTGGTGAATGAAATGTCGATTTTCAGGTTATCGAGCGGATACCGCTTGAGGTAGCCCAGGGAGGAATAGCCCGTCCCGAAATCGTCAATCGAGATCGTAAAACCGGCTTCGCGAAGGGCCATGAGGGTTTTCCGGGTGAATTCCGGGTCCCGCATGAAGGTGCTCTCGGTGATTTCGAGCGTCAGCATCGCCGGGCTCGCACCGCACTCCTCCACCAGGGCGATCAGCCTCTCGGTAAAGTCCTTCTGCCGGAACTGGAGCGGGGAGATGTTGATCGCTACGGGAACCTCCATGCGACCCCTGTCGCGCCATTCGCGTATCTGGCGGCATGCCTTCTCCACGACAATATCCCCGGCCCTGAGGATGAGTCCCGATTCCTCGAGCACGGGAATGAAGCGGGCCGGCGATACCTGCCCGAGCTCGCCGTTGTTCCAGCGCAGGAGCGATTCCATGCCGGCGATTTCGCCCGTCGATGCGGAGAAGTAGGGCTGGTAGTGCAGATCGAACTCGTCTGCCGCGATGGCGTTTCGAAGCAGCGTCTCCATGGTCAGGAACTCATACGCCTTTTCATTGAGGTCTGTCGTATAGAAGCGGTAGGTGTTGCCCTGGTTCTTCGCACGCGCCATCGCGATGTCGGCGTTCTGCAGCAGAACGCGCGCGTCGTCGCCGTCTTCCGGGCATATCGATACGCCCATGCTTGCCGTCAGGACGATCTCCTTCTCGTTTATGCTCACGGGCTCGGAGATGATGTGCCGGAGCTTCTCGGCCATGAGGATCAGGTCGTCCTGGCGCGCCACGTCGGCGAGGATGAGGGCAAATTCGTCGCTGCCGGAGCGCGCCAGGGTGTCACCCTCGCGTATGGCGGCGCCGATCCTTTTGGACATCACGCGGAGGATCTCGTCGCCCGCGCTCATGCCCATCACGTCGTTGAGATACTTGAAACGGTCGATATCGAGCAGTATCACCGCCACCACGCGCTCCTTGTATTCGGCCCGCGCGATCGCCTGTCCCAGGCGGTCGATGAAGAGGCTGCGGTTGGGGAGCTCGGTGAGCAGATCGTAAAAGGAAAGGAAATTGAGACGCTCCTCCATGGCGAGTTTCTCGGTGACGTCCCGCCCGGTGGAAACAAGCTGAAGGATGGTACCCGCCTGGTCCCTTACCGGCGAGATGGTCATGTCGAGGTGGATGAGCTCGCCGCTCTTTTTCCGGTTGGTGAACAGGGCGGTGTAATTCTGCCCCGACAGCGCCGTTTCCCAAAGGGCACGGTAGAACGCCTCGTCATGCACGCCGGATCTCCAGAGCCGCGGCGTCCTGCCGATCATCTCCTCGCGGGTATATCCGGTAAGGGCGCACACGGTGTCGTTGGCGTATTCGATCGTCCCGGTGCTGTCGGTGATGACGACCCAGTCGCTCGACTGCTCCACCGCCATGGAGAGTTTTCGCATTTCCTTTTCCACGGCGAGCCGTTCGGTGATGTCGCGCACGAAGCCCGCGTAGATGGGCGTGCCTTCGCGGTTGATCCGTGACAGGCTGAGCTCCGCGGGGAATGCGTTCCCGTCCGCGCGGTACGCGCCGGTCTCCGCACGCCTGTTGAGAAAAAATGAAGTGGCATGCTCGATCCATTCCCGCCGTTCGTAGTCTGCCCCGGCTCCGTCCCGGGGGCGGTGGAAAAGCTGCGCGGCGTGCTCGCCGATGATCTCTTCCGGTCTGTATCCGAACATCGTCGAGGCGGCCGGGTTGAACTCGAGGATCATGCCGTCGTCGCCGCTGAAGGTGATGATGGCGTCGAGCGCCGACTGGAGAATGGCGGCGCGGCTGAGCTCGAGCTCGTGGAGACTGCGTTCCGCGGACTTTCGTCCGGAGATGTCGAAGACAATGCCTTCGTAAACCCGTTCGCGCTTTCCTTCGCCGACCACGCGGGCAGTTATCGAGACCCATATCCTGCCGGAATCGCGCCGCAGAAGCTCGGTCTCGTAATTGTCGACCGATGAATTCCGGATCAGTATTTTGAGGAATTCCCGCCGTTTTTTGTCGTCGGCGAAAAGATGTGTGCCGATGTCCGCGACCGCAGTCGCGAGCTCGTCCACCGAGTCGTAGTCGAGCATGTTCGCGAGCGTGGAATTCGCCGTGATCAGGCCGCCCGCGGCGGTCGCCTGGAAGATGCCCACGACCGAATTTTCAAACAGCGTCCGGTAGCGTTCCTCGCTTTCCATCACCCTCATTTCGAGATGGTGCTTGTGGAGCGCGATGCCGATGTTGGCCAGGAGCTCGCGGCGTTCGAAGGGCTTGAGTATATAGCCGTAGGAGCCGGCGAACTTGAGTTTTTCGATTGTCTCGGTGTCGGAATACGCGGTCAGAAAGATTACGGGAATGTGCGACTCGGCCTGTATCTGGCGGGCCGCCTCTATGCCGTCCATCTCGCCCTGCAGCATGATGTCCATCAGGACCAGGGAGGGGCCGTCCTCGCGCGCGGCCCGCACGGCCTCTTCACCGGAGCCGATGATGCCGCTGATCCGGTAGCCGAAGCCCATCAGCGTGTGCCTGAGGTCCTCAGCGGTAAGCGCTTCGTCCTCGACTATCAGGATGCGGACATCTTCCATCTCAGGCGTTTTCCCCGGTGAGTCTTCCTGGTCGTGCATTTAAATGCCCTCGGGGTATAGATGATAATTCCGCCATTCCCGCGGCGCGGACCGTATGGCCGGACTCTTAATTCTAGATGCGCACCACACAATGTCAAATCAATATTTAAGCGCCGGGTCGGGGCTGGAGATGAGGGAAGGATGCCGGGGGGGGAGGAGCGCGAAGCACCGGGGATTTGCGGCCACGGTGCTTCGCGTAATACGTCAGTCGTTCATTTTGTACTGTCCCTTCATCGCGTACACGTGTTCCTTCCATATTTTGTCGAAACGCGCGGCGTTGACGACGGGCTTCATTATCATCTTCAGGCAGATCGCCTGCTGTTTGTCGTTCGCCGATGGCTTTGAGTAGAGCTGCAGGGCGAACTTCGAGAAGTCGCGTACCATGAAATCGAATATCTGGTCGACGAGGTCGTCCTCGATGTTGTAGATCTTCTTGTTTTCAAGTATGAGCTGGCCGTAGGCCACCAGTGTGAAGAGCTCGCCGATGATGAGCAGGAAGTCGATATCCTTGCTCTGTTCCTCCGACGGGGTTGCCGTCGCCAGAAACTCCTTCAGCACCTCGATCTGCTTCTTGAAGACGTCGACGTTGGGGATGTTGACGCTGTTGTAGGCGATGTTGTAGTCGTGGAACTGGATCTTGCCCAGTCCCTTCGTGGGCCCCTGGTCGAAGAGGAAGTCGTCGTTCTTCGCGTCGCGACGCTGCGGCACCTCGGGGAACTGGCCCGGATTGAAGAAGTAGTTGGCCATGAACTTGATGATGAGCGCCATGTTGACGTGCACGGTGCCCTCGAGCTTGGGAAGCGCCCTGATGTCGCGAGCGGCCATGTGGAAGTAGGTGTCCTTCTCGAAGCCCCTGGCCGCGATGATGTCCCAGAGGAGGTTGATTACCTCTTCGCCCTGGGTGGTGACCTTCATCTTCACCATGGGGTTGAAGAGGAGGTAGCGCTTGTCGGTCGCGCTCGCCGAACGCATGTAATCGGTGGCGCGCAGCGCGAAGAGTTTCATCGCCGTAAGACGGCAGTAGGCGTCGGTGAAGAGCTGCTTGATGTGCGGGAAGTCCGTCACGTACATGCCGTAGAGGTTGCGGTTGGAGGCGTGTTCCATGGCCTCGTAGAAGCTGTGCGTTGCGATACCGATTGAGCCCCAGCCCAGGTTGAACTTGCAGACGTTGATGGTGTTCAGCGAGGCGTCCCAGGCGTCACGACCCCTGTCGGTGATGTCGGCATCGGTGATGGGATAGTCGTGCAGCACGTACTCGGCCACATACGACTGGTTCTCGATCACGTTCTTCACGCATTCGTACTTTTCGTGCTGCGAGTCGACCACGAAGAACACGTAATCGCCGGTGTCGGCCATCTTGGCGAAGGTCGAGACCATGGCCGCCTTGTTGCCGTTGCCGATGTAGTACTTGTCGCCGTTGGCGCGGTAGGTTCCGTCGCCCTGCGGGTAGAGCATCATGTCGCTGGAGTAGATGTCGGCGCCGTGCTCCTTCTCCGAAAGGCCGAAGGCGAAGATCGCGCCCTCTTTGAGGAGCTTCGCCGCGCGCTGCTTGATCTCCTGGTTCTTTCCGATCCAGATTGGCCCCAGTCCCAGCGCCGATACCTGGAAGGTGTACCAGTAGGCAAGGCCGTAGAAGCCGAGGATCTCGGCGTAGTCGGTGATGCGCGTGGTGTCCCAGCGGGAATCGGCGTCGCCGTGGCCCGCGGGCGTGAAGAGCGCCTTGAATATGCCCTCCCTCTTCTGGAACTCCAGGAAGTCCTCGTACCACACGTACTTGTGGTCGTCGTCGAGAATTCTGGCGAGGCCCTTTTTCTCGAAAAATTCAATCGTCTTCAACATGATCTGCTTTGTCTTTTCGTCCGGATAGGTGTTGGCGAATTTCTTCGGATTGAGTAGGATCATGGCATGCTCCTTTGTTTTTAGTGGGATGGGGATATGGTCTCCCCGCCCGCGTTCCTGTCAAGACGAAAACAATGTTTCCATTTTATGCTTATTATGGCAATAAAGTTTTCTCTTGTGCTGATGATGAAATTGTAGCATAGGTGAGCGCAAATGCAATTATTTATGCTGCCCCCTTGCTCTGCGCGACAAAGCGGCCGGTCACCGCCGGCGGCCACAGGGGGCTGCAGCCCCTTCCTCTGTGCGGATGATTGTTTTCGCGTCATCGCGCATGCTTCTAATAAGAACAAGGGATTGTAATCCCTTGTCGCGCGATTTCAGAGGAGAATCCTTACCCTGCGTGGGTGATGGCGTTCACGTCATCGTGCGAATTGCCCGCCCGACCGGGGGTGAAATCCTTTACCGCCGGGAGCCTGAGGCCTGATCCTTCATCCGAAAATGGTTGACTCCGCGGCCGGACGAGGCACACTGCATGAGCGGCAGGCGCCGCGTAACGACCCGTCCGGAGAAAACGCATGTATACCGATATACGTCCCCGCAGGCTGCGCGCGAGCGCGGCCATAAGAGACCTGGCCGCCGAGACCGCCGCCGACAAGAAACGCCTCATCATGCCCCATTTCGTCACCGAAAGCGGCCTCGATCGCGAGCCGATAGCCTCCATGCCGGGCATCGACCGCGTTTCGGTCGAGAATCTCCTGCGCGACGCCGAGGCCGACCTCAAGCTCGGTATCGCGTACGTCCTGCTCTTCGGCATCCCGGCGGCGAAGGACGAGGCGGCCTCGGGCGCGTACGCCGCCGACGGCGTGGTCCAGCGCGCGGTGCGCGAGCTGAAGAAGCGCATGCCCGCGCTCTGCGTCATCACCGACGTGTGCCTGTGCGAATATATGAGCCACGGGCACTGCGGGATCGTGAAGGACGGCAGGGTGCTGAACGACCCCTCCCTCGATCTCCTCGCGCGCACGGCGCTGTCGCACGCGGAGGCCGGGGCCGACATCGTCGCTCCCTCGGACATGATGGACGGTCGCGTGGCCGCCATTCGCGACGCGCTGGATGAAAACGGCTTTATCGACACGCCCGTACTCTCGTACGCGGCCAAGTACGCCTCGGCCTTCTACGGGCCCTTCCGCGACGCCGCGGGGAGCGCGCCGCAGTTCGGCGATCGCCGCAGCTACCAGATGGACTGCCGCAACGCCCTGGAGGCGGAGAAGGAGGTTCTGCTCGATATCGACGAGGGGGCGGACATCGTGATGGTTAAGCCGGCGCTCGCGTACCTGGACATCATCCGGCGCGTGCGCGATATCGTCAACGTGCCGGTGTGCGCCTACAACGTGAGCGGCGAGTACTCCATGGTGAAGGCCGCCGCGAAGCTCGGCTATGCCGACGAGCGCATGCTGGTCGGCGAGATCCTCACCGGCATATTCCGCGCGGGCGCGGACATGGTGATCTCGTACCACACGCGCGACATCTTCCGCCAGGGCTGGCTGTAGGGTGGTGGGGCCGGTGAAATCCCCGGAACGGCCCAATCGCACTCTGTCCGTGACATGGCTGGGTACGGCCGGCTTCCTGGTCGGTGACGGACGCGACTCCTTCTATATCGATCCCTACGTAAGCCGTTATTCGCTTTTCCGTATAATCGCCGGCCTTCCGCTTCCGCCGCGCGTCGATCTCGTGCGCCGCTGGATCGGCCTGACCGGCGGTGCGTCGGCGAAGGCCGTCGTCGTGAGCCATTCGCACTTCGACCACGCCCTCGACGCGCCCTTTTTCGCGGGGGAAACCGGCGCCGTGCTCGTCGGCTCGGAGAGCACCGCGAACGTCGGCCGGGGCGCCGGCCTCGACGAGCGCTCGATCAAATCCGTCCGCCCGGGCGACGCCTTCCGCGTCGGCGCTTTCACCGTCCGCTTCGTCGAGAGCGTCCACGGCTTCGGCCTCTTCGGCCGCACGCCCTATCCCGGTGACATCGAAAAGCCGCTTTCGCCCCCCGCACCGGCGACGGCCTACCGGCTGGGCACGGTCTTCTCTCTCGTCATCGAGCACCCGCTGGGCACGCTCGTGCATCACGGAAGCGCCGGTCATTTCCCGGGAATGTTTCGCGAACTGCGCGCCGATGTAATGCTGCTGTGCATCGCCGGAAGGGGGAAGACCGGGGCGTACCTGGAAAACACCGCCGTCGCCTGCTGTGCGAAAACGGTCATCCCGGCGCACTTCGATGATTTCTTCAGGCCGCTCGACGCGCGAACCCGGCACCTGCCCATGGTGCGGATGAAGGAGTTTGTCCGGACGGTCGGGGCGCTGTGTCCCGATACGCGCGTTGTGATTCCCGAAGCGGGACGCGCGATCGCCCTGACCTGAGGCCTAGCGCGACTGCTCCGCGCTCGCCGAAGGGGTGTTCCAGTCGCAGCGCGAGCACTTCACGTCGCGGTACTTGTAGACGGCGCCGCTCGATGTGCGCACCACCGCGGCCATCACAAGCGACTCGCACCTGGGGCAGTGCTTTGAGATGATCTCGTAATCGTTCTGCTGTATATTCTCGCTCATTGTTTTCCTCGTTCGAACACTATACCGCCATTTTATCCGGAAGATAAAAATAAACGGTAAAAAAAAGGTTAAAACGCCGTTTGCGGTCCTGACGGGCGTCAGGAAACGGCCGCATTGCCCCCGCCGCTTTTGATCCGCGCGATGAGGCCCTCGAGGGTCTCCGCCGCGTTTCCTTCCATGAAGCACACGTTGTCTCTACCGTACAGGGTGTTCTCGACACCGGAATAGCCCGGCTTTCGATCCATGTTGCAGACGATGATGCTGTGCGCGTCCTCTGCCCGGAGCACCGGCATGCCGTAGATCGGCGTGCCCTCGGCGCTGTTGGCCGCCGGGTTCACCACGTCGCACGCGCCGATGACGAGCGCCGCGTCGGTCGTGGTGAACTCGGGATTGATGGTATCCATGTCGACCAGGCGCTCGTAGGGGATGTCCACCTCGGCCAGGAGCACGTTCATGTGCCCGGGCATGCGGCCGGCGACCGGGTGGATGGCGAAGCGCACGTTCGCTCCGCGCGATTCGAGCAGGTCGTAGAGCGCGCGCACCTGCGACTGCGCCTGTGCCAGGGCCATTCCGTATCCGGGGATGATGATGACGCTCGTCGCGGAGGCGAGTACGGACGCGGGATCTATCTCGCGCGCCGTGTGCCGTGCGGCCGGTGCCGCGTCTGCCGGCCGGGCGGCGGGAGCGGGGGCGCCGGCACGGGCGGTGCTTCCGCTCAGCACGTCGATGAGCGATCGGTTCATGGCGCGGCACATGATCTGTGTGAGGATGAGCCCGGCCGCGCCCACCACCGCCCCGATCGAGACGAGCAGGATGTCGCCCACGGCGAAACCGCAGATCGAGGCGGCGAGCCCCGAGTACGAGTTGAGGAGCGAGATGGCCACCGGCATGTCCGCCCCGCCGATGGGGAGCGTGAAGTGCGCGCCGAAGCCGAGCGCGAGCGCGAGGACGACGAGCGACACGATCGCGGCGGTGCGCCCGTCGGCGGCCGTCGCGTACGCGGCGAGCGCCCCGAGCGCCGCAAGGAGCGCGACCGACACCGCGCCCGCGCCGCGAAAGCGCACCGGCCGCTGCGGGAGAATGCCCTGGAGCTTGCCGGCCGCGACAAGGCTCCCGGAGAGCGTCACGGCGCCGATGATGAGCGCGAGCTGTCCCGTCGCGCGCGCGGAAAGCTCCATGGTGTCGTGGCTTTCCAGTACGATCGAGAGCGCCACCAGGAACGAGGCGCCGCCGCCCAGGCCGTTCAGGAGCGCGACCATCTGCGGCATGCGGATCATCGTCACACGGAAGGCCATGATCGCGCCGACGATCGCGCCGGCCGCCATGGCGATGTAGAGCGTGCCCGCGTCGACGATTCCGTTGTGCCACAGGACGAGCGCGATCGCCGCGAGCATCGAAAACGCCCCCAGCCTGTTTCCGAGCGCCGCGCGCTCGACCGAGCTCATGAGCCGTATGCCCGCGAGCACCGCCAGGATGACGATGATGCCGGTTATTTCATATATGCCGAATGTCATGGCCTCACTTCCCCTGTCTGAACATGCGAAGCATCCGGTCGGTGACAAGGAAGCCGCCGACCACGTTTATCGTGGCGAGTACGATCGCGGCGATGCCCAGTACCCTGCTTCCGCTGTGGAGCGCGAGCGCCGCCGCGACGAGCGCGCCGAGCACCGTAACGCCCGAGAGCGCGTTCATGCCCGACATGAGCGGCGTGTGCAGCAGGGAGGGAACGTTGCTGATGAGCCGGTAGCCGACCGCGGCCGAAACCAGGAATACGCCCACGAGCACCAGGAAGCCCATGATCAGGCCCCCTTCTTCGCGGCAGCCATCGCCTCGAGCGCCCCGGCGTGCACCAGCTTGCCGTCGATCGTTACGAGCGAGGAGGCGACGATCTCGTCGTTCCGGTCGATGCGTATCTTCCCGTCCTTTACGAGATACGAAACGAGGTTGTAGATGTTATGCGCGAACATCCATGTCGAGCTCGTCGGAACGTAGCCGGGGATGTTCTTGGTGCCGATGATGGTGACCCCGTGCTTCACGCAGGTGTGGCCGGGATCGGTCGCCTCGCAGTTGCCGCCCTGGTCCACTGCGATGTCCACGATCACCGAACCGGACTTCATCTCCTTCACCATGTCCTCGGTGACGAGGATGGGCGCGATCTTGCCGGGAACGAGCGCCGAGAGCACAATGATGTCGGACTTTATGACGGTCTCGCGGATCGCCGCGCGCTCCTTTTCCAGCCACTCGTCGGGCAGCGCGAGCGCGTACCCTCCCTTGCCGATCGCCATATCCTGCGGCACGAGCGTGTCCACGATTTTCGCACCGAGGCTTTTCGCCTGCTCGGCCGCCTCGGGCCGGATGTCGGCGGCGAATACCATCGCGCCGAGGCGCTTGGCGGTGGCGAGCGCCTGGAGCCCCGCCACGCCCGCGCCCACCACGAATACCTGCGAGGGCTGAATGACGCCGACGGCCGTGCCGACCATGGGCAGGAACTTGGTGAGGTCGTCGGCCGCCATTATGACCCCCTTGTAGCCGGCCACCGTGCTCATGGAGGTGAGCGCGTCCATGGACTGCGCGCGCGTGATGCGCGGGATGCCGTCGAGCGTGAGGCCCGTGACCCCCTGCCGGGCGAGGTCGTTCACCATGGTGTGATTGGAGGGCGAGGCCGGGTGCAGGAAGGTGACCAGGAGCTGTCCCTTCCTCATCATGGCGACCTCGTGCTTCTTCCTGGCCTCGCTGTAAAGCGGCTCCTTGACCTTCATGATGATATCGGCCTGGGCGTAGATCTTCTCGCAGTCGTCCACGATCGTGGCGCCGGCGGCGCGGTATTCATCGTCGTAAAAATGGGCGTCGCTTCCCGCTCCGGCCTCAACCAGCACCTTCGCGCCTTCGGCAACGAGCTTTTTGACGGTCTCGGGTATCGCCGCAACCCGGAACTCATGCTCCATTATCTCCCTGGGTATGCCCACGGTCAGTCCGCTGAAATTCATGGCCGTCCTCCGATCTGTAAATCAGTATATACACGAGCTTCGCGCCGGTCAATGATGCAATAGTGAATGAGTAAGCGCTCACTCAGTTTCTAGCGCGGCCACGTTTGTATGTCAATATTAATTTGGGAATTTTTGCGGGGGATACGCAGGGTGGCGGCATCCGGGTGTACCTGTGCCATCGCACGGTGGAGCACTGAACCGGGTCATCGCGAGGAGCCGAGCGACGCGGCGATCTGAAAAGGCACCATTGTGATTAATGGAGCGTTGTGTATGCTGTTTGCGTGGGGATCGCATGTATGCGACCCCCCACTGTGCCCGGGCACGCGGGCGCGTCAGTCGTGCTTTTCGGCCTTGAGGCGCGCTATGAGGGCGTCGAGTACGGCGGTGGCGTCGTCGGTGATGACGTAATCCGACATCTCCGTTATCGGCGAATCGGGGTCGGTGTTCACCGAGACGATGATGTCCGAATCGACGATCGAGGCCGTGTGCTGTATCTGCCCGGAGATCCCGAAGCCCATGTAGAGGCGCGGGC
>CAZVEG010000040.1:0-13480 GCA_964625625.1 uncultured Leptospirales bacterium | reverse complement strand
GGGCGGATGGTCTTCCCCGTCTGGCCGATCATGCGCTCCTCGCCGCACCAGCGGTTGAAGACGGGCACGCGCGTGGCGCCCGTTTCGCCGCCGAGAAGCCCGGCGAGCTCGTGGAGTCGCTCGAAATTCTTCCTGGAGCCCAGGCCCCTCCCGCCGGCGACGACGACCGGCGCCTGCTCAAGGGGAACTTTCGGCCTGTCCCAGCGCAGCGGCGCCTCGAGGCTTTCGATGCGTCCGTCGGCGCGGTCGCGCACGAACGGCAACTCGATGATTTCGGTATGGATGTCGGTCCGCTCCCTCTTTTCAAAGACGCCCTGCTGCACCGTGGCCATCTGCGGCCGGGCCTTCGGGCAGAGGACGGTGGCGATCGCGTTTCCGGCGTATGCCGGGCGCTTCATCGCCAGGAGACCCGCTCCGTGCCCGGGGTGGTCGGTTACGGACAGGTCCGTGCAGTGCGCGGTGAGACCGGTCGCGAAGCGCGCGGCCAGTCGCGGCGCGAGGTCGGCGCCGGCCTCGGTGGAGGGAAAGAGCACGATCGACGGCCGGCGCTCGCGGATGAGACCGGCGAAGAGGTCGGGGACGATGCGGTCGTCGTAGTGCTTGAGCGCGGGGTCGCTCGCGTACAGTATGAGGTCCGGGCCGTGTTTCCCGATGACCGACAGGTACTGTTCGGCCTCCAGCGCGAAGACGATCGCGCAGAGACGTTCACCGAGCGCGTCGGCCAGCTCGCGCCCGCGTGTGATGAGCTCGAGCGCGCCCTCCAGCACCCGCTCGTGGTCCTGTATCTCGGCGTACACCCACACATCGCGATAGTCCTTCGTCGTATCGTTCCGGGCCGTCATCGGTTTCTCTCAGTAGCGCAGTATGCCGTGTTTTTTGAGCCGGTGTATCAGCGCGTCGGCCATCTCGCCGGTCCCGCCGGCGAGCGACTCGCGCGTGCGCCGGTGGCCGAAGGGCTCCGTCCGGAGCACGACCGTGGGCGAGCCCGCCGCGCCGTACTCGTCTTCGGTGCCGCCGATGTCGTCCATCGAGAGGGTCGTGATATCGGTTCCGGCGCAGGCGCCGATGTCGGCCAGGCGCGGGAAGCGCACGCGGTTGTCGTTCCGGCCCACGGCGAACAGGAGCGGGAGCGCGGCGCGGATCTTCTGGTACTCGTGCCCGTAGAGTCGCTCGATGATGGCGTGATTCCCTTCTATATGAAAGCGGTGGATGCGCGTGACAAGCGGCATCCCCAGGAGCTCCGAGAGCTGGTAGCCGACGTGGCCGGTATTGCCGTCGATCGCCTCGCGCCCCGTGATGACCAGGTCGAAGTTCCCGAGCTTTTTTATCGCGCGCGCGAGGACGCGGCCGGTCACCAGCGAATCCGATCCGGCAAAGCGTTCGTCGCATGCCAGCGCGCAGGAGTCGACCCCGAGCGCGGAGGCCTCGCGGAGCGCCTCCTCCGCCGGAGGAGGCCCCATGCTGAGTGCCGTGACGCGCGCGCCGCACGCGTCCTTGATGGAGAGCGCCGTCTCGAGGGCGTGGAGGTCGTCGGGGTTGATGATGCCCGCGGTCGTCGAGCGGTCGATCAGACCCGTCTTCGGATCGAAGACGGCGCGCTGCGCGTCGGGCACCTGCTTGATGCAGACGATGATCGAGAGCATGATTTCCTAAAACCTGCCGAATTCCTTCATGATGGCGTTGCCGATGATGATGTTCATCACCTCGGAGGTGCCCTCGTAGATCTCGGTGATCTTGGCGTCGCGGAAGAAGCGCTCCACCGGGAGGTCCTTCACGTAGCCATAGCCGCCGAAGACCTGGAGCGCCTCGCGACAGACGCTCATCGCGACCGAGGATGCGTAGCGCTTGCACATGGCCGACTCGCTCGAGTAGGGAAGTCCACGGTCCTTGAGGTGCGCGGCGCGGTAGATGAGCAGGCGCGCGGCGTCGAGCCCGGTTTTCATCTCGGCGAGCTTGAAGGCGACGCCCTGGAACGTGCCGATGGGGCTTCCGAACTGCCGGCGCCCCGAGGCGTACGTCGCCGCGGCCTCGTAGGCCGCCATGCCGATCCCCAGCGCCTGCGCCGCGATTCCGATGCGCCCCATGTCGAGCGCCTGCATGGATATTTTGAAACCGTCTCCGGGGCCGCCCAGCATGTTCTCGCCCGGGACGCGCACGCGGTTGAAGTAGAGCTCGGAGACCATGTTGCCGCGCATTCCCATCATGTCCTCGATCTTTCCCACTTCAAAACCCGGCATGCCTTTTTCGATGATGAAGACGGCGATGCCGCGTGCCTTTTTGAGGGGGTCGAGCGTGGCCGCCACCAGGAACACCTCGCCCGTGCCGCCGTTGGTGACGAAGGCCTTCTGGCCGTTGACGATGTAGCCGTCGCCGTCCGGCGTGGCCGTGGTGCGGATGGCCGCGGCGTCGGAACCCGCCTGCGGCTCGGTGACGGTGAAGCCGCCGATCTTCCGTCCGGCGGCGAGGTCGTGCGCATAACGCTCGAGCTGCTCCGCGGTTCCGAACTTCAACAGCGGCGCCAGGCACACCGAGTTGTGCACGGTGACGCCCAGGCCCACGGCGGCGCTGACGCGCGAGATCTCCTCTATGGCGATCGCGTAGCTTATGCTGTCGAGCGCGGCCCCGCCGTAGCGCGCCGGCGCCTGTATGCCCCACAGGTTGATGCGGCCCATCACGGCCGTCACCTCGGGCGGCAGCGGGCGCGACTCGCGGTCGAGCACGTTCGCCCATTCCTCCAGCGCCTCGCGCGCGAAGGCGCGCATGGCCTTCTGCACCCTTAGCTGGGTTTTGTCGAGGGAGAGGTCCATGGGGTGAATAAAATGGAGGTTATGCCGGGAGTGTCAAGTATTCTTTGCGGAGGGGCTGTGGTGCCGCGGAACATGTTCGGGCACGAATCGCACCCTCTCCTCACCGCAGCAGCACCGCCTTGACGATCGATTTCATCCACGGTTTGAACGATTTTCTCGCGGAGGCGAGGCTCGCGGACTTGAATATCTCGGCCTGTGTGGGATAGGAAAATATCTGCCCCAGAAAGGCGGTCGATTTCATGCCGCCGCGTATGGCCATCGAGGCGAGCGGGATGATCTCGCCCGCCCTGTTCCCGACCATTGTGGCGCCGATTACGCGACCTTTTTTCCCCAGCACCAGCTTTAAAAATCCTTCGCTCTCGCCCTCGGTCCGCGCCCGGTCGTTCTCGCGGAGTTCGACCTTTATGGTGTCGGTGAGTATGCCCGACGCGCGCGCACCGCTTTCCGTGTGGCCCACGTGCGCCACCTCGGGGCGCGTGTAGGTGGTCCAGGGCACGGCCGAATAGTCGACGGCCGATTTGTACAGCGGGAGGATGATGTTGCGAAGCACCACGCCGGCCTGGTAGCCGGCCATGTGGGTGAACTGGTACGGACCGACGACGTCGCCGCAGGCGTAGATGTTTTCGACGCTCGTCTGGAGAAAGCGGTTTACGCCGATGTATCCCTTCGCGTCAAGCCGGATGTCCGTCTCCTCGAGCCCCATGTCCGCGGTGACCGGCCTTCTTCCCAGCGATACCAGCAGGTGACTCCCGTTGATCCCGCGCGTGGCGCCGTCTTTTTCGATGATGACGGTGATTCCTTTGCCCGATTTTTTAACTTCCTTTATTGTCGCCGAGAGCTCCAGGCCGATCCCCTCCCCGCGGAGGACCGCCTCCATGAGCGGCGCGACCTCGGCGTCGTCGTTAGGGAACAGGCGCGGCGCCATGTCGATTATCGCAACCTCCGAGCCCAGATGACGGAATCCCTGTCCCAGTTCGAGCCCCATGGGCCCGCCGCCGAGGACGATCAGTTTTTTGGGAAGCCGACGTATGTCGAAGATGTTCCGGTTCGTCAGGAACGGGACGTCCGCGAGGCCCGGGATGGGGGGCACCGCCGGCCGGGAGCCGGTGGCGATCACGATGAACTTTCCGGTTAAGGTCCGGTCGCCTAGACTGACGGTGTGCCGGTCGAGAAGGCGGGCCCTTCCCGCCATTACGTCCACGCCGAGCGAGGTGAAGCGCTCCACGGAATCGTGCGGCGCTATCTCGCGTATAACGTCATGGACGCGCTTCATCACCCGGGAAGCGTCGACCCGCTCCACGCGGGCAGAGAGGCCGAAGCGGCCGGATTCCCGTATCTGTGCCGCCAGGTGCGCGCTTCGCAGAAAGGACTTGCTCGGCACGCAGCCGGTGTTGAGACAGTCGCCGCCCATGCGCTCCTCCTCGATCAGCGCGACCCTGGCCCCCATGGAGGCCCCGCCCGAGGCGACGACGAGCCCGGCGCTTCCCGCGCCGATAATGACGATATGATAATCGTATTTCATCCTTCCTCCCCGTGCATTCGCGGATATGCCGGTATTGTTTTCCCCCACGGTTGGGTCGGCACGCGGGCCGTCGTCCTTTCGGTAGCGGTTCCGGTACCGGCCCATGATCTTTTTCACCGCGATCGGGAACAGTCCAAGGAGCGCGAACGAGATGATCAGTCCCGGGGAGAGAATGCCCGACAGCGAATCAAGCCTGCCGAGCTCCCTGCCGGCGTTGACATAGACCATGGTGCCCGCCAGCATGCCGATCTGCGACACCCAGTAAAACGTGAAGAGCCGTATCCCGGTAAGGCCCATGAGCAGGTTGATGAGCCAGAAGGGAAAGACCGGAATAAGCCTGAGCGTAAACAGATAAAACGCTCCCTCCTTCTCGATGCCCGCGTTCAGCGCGGCGAGCCGATCGCCGAACTTTCTGTTAACCCAGTCGCGCAGCAGGTACCGCGAAACGAAACAGGCGAGCGTGGCGCCGATCGAGCTCGCGAACGATACGACGATTACGCCGGCGATGAAGCCGAACATCGCCCCGGCGGCGAGCGTCATGATGGCGGCGCCCGGCAGCGAGAGCGCGGTGACGACGATATAGGCCATCATGTAGATGACTATCGTCAGCACGGTGTTATCTGCGTAAAAGGCGGCGAACTGTTCCCTCGACTCCTTGAGATACGAGAGGGAAAAGTATCGTCCGAGGTCGAACAGGAAATAGGCGGCGATGAGCGCCACCATGAGGGCCGCGAGGAGGAGCTTTTTCATAAGTGGGGCGCTCATCGGGTTTTCCTTCCGCTTTTATCTTTTCTTTTGCTTATTTCCGCGCACATGGGCATGCTTTGTCTTCAATCCGGAGTACCGCCGGTTTTTCGGCCGCTTTGAACGTAGTACGGGGGGCGGAAAAAGAAAAGACAATTTCAAGGCGGAAGGCTGTTCATCGGTATCGACTGGTTGAAATATGGCGAATAGACCTCAATGGTCTTCCAGGATGTGCGCTATTCCACGGGCGTTACGGTTTTGTAATCATCACCGGGGCGGATGTTTCGGACAAGTGAGCCCATCCCTCCGTCCGGTCTTTTCATACCCGCTTCAGCACGTGCGAAAACGGATGCGGCACGCGCGAGCTCGAGCCCTTCAGGCGTGCGGTGAGGTACTCGAAAAACGTAACGAGCGGATTCACCGGCACGTAGGTCGCGGGGTTGACCTTCATTAAATGAAACAGCGCCTCGACGGTGGCGGAGAGGTCGTTGCACTCGCCGCTCAGGTACACGTTCTTCCGGCCGAGCCTTCGGATGAGCCTTTCGGAAACTTCCTCAATAGCGCAGTGCCCGGCGATGAGCACGCGCCCGTTGATTGAATCGACTGTTTTCGCGTCGTGCCCCTTTCCCATCAAAAGCGTCCAGCCTCCCTTGCCCGCGGTGTCGAGGTGCATGGTCTGCATGGCGCAGAGCGGATTGTTGACGCAGCCCTCGCGGCAGGCGAGCTTCGTTCCCTTCACGATGCGCACATCGTCCGGAAAGAGCGGATAGAGGTCCCAGGGATAGTGCCCGGAGACAGGCATGTCGCCGACGAGGTCGATATTCTTCAGGCTCTTGAGATCGCCATGGAGGGAAATATCACGCTCGCTCTTTACGCCGTCCGAGAGGCCGCGCTTGATCGCGAGCGCGATATGCGGCACGTCCTTTATCCCGAGGCCGAAGACGCGCGCGCCGACGATGTCGGCGGCGACGACGTTCGTGCCCGCTATCAGCACGCGGAAGGATTTCACCTGGCGATCGGCGAGCGCGGTGGCGAAGTAGTGGCCGTGGATCGTGCCCTCTACGCCCTCGATAAGTGTAACGTCCGGCTGAATGTAGCCGAGGATGTCGACGAGCTTGTGCGGCAGGTTGTAATTGTGGTCAAAGCCGCGGCTTCGCTGCATCGGGAAGCCCCACTGGTTCTTCACGCCGAGCGTCACCACGCCCATGGAGTGGGTCTTGAGCTTCGGCACGTTGATGTAGAGGTGCCTCTCGCGCTCGCGAATGAGTTTCATTACGGTGTCGGGCATTACGAACGAGGTCAGGTCGTAGCCGTCGGGATCGGCGGCGGAAGCCGGTGTGCGGCCGGTGAAGGGGAGCGCGTGGCCCCTCTCCTCGTCGAGGAACACGGGTACGGCGCCGGTCTCGCGGCAGAGACGGGTGTAGCCCGCGGCGCGGTACACCAGCCGGGTGAAGTTCGCCTGTGTGGCGTTTTCGAAGAGATATATCTTCCCGGCGCCGGCGCGTTTCCAGTAGTCGATGATCTCGCGGAGCACCTCGACCCTGGTGTGGCTGTAGGGCTTGGCATCGACGGCGTTGGGCTTGATGTATACCTCGCCGCTCTCTTTCAGGAGGGAGGCGCCGCCGAGCTCGTCGAAGATGCTCCTCACGGCGCCGCGGACCGCACCCACCATATCATCACCGAGCGGCTGAAAGCGTGTGAAGGGCTCCATCTGGTGCGGCGCGTCGAGTTTTTTGACGATTACGGTGGCTTTCATGCGCGTGCCCCCTGCGGGTGAGATATCATCGGCCGATGCCAGCCTAACCCCTCCGCTCCCGCAAACGCCAGCAAAAAACGGATGCGGAAGCGGTCATTCCCGGCGGATTGCGGGTACCGTTTATTTCAGTATTATGGCCCTTTCCGGATCCGTCGAATCACAGGGGATCAGATGAATAAGCCTTGTAAATCACCGCATACCGCTGTATAAACGGACCGTGAACGGCGAAACACTTATTAACCGAGGTTAATGCGTATTTTCGTTTTTCATGCTATGTCTGGCTCATGGTGACGCGACGTACATGTCCATGAGGGCATCCAATTGAAATGATGCGTCCGGCGAGGCATGTCTGAATCGTTGCTGACGGGCAACGTCGATCCCAGGAGCGGAGGTCAGGATGAATACCGATCTGTTTTTCAATCACGTGAGTGGAGTGAAGGCCTTTGTCGTCTTTATCGTTTTCCAGCTCTTGTTCATCGGTGCCGTATTCACGGCCCACATGATTCAAACGGATTCCGGCGCCGTGGAGGTATCCAATGTTTATTTCCTGAATGAGGACGGCAATAGAATCCGCGGCAAACTCTTCAGGCCCCTACCGGCGACTGAAGCGGCAAAACACCCGGGCGTACTCTTCATCCACGGATACCAGAACAACCGCGAGAGCGGCGATGCCTACTGTATCGAGCTCGGCCGCCGGGGCTTCGTTACTCTCAGTATCGATGCCATCGGCAGAGGAAATTCGGATCCGCCGCTCGACATGAACGATCCGCGTTTCGACAAAACCTTCGGGGCCCGCTCCTCGGCAAAGTATCTCGCGTCGCTTCCCTTCGTGGATTCGGACCGGGTCGGGGTGATGGGGCACAGCATGGGGGCCGAGTATTCCTACTGGATCGCGCTCGAAGATCCCGCCATCCGGGCGGTCGCCATTGTCGGGAATGCCTATGATAAACGCGCTACGCGCGACAGGCCGAAAAACATGATAATGATCATCGGCGAGTTCGACGAGTTCCGCGACCGCTTTACCGGGACGACGAACATCATGGAACAGTGGATGAAAACCGAAACCACCCTGAACGCGTTCCCCGTCGAGGACCCGAATTTCAACACCACGTACGGAGATTTCGCCAGTGGCACGGCCCGTCGTGTTTTTGTCACGAGGATATCCCACGTCCAGGAGTCGCACAGCAGGGCCTGTATCGCCGAGGCGCTTGACTGGATGCGGCTCGCCCTGGGCCCGCCGGAGAATCTCTGGAAAAACAAGGACGACCAGATTTGGCCCGTCAAAGAAGCGATGACTCTGCTGGCGATGCTGGCCTGTTTCATCTCACTCCTTCCACTGGGGCTTATCGCGCTGAGAAGCCCTTTCTTCAGGCCGATCCGCCAGGGGCAGGCCTTCAGTTACGCGTGCCCGGACGGTGACTGGTGGAAGCACGCCGCGATCAACGGGGCGCTCATGTGGTTGTATCTACCGCTCATCATGACGCTCTTCGCCATACACAAGTTCGTGGTCAGCGTGGATACGGTGTTCCCCATGCTGCTCGTGGACGCGATCGTATGGTGGTTCGTCGTCATAAACCTCATCGGTCTGTTCATGCTCAGGAGATGGTATCGGAAGGAATCCGCGGCGAAGGGGCTCGACTGGTACGATCTCGGAATCTCGCATTTCAGGGAACGCCGGGGGCTGGACCCGGGACGTATCGGCAGGACCGCCGTTCTCGGCCTGCTGCTTTTCTCCTTTCTTTACTTCTGTGAGTTCATGAGTGAAAAGCTCGTGCTCGTGGATTTCAGGTTCATCTATCCGCTTCTGAGCGACCTGACTCCCTACCGGGCGCTCATGTTCGCTCTCTATTTCCCGTTCATACTGTTCGGTTTTCTTGTGCTGACGTCGTTCGTGCACGGACAGCTCCGTCGTGCCGAAAAATCGGACTGGTGGAGGACATACCTTTCATGGACGGGGAGGAACATACTGGCCCTTATCGCTCCGCTCTTCCTCTTCCTTCTGGTGCAGTACGTTCCGCTGCTGACGACGGGTTTCATCCCGTTCGAGGGTCCCGGAGGCGTCTTCGTGGTGTTCATCATAGAGCTCTTTTTCATCATGCTGACCCTCACGATCGTGATGATCCAGTCGACCTGGTTCTACCAGATAACGGGAACGATTTATCTGAGCGCGCTTATGAACGCGCTGGTCGTCACCTGGCTGTTCGCGTCGTCACAGGTGATAGCGCCGATACCGTAGAGCGGTCGCTGACATGAAAACGGCGGGTTTTATCCCGCCGTTTTCATTACGGGGTGTCGCCGGGTGATGCGGCCCGGGGATGTATCATCGTCCCCCGGGAAACATGGATCATATCCACCGCGCCTTTTTCGCCGCGAACGTCAGTTCGTCGCGGAACTGCGGGTGCGCGATCGAGATGAGCTTCTTCACGCGCGTGCTGATGCAGTCGAAGTTGATGTCGACCACGCCGTATTCGGTCACCACGTACTCCACCTCGTTCCGCGGCGTCGTCACCACGGTGCCCTCGGGCAGCGTTGGCATGATCTTCGAGCGTAGATTGCCCTCCTTGTCCGTGTAGGTCGATTCGATAGCCAGGATTCGCTTGCCGCCGCTTGACATCTTGGCTCCCTGGTTGAAGTTCACCTGGCCGCCCGTTCCGCTGTACTGCTTGGTCCCGATCGACTCCGATGCGGCCTGTCCGGTCAGGTCGATCATGAGCGAGGTGTTGATCGAGATCATGTTGTCGTTCTTCGCGATATTGGCCGGCTGGTTCACCCAGTGGACCTCCCTGAACTCGAACATCTCGTTGTGGTCGATGTCCTTATAGAACTGGCCCGTGCCCACGGCGAATCCGGTGACGATCTTGCCGGGCATGAAATTCTTTTTGGAGCAGGTGATGACGCCCGCCTTGACGAGCTCCGTCACCGAGGGCGTTACCACCTCGGTGTGCATGCCGAGCTCCTTCTTGCCGTAGAGCATGTGGCCGATGGCGTTCCCCAGCCCGCCGAAGCCGAGCTGTATGGTCGAGCCGTCCGGTATCAGCTCCACGATGTAGGTGGCCATGCGGTTCTCGACGTCGGTGATCGGTATTTCGGGAAGCTCGAATATCGGCGCGTCGTGCTCGATGATGTGGTCGATTTCGGAGACGTGCACCTTGAAGTCGCTCCCGCCGCACCAGGGCAGGTGGCTGTTGATCTCGCAGATGACGATGTCGGCCGGCTCCATGCACTCCCTGCGCGGCAGGAATGAGCCGAAGCACGACTTGTTGACGTAGCCGTCCGCGTCGGGCGGGGTCGCCGAAAAGGCCACTATGTTCGGCGCTGCCTTGCGGGCCACCGCCCCCAGGTCGGAAAAGCTGTGCGGTTTGTACGAGCCCACACCCCATTCCATGCAGATGCGCTCGAGCGGGCCGACGAACATGGTCTCGATGTTGAAGCTGTCCTTCGTCTCGGGCTTCATGTATTCGTACAGGGCCATGGCGAAGCCCTGGTAAATGGTCACGTTGGAGAGCTCTCCGGCACGCCTGCCGAGTGCCGTGGAGAAGCCCGCCGGGATATTGACGCCCCCGCCGGTGAATATCCTGTCATTCGATCCGACCATGGCCGCCGCCTCTTCGGCGCCGATCAGCTTGGCGCGGTAATCGTCGTGAAACGAACCGCTCTTTCTGGTCCTGTCCTTTGTGTGCTGCGCGATGCTCATAAATGCCCCCTGGTAGCTGTTTACCCTGGAATGGTTCAAGGCCGATCACGAATTCCGGAAACGCCTGATCTCCTCCCGCCCCGGGCCCCGATCTTTCCAGTATGACGGTATTATGAGCATTTGGCCATATTATATGTCAAGAAATTTTACTATACATTAACTCGCTATAATGTCATTTAATATGGGGCTCGGCCCGTTCACTTCGCGTTATTATCCGGCTCCCGTATGGGGAGCCGAGAGGGGAATGGGACAGGTTTGAGGGTTTGAATGTCGGATACGTCGGCTGGCCCGGCGTTTCGCGGGGTGGGATACCGACCAGGGGGCTTCACCTCATCACGTGGAGGTGCTCTGTGAAAAATTCCGGAAAGCCTCGTCGATCCTGGCCGCCATTATAAAATCGTTTTCGTGCAGCCCGTCGATCTTGTGGGTGAACAGGCGTACCGTCACCCTTCCCCATGAGAGGCCCAGGTCGGGATGGTGTCCCTCGCGCTCCGCGATGTCGCCGATGATGTTGACAAAGGCCAGCGCGGACTTGAAATCCCTGAAGGCGTATTCCTTCTCGATGTGGTGGTCTCCAACGATCGACCAGCCATGAATCTCCTGGCTCAGGATGTAAATCTCGCCGCGTGCCAGGGGCGGTGCCCCGGAGCGGCAGGGTGTGCACTGTTTCGATTCGAGTTTTTCCATGTCAATGCTCTCCGCAATTACTGTTCGGGTATTGCCGTGCATCCGGCATGAATCCGCACCGGAACTCGGTGTGCATACGGTCGGCCCGCATAATTGAAAAGATACTGAAATCACGGCGGGAAGCAAACCAAAGTCGGTTGGAAGCGGCCGCCCCGGGTCCTCTTCACCGCAGGCACTGGAACAGCCCCGTACACCACAGGCAGGAGGCGCACGGAACTCCGGTGATGTAACAGTCCTGTTCGAAGTCTCCGGTTTGAACGAGATCGCACAGGGCCAGGCTGCAATCGTAACAGAAGGGGAAATTATACCGGACGACGTTTTCCCGGAACGCGCGGAATTCTTCCGAGTTCCATATGGCGAGAATGCCGTCGCTGCCAAGGTCGCCGAAGACCCTGGGCTTCACGTCGTTCACCACTCCGCCCAGATAGCACTGGAAGCGGTGCCAGAGAAAGTGACAGGGGTGGACCCTGCCGTCCCACGATACGAAGGCCGAGCCCTCCTCCACGAAGTCACAGCGCCGCGCGCTTTTCGGAGCCGTACCGGGAAGTGTAAGCTCGATACCGTTTTCGCGGGCGATGCGTTCCGCCCCGGCGAGCGCCTTATCCACGGTCGCGAGCATCGCTTCGTCCCGCGACAGCAGGGCGTTAAGGTGAAGGGATATCCCGTGCGCGGCGGCGTCGGCGACCATGGCGTCCACGTGCCGTACTATCCGCTCTTCGGATTCGTCGCGGATGAACTTCATGAACACGTCGAAGTAGCGTGATATGTCGACTTGCCCGGCGAGCGCCCGGCGCCGCCATTTTTCGTAAAACGCGAGCGACGCGTCGGTGCTGGTGTCGTACGCGGTTGCCGCGACCATCGCGGGTTCGTACGGCAGAAGCTGGGTGATGATGGCGAAGCGAATGCCCAGGCGAGCACCCCATTCCATCACCGCGGGGAGCTCGTTGATGTTTTCGCGCATCGCGACGAACTCTATGCCCGGCATGAAGTCGTCGCGTCCCTGCTCGCGCGCGGCCTTTGTAAGCGCCGCGATCGCCTTTCCGGTTACGGAGGGGTCGCCGAGTCCTCGTACGGCGCTGAAGGTCTCCGCGGACGACGCGTCGACCGAAACGCAGACCCGACCGGCACCCGAGCCGACGATGGACGCGGCGCGTTTTTCCCCGAGCAGGAAACCGTTGGTCTGAAAGCCCACCCATGATCGTGCCGGCATCAGCTCCCTGGAGCGCCGTATGAAGTACTCGAGGTCCGGATGGAGCAGCGGTTCGCCGATGCCGTTGAGCACCATCGCCTCGAGGCCGCCCATGCACTCCTCGAGCGCCGCGAAGTGTACGCGCGAGAGGTCACCCTCGGGAAGGCACGCCGCGCCGCTCTGCTTGACGCACATGGCGCACCGGAGATTGCAGCGGGTTGTGACCTCGACGAAGAGTTTCGAGGGATGGCCGAGTGTAGCGGGCGCGGCGTGCATCCGGAACCTTCCTCCATTACGGAACGGGTGTCATCGTTGCCGCGTGCGGGCCCGGCAACAGCTAAATTGTATAAAACGCCAGACAACTTTTCAAAAATAAATAGCTGAAATTGTTAAATTAAAAATATTTGACTAAACCGGTAAAAAGTTGGCATACTATCAGGAGTCAACGTGCGCGTCCCTCGCGTCCTTTCGAGCGATACGAGGGATTTGCCCCCCGAATAGTTCCAATGCGCCTATCGCCTCCGGCGGGCGGTCCCACGGGATGTATGGCGGTTCGGAGCAGTCCCTCGAGCGGGAGGGGCGAAATCCTCTCTGTTATTCCGGCCAGTCCGCCGCACAACACCAATTCAGGAGGGAGCCAATGGATAAGATTCTCAGGATCGACATGGGAGCCAGGGGGGGACCCAAGGTAAAGGAAGGGCCCCCGGGCGATTACGCGGGCCTCGGCGGACGGGCCATGACCTCGTCCGTGGTGTCGAAGGAAGTGCCACCCCTGTGCCATGCACTGGGGGCGGAGAACAAGCTGGTCATCGCACCGGGCATGCTCACCGGCTCGGCCGCGGTGATCTCCGGACGCCTTTCGGTCGGATGTAAAAGCCCGCTTACCGGCACCATCAAGGAAGCGAACTCGGGAGGGCAGGGCGGAATCGCGCTCGCCCGTCACGGGTATGCCGCCGTGATACTGGAAGGGAAGCCGGCAACGGACGACCTGTATAAGATCCATATCAGCGGCAAGGGCGTCAAGGTTTCGGTTGACAACAGCCTCAGGATGCTACCCAACTACGACCTCGTAAACAAAATG
>CAZVEG010000039.1:0-28923 GCA_964625625.1 uncultured Leptospirales bacterium | reverse complement strand
GGCGAACAGTTTTTTGGCACGATGAAAACACTTCGGAACCCTGACCGCCCCGTTCTCCAGCCGGCAGCCCTCACGATCCCCCTCGGTGTTAGCCGGATACAGCTCCTCTACCGACAGCCTGACCGCGGTCTCGAGGGTCATGTCAAACATGTCCCGGGAGTAATCCTTGAATCTCTCAGTGGAACAGAGTTCCTCGAAATTGAGCATTTCGTAGAGTACGAACGACTGGTCCCGCTCGTCAATAATGGCGTTATTCATCTGGCTCTCCCGATTATGATAAAATAATATTTGCGCGCGATGGATGGACCGACACTGTCCCGGCAGGGACACACGGCCCGTTTCCCGCAACGCCAAGCAGGGCCCGGTGATATCGACTACCGCAGGAGGATCTAATTAGTGATACTCACTTACGCAAGAATGAATACGACGATGTCGTTTGTCAATAATTATTTTGTAATACGATAAGACATTGAATTTTTACTGTTCCAAAACCACAATCATGCAATGCGACAAAAACATGTAATATCGTATTACAAAATAATTGACAAAAACATCCAGATCCACAATTGTTAGAAATTGTAAGTGAGTATCACTAACGAAACCAGGGCGACAGGGGAGGCCGGGCATACCCCGGAGATGAGCGAATGTTCAGAACCAGGATAACCGAAATGCTGGGGATTCCGCACCCCCTCCTCATGGGTGGGATGCAGTGGCTCTGCCGGGGACCATTCGTTGCCAGCGCCGCGGAAACCGGCATCATGCCTTTTATAACCGCCGAGACATTCCCCGACGCCGAACAACTGCGATCCGAGATACACCTGACCCGACGGCTCACCGCAAAGCCCTTCGGTGTTAATATCAGCATGCTCCCGGAGGTGGTCCACCGGGAGCGGACCCTGTCATTCGCGAGGGTTGCGGCCGAAGAGAGGGTTACCGCAGTTGAAACCGCCGGGAGGGACCCGTCCTTCATAATTCCGATGCTTCATGAGGCCGGAGTAAAAGTGCTTCACAAGGTACCCTCCCTCAGGTTCGCCCGCAAGGCCGCCGGGGCCGGGGTCGACGCCGTCATCATACTGGGGCTCGAGTGCGGCGGGCATGCCGGTATGAACGGCGTTCCGATGATGGTGATCATCCCCCGGGCGGTCGAAGAGCTCGACATCCCGGTCATAGCCGCCGGTGGCATCGCGGACGCCCGGGGGTTCGCGGCCGCCCTGGCCCTGGGTGCCGACGGTGTGCTCATGGGCACGCGTTTCGCCGCCACCGAAGAAAGCCCCATGCATCCGAATATCAAACGCAGATATACCGAGACCGGAGAGCTCGACACCGTTATCATAATGAGCAGCATACAGAATCCCCTTCGCTGTTTCCGTAACCGGGCCACGGAGCAGGTGCTGCAAATGGAGGAGCGCAAGGCCCCGCTCGGGGAAATTCTCAGCATTGTCGGCGGCAAAATCGGCAGAAAATGTTACGAGACGGGCGATGCCGAGGGCGCGGCATTCCCGTGCAGCTGGGGCTCGGCCCTGATCAAAGACATCATGCCCATACAAACGGTGGTTGACGGAATCATCGAGGGTGCCCACACCATCCTTGAAAAACTAAAGTCGATGGAAGCGGTGCGTTAGGCCACAAGCGAATGCAAGGAGATTTTGCAATGAGGCGGCTCTCCATGTAGATTCTGCTCCTCCCGGGCATCTCTCGCACGGAAGGACCTTATGCAGCGCTTAATCATTGGAGAGTCGCAGTATAAAACGGAGGAAATATCGCATGACCCGATTCAATACCGCCATCACCGAGATGTTCGGCATCGATTATCCCGTTATTTGCGGGGCGATGATGTGGCTCTGCACTCCGCCGCTGTGCGCCGCGATATCCAATGCCGGTGGCATGGGCAACCTGACAGCCGGTAATTATCTGTCCGAAGAGGATTTTCGAAACGCAATCCGTGAAACCAGAAAGCTTACCGACCGGCCCTTCATGGTGAACCTCACGATGCACCCATCGGTACGCATCACCTCGGATCACCACGACATGTACATCAGGGTGTGCGCGGAGGAAAAGATCGCCGGCATCGAGGTCTCCGGATCCCCGCTCGACAAGGCGGCGGGAATGAAGGCCATCGATATTCTGAAAAAAGCGGGCGTCAGGCTCTTCCAGAAAGTTGGCTCGGTACGTCACGCCCTCCACGCCGAGAAGGTGGGATACGACGGCATTTACGCGGCCGGTTTCGAGGAAGGAGGCCATCCACTCAGCGACGATGTCACCACCATGATACTGACCCCATGCATTGTAAATTCGGTAAAAATACCGGTGGTCACCGTCGGTGGCATTGCCGACGGCCGAACCCTTGCGGCGGCCATAATACTGGGGGCACAGGGGGTGATGATGGCCTCACGCTTCATAGCCACAAAGGAATGCGTGGTCGACGAAGCCATCAAGAAAGAACTGGTGAACCGCCGGGAGAACGACACCGTCATCTTCAACAAGTCCATAGGCATGCAGGGCAGGGCTCTCAAGTCGAAGGTTATCGACGATATTATAGCGATCGAAGAACGTGGAGGCGGCATCGAGGAGCTGATACCGCTGCTCGCCGGAGAACGCATTCGCAGGGCGTGGGAGTCGGGCAACGTGGACTACGCACCGCTCATGGTGGGGCAGTCCATAGGCCTCATAGACGACATCCCCAGCTGCCGGGATCTGCTGGACCGAATGGCCGACGAGGCGCGTCTGCACCTGAACCGCGCTCGATCGGTTATAATAAACTGAAGAGGGAACAACATGGCGGAAAACTACATTGGCGAAAAAAAAGGGCACGTCTATCACATCACCATTAACCGTCCTGAAAAGCGCAATGCACTGTCCTTCGAGATGCTTCAGGAAATATCGGATATGGTGGAGGGGGTCGCGGGGGATCCCGATGTACGGGTCATTCTGCTCAAGGGGGCCGGAAAAATGTTTTCTTCAGGAGTGGACCTGGCATCTCTTGCGGGGCTCCTGCCCCTTTTCGCGGGGGATGCGGCGGCGGGCGGATCCGGCATACGCGACCTGGTTTCGAAGGGCCAGCGATGCATCAATCTGCTCGAGTCCGTTGAGATCCCCATTATCTGCGCCATACACAACCGCGTACAGGGCATGGCGGTGGAACTCGTCCTTGCCTGCGACTTTCGCCTCATGAGCGATGACTGCCAGTGGGGGCTCCAGGAGGTAACATTCGGCCTGATCCCCGACCTGGGGGGTAACACCAGGCTTTCGCGCCTCGTGGGACCGGCGCGTGCCATGGAAATAAACATGACGGGCAAACTCTTCAATGCACAGCAGGCACTCCAATGGGGGCTGGCAAGTTATCTGTATCCCGAGGGGATGCTCTTTGAAGAAGCCGAGAGATTTGCCGGTGAGATCGCCGCGTCGGCACCCATCGCCGTCGGTGCCATTAAAAAAGTCATACGCAAGGGACTCGGAGTCGATCAGGCCACCCAGCTGGACATGGAGGGCTTCTACCAGAGCATTTGCGGACGAAGCGAGGACTTCAGGGAGGGAGTCACCGCGATGCTCGAAAAACGCCCCGCGCAGTGGAAACGAAGATAAGCGGCCATCAAATGGAATTTACGCGATTATTCGAGCCAGTTACGATCAACGGGGTGTGTATAAAAAACAGAATCGTTATGCCGGCCATGGGGCTGGCCTACACCGACCACTATGAGTTCAACGAGCGTTACCGGGCATTTTATCGCGAGCGGGCCCATGGTGGAGTGGGCCTTATGATTATAGGCCCCGTCGCCATCGACAGGGTGGGAAGCGCGCCCTTCATGCCGGGGCTCTTTCTCGATTCTCACATAGAACCGTTGAAAAAATTCAACGATGAACTGCATCGCGCGACCGATGTAAAGCTCGGCACGCAGCTCTTCCACATGGGTAGAAACGCCTTCTCCATCTTTACCGGTCTCCAGCCAATCGCCCCCTCTCCGGTTGAAAGTACAATCTCGAACGAGATGCCCCGCGAAATGAGCCGGGATGATATTGAAGAAGTCAAGGCGTCTTTTGCCCGGGGCGCGATGAGGGCCCGGAACGCCGGATTCGATTATATCGAAATTCTGGGCTGTACCGGCTATCTCATAAGCCAATTCCTTTCGCCCCTGACCAACCATCGCACCGATGAATATGGCGGCAGCCTTGAAAACCGGATGCGTTTTGGACTCGAGGTGATCAGCGCTGTGCGTCAAACCATCGGAAATGAAAGCTTTATCGGGATCCGTATCGCCGGGAATGATTTTCTCGAGGGCGGACACACCAACAGTGAATCGGCTCGTTTCTGTGCAGAGGCGGAAAAAGCGGGCGTCGACGCCATAAACGTGACAGGCGGCTGGCATGAAACCAGTATACCTCAGCTCACAACCGACGTCCCCCCCGGTACCTATCTTTATCTTGCCCGGGGAATCAGGGAGAAGGTTTCTATTCCGGTCTTCGCATCCAACCGCCTGGGAGACCCCTGCGTCGCCGAGCGGGCGCTCCGTTCGGGCTTCTGCGATATGGTCTGCTGGGGGCGGCCCCTGATAGCCGATCCCGATCTCCCCAACAAGACCAGGGAGGGCCGCCTGGACGAGGCCGTTTTCTGCATGGCCTGCAACCAGGGGTGCTTCGACTCCATTTTTCTGGGCACCTCGGTGTGCTGTGTGCTGAACCCCCGTGCGGGCCGCGAAAACGAAACGGCACTGAAAAAAACACGCAAGCCTAAAAAAATCCTGGTGGCCGGAGGAGGGCCCGCAGGCATGGAATTCGCTCTGATCGCCGCCCGTCGCGGGCACAGTGTAATGCTGTATGAAAAACAGAAAACGCTCGGCGGCCAGATTAACCTGGCCATGACGCCTCCCCGGAAAGCGGAGATGGGAAAAATAACCGAGACTCTTTCAAGTCTTATGAGCAAAGCCGGGGTCTCGGTGAAAACGGGCAGGCCGCTCACCGCCGGAAGGGTGAAGCAAATCAATCCGGATATCCTGGTCGTCGCCACCGGAGCGGTACCATCGCGAATAGAGGTCAGGGGTATTGACAAAGCCCATGTGGTGAGCGCATGGGAAATACTTCAGGGGAAAGTACCAACCATAAGATCTGACGTGGTAATTGTGGGAGGCAGCGCCACCGGCTGTGAAACGGCACATTACATCGCGGCCATGGGCACCCCCCCGCCCGAGGCTCTTTCCTTCCTGATGTATCACCACGCCGAGACCCCTGAAACGATAATGAAACTGTTTCATTCGGGTGGACGCACCATAACCATAATCGATATGGCCGAGAAGATCGCCACCAATGTCGGAAAAACCGCCCGGTGGTCCCTGCTTAAAAGCCTGCGGCTCATGGGGGTATCCATGTATACCGAGACCAGGCTTCTCGAAATAACCGATCACGAGGTCATCGTGGAAACGAAGCAGGGCGAAAAGACCATACCGGCATCCACCGTGGTACTGGCGACGGGAGTCCGTTCGGAAAGCTCCCTGGCGACCGACATGGGGGAAAGTGGAATAAAAATCATCACCCTGGGGGACGCCAGAAGCCCCCGCAAGATCACCGATGCCATCAGGGAAGGTTTCGACGAAGCCATGAAAGCCTAGTTCAACCGAAAAGCACCCGTCTACATTTCAACCAAACGGAGGTCCCATAACATGTCATTACTCGAAAAAATTTACACCGAGGAGCATGTAATTTTTCGGGAGTCCCTCGGGAAGTACCTGGAAAAAAATGTCACCCCCTTCGCCGATGAATGGGAGACAAAAGGCATTGTTCCCAAGCAGGCATGGAAAGACTTCGGTGCCCAGGGCTTTCTGTGCCCCTGGCTGCCAGAAGAATATGGTGGTTCGGGTGTGGGCTTTGAATATTCGGTCATCATCGTGGAAGAGATGGGCAAGACAAACCAGGCGGGACTGGTAACACTGCTCCACAGCGACATTATCGTACCTTACATTTTCTCCTTCGGCAGTGAGGACCAGAAGAAGAGATGGCTGCCGGCCTGTGCCTCCGGTGATTGCATTACCGCCATCGCCATGACCGAACCTGAAGCCGGCTCGGACCTCGCCGCTCTTCGAACCACTGCGCTTCGCGATGGAGACAGCTTTGTCATCAACGGTGCAAAAACATTCATTTCCAACGGCATCAACTGCGATCTGGTTATCGTCGCGGCACGCACGGACCCCAAGGCCGATCCTCCATACACCGGAGTGAGCCTGCTGCTGGTCGAAGACGGCACCCACGGTTTCAAGAAGGGGAAGAAACTGGATAAAATCGGGATGAAGAGCCAGGACACCGCCGAAATGTTCTTCGATGACTGCCGGGTTCCCGCTTCCAATCTGATTGGCGAAGAGGGGGCGGGCTTCCGCTATCTGATGCAGAAGCTTCAACAGGAAAGGTTAATCTCCGCATGGGCATCGCAGGTGACCGCCGAGCGTGCACTCGAGGAAACTCTGAAGTTCTGCCGCGAGCGCAAGGCATTTGGACGACCGATTTCGCGCTTGCAGCATATATCCTTCAAACTGGCCGAGATGGCCACGGACGTGGAACTTGGGCGCACCTTTATGGAGGCGCTGACCCTCGATCATATCGAAGGGATCGACATCGTAAAAAAAGTGTCAATGGCAAAATACTGGGTTGCCGAAATGGCAAACCGTATAGCCCAGCAGGGAGTACAGCTCCACGGCGGTTATGGCTACATGGAGGAATATCCCATTGCACGAATATTCCGCGACGCCAGGGTGCAGACCATCTTCGCCGGAACATCGGAGGTCATGAAATTGATTATATCTCGTTACATGAATTTGTAATTTGACATTCATCGCCGAAGGCGAGGATACTCACCCTCGCCTTCGGTTTTTCTCCCGATGTGGCATCCTTTCATCCCTTGAATCTTGAACCACCTAAGCCGCCCCCTCCCTTTTTTTCTTTTCCATAGCGCGTACTTCGCGCCTCAGTATTTTGCCCACCGGGCTCTTGGGCAATTCGTCTATAAATTCTATCAGCTTGGGGATCTTGTAAGCGGCAAGCTTCTCTTTGCAAAACTTTGTCACCTCGTCCGCTGTCAGGCTCTGTCCGGCCTTAACCACTATATACGCCTTCACGGTTTCCCCACGATAAGGATCAGGCACGCCGATTGTGCATGCCTCGAGGATTTTCGGATGCTCCATGAGGATACCATCGATTTCCACCGGATAAATATTATAGGCGCTGGCCACGATCATATCCTTTTTCCGGTCCGATATGGTAAGATAACCGTCATCGTCAAAGAAGCCGATATCACCGGTATAAAACCACCCGTCCTTCAAAACCTGTTTAGTTTCCTCCGGCTTTTTATAATATCCCATCATCACCTGGGGGCCTTTGATGCAAATTTCCCCGGCATCGCCGGGTTGTAGCTCTCTGATCCCGTTATCGATATCCACAATCCTGATATCCGTGTCGGGACAGGGCACCCCGACGGTACCCGGCTTGATGTTCCCCCCCCAGGGGGTCATGGCCGAGATAACGGTAGTCTCGGTAAGACCGTAAGCTTCTCCCATGGTCGCGCCGGTAAGCGCCTTGATATCCCGGATTGTTTCCGCCGCGAGTGGCGCCGCGCCGGAGATAAATCCCCTGACGAACTTCATATTCATCTTTCTGAATTCCGGATGGTTAAGGAGCCCGACGAAGATGGTAGGGGCGCCCGTTATAAAGGTGGGCTTGTCTCGTTTGATTATATCCACGATACCCTGGGGTTCCGGCCGTGGGATCATGCAGTGAGTGAATCCCTTCCAGGTAAGGTAATCCTGTATAACCGTAAAGCCCGCCGAATGAAATATGGGGAAAGTACCCACCACGCTTTCCGCATCGGTTCCCGGAAGACACGCATCAAGTTGCTGTACATTGCAGCTCAGATTCTTGTGGCTCAGCATGACGCCCTTGGATACACCGGTAGTGCCACCGGTATATATTATGGCCCCCAGTTCATCCCAGGATCCCCTGTCTTCCACCGGGGCATCCGAATATTTCCCGATCAATTCCTCGAAAAGCAATACCGTCTCATTCGTTTCAAGTTTCCGATACATCGCCTTTTTAACCAGCGGGAAAAGCTGTTTCTTGGGAAAGGGCAGATAGCTGTGGATGTGGCACCCCATAATCTTTTTGATCTTGGTCTCCGGCATGATTTTCAACAATCGCGGCACGAGCAACGTAAGGGTAACGGCAAGAACGGCGTCCGAGTCGTTGATCTGGTATGAAAGCTCCCGCTCGGTATAGAGAGGATTGTTCTGTACTGCGACAGCCCCTATACGCATCACCGCCATGTTCGTGACGATGGTCTGCGGCAGATTCGGCATGATAACGGCCACCTTGTCCTTTTCTCTTACCCCGAGATCGATCAACAAACGGGCAAAGCGGTTAACCATGCCGTTCAGCCTTCTGTAACTTATCTTTTTACCCATGTAGTTAATGGCCGCCCTGTCCGGGAAACGTTCGGCGCTCCGGCTAAGTGCCTGCGAGACGGTGATTTTTTCGAAATCGATCGAAACCGGCGTCCCGGGGGCGTAAGATCCATGCCAGATTCTCTTTTTATTTAGATCCTTCACCAGAACCCTCCATTTATTTTAATTAATTTTATCGTGCAAGAACGCTTTTCCTTTTTTCCTACCGCCCGGGCTTGATGCCGGCATATCAAACACATGACTGATATCCGCATCCTTTCCGCGAAATCCGTCAGGCCACACCTTCGCGTTTCCTTCTTTCCAGCTCGCGCACCTCGCGCCTCAGAATCTTCCCCACGGCGCTTTTGGGCAGCTCCTTGACGAACTCGATTTCCCTGGGCACCTTGTATGGAGCCAGCCTCTCACGACAAAAAGCGATTATCTGCACGGCATCGATTTCCTCCCCCGATTTGAGCACCACATAGGATTTGACTGATTCGCCGCGGTAGGTATCGGGAATACCGATTGAACAGGCTTCTAGTATTTTGGAATGATCCATGAGGATATTATCTACCTCCACCGGATAGATATTGTACCCCCCGGATATAATCATGTCCTTAATACGGTCCGTAACGAGGAGATATCCATCCTCGTCAAAATGTCCAATGTCACCCGTATAGAACCAGCCATCCCTGATCACCTCGGCCGTCTGTTCGGGCTTCCTGTAATAACCCATCATCACCTGGGGACCCCTGATGATGATCTCGCCTGATTCTCCGGCGGGCAGTTCTTTCTTCCCCGTCTGGAGGTCGACGATTTTTATGTCGGTATCCGCCACCGGAACGCCCACGGTACCCGGCTTAACGGTGCCACCCCAGGGCGTCACGCAGGCGATGGGAGATGTTTCAGTAAGACCATACACCTCGCAGATCGTCGCACCCGCCAGCTGTTGCATATCGCGGATGGTCTCGGGGGCCAATGGTGCGGAGCCGGAGAAAAATCCCTTAACGAAATCCAACCTCATCCTCCTGAATGCCGGATCCGTCAGGAGGCCCACGAAAATGGTGGGGGCACCTGGGATAAAGGTGGGCCTGTTCTTTTTAATTATTTCGATGATACCCGCGGGTGTGGGCCGCGGAATCATGAGGTGGGTAAAGCCCATCCAGATCATAAAGTTCTGTATGGCGGTAAAACCCGCAGAGTGAAAAATGGGGAAGGTCCCCACCAGGCGCTCTTCCGCCGGTTTAAGATCCGGGAACCACGCGACAAACTGCTGGACATTGCAACTGATGTTTTTATGAGACAGCATCACCCCCTTGCTTACCCCGGTGGTCCCGCCGGTATAAAGAAGGGCCCCCAGACTGTCCCACCGGGCTTCATTTTCAACAGGACCGTCCGGGTATTTTTCCATGAGATCCTTGAAAATCATGACCGTCTCCGAGGGCTCGATCTTCTTGTACATTTCCTTTCTCACGAAGGGGAACAGCTGCTTTTTGGGAAACGGAAGAAATGAATGGATATGACAGGCGATTATTTTACGCACCCCCGTGGATGGCATGATTTTCCGGATCCTTGGCACCAGAAGAGTCAGGGTGATGACGACGACCGATTCTGAATCCCTCAGCTGATACTCGAGCTCCCTTTCCGTATATAGAGGATTATTCTGTACCGCAACCGCTCCTATGCGGAATATCGCGAGGTTCGCGATAATGGTCTGGGGGATATTGGGCAGGATGAGCGATACCCGGTCACCCGCCTTCACCCCGATATCCTTGAGAGCCCGGGCAAAACGGTTAACCATTCGATCGAGTAGCCGATAGGTAATTTTCATTCCCATATAATCAAGCGCAACGGTGCCGGGATAATTCTTCGCCGTACGCTCCAGCGCCTCGGGGATTGTGACCTTTTCGTAGTCAATACTCCTCTTCACTCCCGGGGCATAACACTTGTGCCATAATCTGGGTTCCATACGATACCTCCTGGTCCGGGGAATCCCGTTCCCTTCTCTATTTGGATCTGAAACCGCCCCCTCCTGTATATTTGCGGGTACGGGAACAACGGTTCCCTTAAAAATAGCCTTAATCTCGGAGATGCAGGCAGATGTTCACGATAGGCAGGTGGCGATCGTCAAACGGGCGCTTCCTCAAGCGCCGGGAAACCGAGAAAATCGCAATGGGGTTGAAAGCGATGGCACGGCCTCTTCAACCGGTGGGCAATGAACCAGGCCCATAATTCACCGGCGTCCTCATCAACCATGTTCAGATGTGTACTGCCAACAAACAGTGTTAATGATACTCACTAACCTTCATCTGTCAAGTTTTTTCTGCTCGCCATACCGCGACACATGTGCTATTTTCCGTTGCGGCCGGTAATGCCCTTGAAGATAAAACGGCAGAGGTCCGCCGTCCTCTGATCGGGATTGATCTCCCGGTTGAAGACCACGTCGGTGAGACAAATGTGTTCTATACTGCCAAGTATCACCTGGCGCAGAAAAGAGGGCGTAACATCTTTTCTGATCTCGCCGCTCCTCATCCCCTCCTCGATAATTTCGAGCAGAATATCGCTGTATTCCTTCACAAGCTTGTAGGATCTGCTGCGATAGTAGTCGGGGAAGCTGCGTACCTCGAGAAGCAGTATCCGGGCGAAGACCCGGTTGGTTGCATATACATTGATGTGAGTCCAGATTGATTTTTCAAGTTTCTTCAGAGCCCCCCTGATATCCCGCATTTCCTCCTGCGCTTCCACCAGGTATCGGTTCATGTATTCCACCAGCAACTGGTGAAGCAGATCCCGCTTGTCTTTATAATATTTGTAGATCAGCGCTTCCGTAACACCGGCGTGCCGGGCAATCTCGGCGGTTGTGATCTCATTGAACGTTTTCTTACTTAAGAGCGCCCGCATCGCTTCAGCGATTTTAACTTTTCCGGGGGGCATTTTTTTTTCATTTTTCATGTCTGTCGGTCCGCAACCATGGTTAAAAGTATCACTATCGAAAAATGCGCTCAAAAAGCATGTAGTAAAGCCCGCTTATTCTTTTTGTCAAATCTTTTCGTCGGTTTTATCGGCCCATGAAGAGGGGTGTCCGTTTTTCCATCTTCGCCGTTAAACCCTCGGCGACATCACCGGTAGTAATCAGAAGAGATTGCGCCAGAGCCTCCAGCTCCTGAAATGAATATTTATCCAGATGAAATCCCCGATCTATAACCTTTTTGACCATCCCCAGTGCCAGTGGCGCCTTGCGATTGAGCAGTGCCGAGAACTTTTTCGCCGCGTCCAGGTGCCCTCCCTCATCTGTCACACGATTCACGAGTCCCGTTGCCAGGGCATACTCGGCGGGGACTTCCATCGCCGTCATGATGATCTCCTTGGCGCGTGCCATTCCCGCGATCCGGACGAGCCGTGTGATACCGCCCACATCGGGGATAAGGCCAAAATCCACCTCGGGCATGCTGAGACGGCAATCATTCGTCATTATGCGAAAATCTGCCGCCAGGCTAAGCTCCATACCGAGACCGATGCAAACACCATGGATGGCGCATATTACCGGCTTCTCCATGCGCTCCATGAGGTTCAGCACCGATTGCAGATCCGAGAGGATCATTCTGAATTTTCGGGCCGTCGACGAACTCACTCCACCCATCCCCGCGATAAAATTGAAATCCACACCGGCGGAAAAGCATGGCCCTTCGCCATGCAACACAACCACCCTAACCTCATCGCGGTCTTCGGCCTCCCGAAGACGTTCTTCAAGCTCCCTGAGCACATCGCCGTTCAGCGCGTTTCTCTTATCCGGTCTGTTGAGAGCGATAAAGGCCGTCCCTTCTTCAACAACGAGGGTCACAAGGTTTTCCATGCTTTCCTCCCCTGGGAATGTCCCACCATGACCTTTTTCGTTCATCTCCATGCGGCATAAATCCCGGCACGATACGAGGCACACCCATAGTAAGTGATATTCACTAATTATTTATTGTCAACAACTTTGTGCATTATTCCGGGGAGGCGGGAACCATCCGGCCAGGGCTTACTGTTTTCAGAATAAAAACTCAGGGGCCGCGGATGTCGCCCAGATACCATTACGCATGACGATTCGGGATATCTCTCCCGGGCGTGCGGGCTGCCTGTAATCCGTTATGGTATATTCCGGATCATGCGGAAGCAGCACCCCGAAACAGTCTCCCCGCACGAATGCCTGGGGAAGGATTGGATAAATCATCCGGGCTCTCGCGAAATCCAGCAGTTCCGAGATGCTGGAGAAATCACCGATCTCCTCAATGGTTTTCAGGGTGGGTGGCATGAGAAGCAACTCTCCACATCCATGCTTTCCCAGTGCATCCCCGGGAGTGATCCACCGCGAATCCGTGAGCTCCCTGTTATCATGAACGGGCTCAAGACCCTCGGGGAGCACGGCCAGGAAGAATCGCGTGTCGAATCGCTTTTTCTCGATTTCGGGAGTAATCCAGCGGGCATAGGGCACCAGCATGCCAGGATCGAAACGAACGGCCAGCTGACTGGCGATTTCGCAAAGGGTTACGGCACCGGCATTGAGTTGTCCCCTGAGGATTTCGAGCCTCTCTTTCAACACCTTGCTCCCGGGGATAACGAGCTCGCCCGTTTCATCTCGCCCGAAAATGACTCCGGCCTCTTCGAAGGTCTCCCGTATGGCCGCAACATGGATTGTCCGGGATGGTACCTCCCCCCAGAATGACGCTTGCGCCGGATTTACCGATCCGCAACCATCCGATCCAAACAGGACACCCTCAAGGGCCGGATCGTCGTCACCGGGGTCTACCCGACCACCGGGAAACACGTATGCCCCACCCATGAATGACTGGTTCAGGTGCCTGCGCATCAGAAACACCTCGGGGCCCGTTGCGCCATCCCTGAGCAGAATTACCGTCGCCGCGGATGCTATGATTATACTGGAAGAATTCTGCATTTTCCGCCCCGCCCTGTTTCAGCCTTTCAGAATACCCGGCCCTCAAAAAGTAGAGCCAAACATCTCTAAGCCGGGCATGGCAATGGAAGCCCCTCTCACACCCCGTGTCCCTTGGACTTCGAAAAACCCTGGATCAGCCTGAAAAACTCTCCGGAGAACACCAGCAAGGTCTGATTTCGGTTTTCAAGATTGATCGCCGCCTCCAGCGACGGAGCGTCAATGTTCTGATCCAGGACCCGCTTGGTCAGCTTGAGGCCACCGATGCTTTTACTCACCATCATACGGGCATATTCGAGGGCGACCTCAATCAGCTTCTCACGCATCACTATTTTATTCACAAGCCCCATGCGTTCAGCTTCCTCGGCATCAAGCTTCCTGCCGGTGAGAAGAACATCCGCCGCACGCGACAGACCGATGAGCCGTGGCAATAGGTATGAGGTCCCCAGTTCACCGCCGGAAAGCCCGATATTGGCGAAAGACGCGACGAAACAGGCCTCGGGACACGCAACCCTGATGTCACAGGCCAGGACCATAGAAAATCCCCCGCCCGCCGCCACCCCGTTCACCGCCGCGATCAGAGGCTGCGGAATTCGCCTGAGCCTGATGACCAGATTGGCGTACCGCTCCTGCACCATTTCGATGAAATGCTCGGGATCGGCGAAGGGTTCGGCCCCCTGGTGACTCAACGCGGCACTGAGATCGGCGCCGGAGCAAAACCCTCTGCCCCTGCCCGTAATAATAAGCACACGGATTCCGGTATTACCGGTTAGTACGGAACACAGGGTATCGAAATCCTCGAGCATCTGAATCGAGATGGAATTGAGGGTGTCGGGACGGTTCATGGTGACCAGCCCCACCCCCTTTTCAGGCTCTTCGAACGTCAGGGTGGTCAGTTGCATATCTGAAATCTGCATCGCGGCCTCCTGGCAGTCATTTTACCGGATACGCCCGTACAGAGGGCCCACACCCGCAAGAAAAGGGGCCATAATAAAGGGAAAGGCAGGAAATAGTTTTACGGCAATAATATTATATGGCAACATATTTATCTTCATGTAATGAGTTTTAACCGGGACGGGTGTATTATTTTACCATCCCGACTGGTATACGAAAATCCGCTCGCCATGCCGATTCTATTAATGAAGGCGACCCCCGTTCGCACGGCGGGCCGCGACAACTATCACAGGGGCCGTTATGGCGACGGAAGCCGTTCGCCGCGGGCCCGGGGGAGAACAACCATGCGCCGCATCCTCCTGCTGTCGTTCCTGATTTTTCTCGCATCACCGTTGAATTCGGCGGAACCCGGAGAATGCTCGCACGGGGACTGCGATAACGGCAGCGGCACCATGACCTGGGCCGACGGCGCCGAATACACCGGGGAATGGAAAAACGGCGTACGCCACGGCCGTGGAGTGTACCGGCGGGCGGAGGGCGATACCTACGACGGGCACTGGCGCAACGACCGCATGCACGGTCTGGGGACACTCAGGCGCCCGGACGGGGGCCGCTACGAGGGGCAGTGGCTGAACGGCCGCCGGCACGGCAGGGGAAACTCGTCCTTCCCCGACGGCAGGAAATACGACGGCGAATGGAAGAACGACCGCATCGACGGAACGGGAAGCATGACATGGCCCAACGGCGAAACCTACAGCGGGTCGTGGAAGGACGGCCTGATGCACGGCACGGGCGCGTTCGGTTTTGCGGACGGATCGGTGTACGAGGGCGCGTGGGCGTACGGCCGCATGAACGGGACCGGCGAATACCGGTACGCGCGGGGAATGAAGTACACGGGCCGGTTCCGGGACAGCAGGCGCGGCGGCAAGGGGGTGATGATATGGCCCGACGGAAGCCGGTATGAAGGCGAATGGGTCGACGACCGCATGGACGGCGGGGGCACGCTCAGACGTCGCGACGGCAGCCTGTATACGGGCCGGTGGAAACAGGACCGCATGAACGGCTCCGGCGAGATGAAATTCTCCGACGGGAGAATATACCGGGGCGCATTCAGGGACGACGTGATCGACGGGACCGGAAGCATGCGCTGGCCGGATGGACGCGCCTACGAGGGCGCATGGAAGAACGGCGAGATGCACGGCACGGGCACCATGAGATTCCCGGACGGACGGCGATACACGGGAGAATGGCAGAACGGGGAAATGCACGGAACGGGCACGCTTACGGCCCCGAAGGCCAAACCGATAACGGGACGATGGGAAAACGGCGAACGGGTCGTGGAGTGAGGTGCTGCGCTCCCGGGAGGACTCGAACCTCCGGCACATAGTTTAGGAAACTACTGCTCTATCCGCCTGAGCTACGGGAGCCTGTGGTCACGTAAACATATTCTTGCGCCGCGAATTCACGATGCGCTGGAAGTCGCGGATGTTCTTGACGATAATCCTGTCGTTGAAAAGCTCTATCTTGCCGAGCTGGTTGAGGTGCGAAAGGATCTTCTGCACGTCCACGATCTGCATTCCCGCCCAGTTCGCGACCTCCTGGATGGTCACCCTGATCGTTATCGCCTCCTGGAGGTCCAGGTGCGGATCCTGCTCGGAGAGCATGCACATCACGTCCATCACCTTGACCTGCGGCTCCTCGAGCAGGAGAATCATCAGCCGCCGCTTGGCGTCGTATATCCTCTTGGAGAATATTATCAGGAGCTTGTAGGCAAGCTGCGGATTTCCCTGGAGCAGGGCATCGAAATTCTCCCTGCGGAACCGCAGAAGCTTCACATGATCCATCGCGATCGCCGACGCGGAGCGCGGCTGTTCCTCGAGGATCGCCATCTCGCCAAAGACATCACCAACTTCGAGTATATCAAGCGTTTTTTCGGTGTTGTTGATGATTTTTACGATCTTCACCCTTCCGTTCTGGATGAAATAGAATTCGTTGCCCGGCTCGTACTCGCAGAAGATGATATCGTTAGGGGAATACTCCACCCCGAACTTATCGAAAAGCTGGCTGTCAAGGAACATACTCATGGCACCTAACCGTTCTCTATCGCCTTGAGCCGCTTGGCGGCTAATTTATTGATGGAATCCTTGGGCTCCATCGGAATGACCCTGTTGTAGTACGCGGCGGCCTTGTCGGCCTTTTTAACGCTCTCGTATACGACCCCCATGTGGAAGAGGGCGTTCTTGACGTTCTCGGAGTTGGGAAATTTCTTGATCATGTTGGAAAACGCGGTGAGCGCCTCGGTGAACTTGCCGAGCTTCAGATGGCACCTGCCGATTTCGAAATGGGCCTTTTCGAATATTTTCGCCTCGGAGTCGTTCTTGAGGTTGCGCACCTCGAGGATGCCGGCATAGAGCGCGAGAGCGCCGGAGTAATCCTCCTGGGAGAACTTGCTCATGGCCGCGTAGAAATTTTCGGCCACGCCCTTGCCGCCTTTTCCGTCCATATCGCCCCCGCTGAATGGATCGCCGTCGAAATCGACCGACTTCCCCTCCGAGAAGAAATCATCCATCTCGCTTGCCAGGGGGGAGGATGACGCCGCGTCGACGCCGAAATCGTCGAGGGGTGAGCGGGACGGAGATGGGGGCGGAGCCGCCGGCTTTTCGTCGTCGATGCTGAAGTCCGTAAAATCAACGTTTTCATCGCCCCGCATGGGAGCGGAGGGAGGAGAGGCCGGGCCGACCGGAGAAAAATCCTCACCGCCGCCGCCCGTGCTTCCGGACTCTATAGCCCGGATACGCTGCATCGACGGTCCCGAGTACTTGCCGTCGGGATAGTATTCCATGTAACGCTTATACGCGTACTGGGCCTGCTGCACCCTGCCTACCTTGTAATAGTACTCGCCGATCTTGAAGAGCTCCTCGGCCGGATTAATGGACTCGCTCTCACCCAGCACCTCGCGCTGGCTTTTCCCGATCCGCCGGAGCTGGTTGCTGAAAATACGGAGCATCTTGCGCACCACGTTCACGTTCTGTAAAACGAGCCGCTCGAAGTCCGCGAGTGTAAGCACCAGGAGCACGGTCTCCCCGATGGTCTGGGCCGTCTCTTCGCGCGGATACTTGCCCAGGGAGGACTTCACTCCGAAGAATTCGCCGGGCTTGATCTCCTCCTTGACCTCTTCGCCGGTATCCACCTTGATGGAGGTGAGGATGACCCTGCCGCCCTTCAGAATATATATGTATTCGCTTTTGTCGTTTTCGAAATAGACGATAGAACCGTGCTTGTAGCGCCGCGTAACGATTCCTGATGTCTGACCCATAGCCCCGTTGGACATTGCTACTCTCCCGCGATACTATACATCGAACTCTACCGGCAGAAACGGCAGCTCTTTTTTGAAGCCCACGGCCCTGCTGATCCTCTTCATGAGACCGAGCAGATCGCCGATGATCACCTTCTCCGCACCGTCGACGACCACCCGCTGGTATTTCACCTTCAGGGCATCGAACAGCCACGCGTATTCCGCGTTGCCATACGCCGGTTTTCCGTCTATCACCACGAGCATGACGTCGCGCAGCTCCGCGGAAACCACCGATTCAAAGGGCGTTTTGCCCTTATTGGCGAAAACGGCGAGATCCGCGACGAACCCGGGTTTTATCTGCCCGAACTTCTTCAGGCGGAAGGCCCTGGCGGGATTGAGCGTCACCATCCGCAGGATCTGCTCGTCGGGCAGGTTCCTGCCGTAGGTTTTGCGGAAATACTCCCTGTCGAATTTCATCTCGAACAGGAGGTTGAGCCCGCCGGACATCGGCGAGTCGGTGCCGATGCAGAGGTTGACGCCCTCCTCGAGCATCTTGCCGACGTTTGCGGTCCTGTTGAACATGAAGACGTTAGAATCCCCGCACCACACTACCGACGCGCCTTTTTTCCTGATGAGCCGGATGTCCTCCTCGGAGAACGCGATGCCGTGAACCAGGACCGAATGCTCCCCCAGTCCGCCCTTGCTGTCAAGGGTTTTCAGGTCGCGGATGGTCTCGGCGTCAAAACCCTCCGCGATGTGAGTGATAAAGGGGAGATCGTTCTTCACCGCCTTCTGGTATTCCACCTCGATGCCATCACCCCAGGCGAGGGCGAAGGAGGTTATGGAATGCGCGAGCGCATAATCGCGGAGCGCCCGCATGGGAAGCATCGAGAGAAACGGCTCGTTGACGAAGTGGGGAATATGGTCGGAAACGGTCGTTACCGCCGAGACGAGGTTTCGATATCCGCCGAGGAGATACAGGTCCCTGTTCTCGATCTGCTGCCGTTCCTGGTAGACGGGTGCGCTCTTCAAATCGTTATCCCAGGGAAGCCAGTTCTCATAGGGGCCGTTGCCAACCTTGGGATAATAGGTGCCGAGAAGATGGTCGTGCGCGTTTATGAGTCCGGGGGTGAGTACGCCGTTCTCTATCTCGAGGGTAAGCGTCGTTCTGGGTTTTTCCCTGGTGACTCTTTCGATCTTACTGTCTTTGATCTCCAGACCGCCACTTTTAGCGACATCCTCCGGCGTCAGAACGGTGACTCCGCTGATACCCCACTCTTTCATTCCGCATTCCTTCCTGCATGCTGGCTGTGCGCACTCAAAGCGGCCGCGAACCTTTCCATGCGGCCGGAACGCAATTACTCCGGAACGATACCCCTCTCCGACCTCCACGGTCCGGAAGGCCGACGGGCGCCTCCATATCCCTCCACCCGCAGGCCCGGCACATGGCGGCCGGAAACGGGCAACCCCGTAAAATTTTATGAAAATGACGGGGCTCAGTCAAGAAAAATATGCCATCGCCGGTACGCCTCGACGCACCGGTCCGTCGCAGGCCCGTTGTATTTTTTATCGGATTCTCGCGCCCCGCGGAATACCACTAATATTTAAATTTTTCCAGTATGTCCTGCGGAGCCTTTGCCGGCCTCCTGCCGTAGTACTCCAGCAGCAGATCGCAGCGATCGGTAAAAAACCCGTCGGCACCGAAAAAATTCAGTATCGAAAACTGCCACGACGCGTTCACGGTATATACGTGCGCGACGAGCCCCGCGCGATGGGCGGCCCCGAGGTTCCATGGGAATGCCACATAGCCCACCGGGCCGATTCCCGATCCGGAGGCGGCGGCCGCGCGCACCAGGTTTTCCCAGCCCTGCTCCTTTTCCATCTTCTCGTCGACCAGGTAGGCGCGCGGTATCGTGGCCGCGATCCTGGCGAAGATTTCGAGGCTTTCCCTGCTGAAGGACTGGAAGATTATCCTTTTCGAATCAAGCCAGCCCCGTTGCGACAGCGTCTTCACTATTTCGTGCTCGATACCCGGATACGATTCCGGGTTCTTGCTCTCGATATACAGCCCGATCGGCTTTCGTGCCGCGGACGCGATGGCGATGACCTCCTCGAAGGTGAGTATTTTGAGCCCCCCGTAGGACGGACGCGCCCTGTCGGGGAACCGGGCGTTGAACCATGAACCGGCATCAAGCGACTTCACCTCGGCCAGGCTGAAATCGGCGACGGGATTTCCGGCCCGTGCCGGGAAGCGCGCGGCGACATCGGTAGTCCGTTCGAATGTGTCATCGTGATACGCGATGAGCACGCCGTCCGAGGTGCGCTGTATGTCCATCTCGAGATAATCCGCTCCAAGTTCCCTCGCGAGGATATAGGCGGGAGCGGTGGCCTCGGGCGCGAGATATGAGGCGCCGCGATGGGCGACCACCGTCGGATGGGCCATACCCAGCCGTTCGGCGGCGGATTTTCCGGCCGACGGCGCCGCAACAACACGGATCAGCACCGCCGCGGCCGCGAAGATGAATACAACGATAGAAAGAAAAAGGGAAAGGCGTCGTGTCATGGGATACCCCCGTGCCCGGTTTTTCCCTATTGGCTCATCCCGGGTTCGGCTTTTCAATTAAAAATTACCCCGCCCGGCGGGAAGCCGGATGCAGGGCGCTCGACCGCGGCCCCACCGTGAGCCCGATTCCGCCGCCACGGATCGAGATCGCGGGCGGCTTCGGCTTTCAGAGACAGAGGATCTCGTCTTCGGTAAGATCTTCGACGCGGACCGGATCGATCCCCTTTATGCGCGCGACGAGCTCCCTGGAGGCCATCTCGGGCATGGTCATCACGATCCGGTAATTCCTGTCTCTCAGCCAGCTGAAGAACATCCACGCATAGCACTCTTTGCAATGCTCCGCCTTTTTGTTCAGGTACGCGTCCCCCTCGAGTCCCTCAAGCGGCTCATGGCGCGGACAGCTGATATCGACGCAGAACATCCCCGACTGATAACGCTTGCTCATGATGCTCCTCCGATCGGCCTGGTATCACCCGCGGCGGGGCGCGGGTGTCACTGATCCACAAGTATAGCTCGAATATTTATATGTGTCATTATATAATTAAAATACTGACATATGTCCAGTCATTATTTTTCGTGCGAAGCACGGGCACGACCCGGCGCCGGTCGGCGACCAGACCCGGGCCCTCAGATCTTCGAGTGCCGGGGGACGGGAAAGGTGTACGGCTTTTTCGTGATGGGATTCTCGAACACCACGCACACCGTGGCGAAGAGCGGCTCGACCACCTGGTAGCGGATCACCTCGTCGGGCGGACCGTCAGCGAACACCGAGCCGTCCCTGAGCGCGATGATGCGCGAGCAGTAATCAGATGCGAGGTTGATATCGTGGAGCACGGTGATGATGGTCGTGCCCGCGGCGCTCAGATCGTGGAGCACGTCCATGACCCCGACGGAATGTCGTATATCGAGATGCGAGACGGGTTCGTCAAGGATGATGACACGCTCGTTCTGCGCCAGGGCCCTCGCCACGTAAATCAGCTGTCGCTCCCCGCCCGAAAGACCGGTGACGTCCCTGTCGCGCAGATGAGAGGCGCCTACGGCCGAAAGCGCCCCTTCGATCCTCGAATCGTCGCCGGGAGACTCCAGGCTCCAGAAAGCCCTGTAGGGGAATCGCCCCAGGCGCACGAACTCGTAAACGGAGAAAGGGGGGATGTTTTCCATGAGCTGATGGACGACGGCGAGTTCGCGCGCCAGCTCTGAAACGCCGATCGAGCCGATTGGTCTTCCGCGGAACAGCACATCGCCCGACGTCGGGCTGAGCGCACCGCAGATCGTTTTCAGGAGCGTGCTCTTGCCGGCGCCGTTGGGACCGATGATCGCCGTCATCCCCCCTTCCGCGAACGACAGGTCGACGCCCTTCAACACGTCCCCGTCGCCGTACCCGGCGCGCACGCCCCGTATTTCAATGAGATTCATCGCGATATTTCCCCGTTCCGTATCATTCACAGCGGCATGGCCGCATTCCCTCCACGCGAAGACGCCCCGCACGGACGCGCTTGCCCGGCGTCTGGCCCGTTCATACCGCCGTGTATCGTCCGATCGAAGATCTCAATCACCCCATGCTCCTTCCTCTTTTCAGCAGCAGGACGAGAAAAAATATGCCGCCCAGAAAACCGGTTATGACGCCGACCGGAATTTCATACGGCATGGCGAAGGTCCTGCCGATCGTGTCGCACACCACCAGGAAGAGCGCCCCCGCGGCCGCCGAGGCCGGAAGAAGCCGCCGGTGGACGGGTCCCACGAGCGCACGCACGGCATGCGGGACGATGAGACCGACGAAGCCGATCACCCCGGCCAGCGCCACCGACAGCGCGGCCAGGAGACCGCCGACCCAGAACACCGTGCGCGTGTCCGTGCCGGCGACGCCGAGCGAGCGGGCGAAATCGCCGCCGAAAGAAATGACGTCGAGATGGCGGTGCAGGCACAGGGCCGCACCGAGCAAGAGCAGCGCGACCAGCCCCATGCGGTAGAGCGCGTCATAGCGCGCGAGCGAGAGATCGCCCATCAGCCACATGAGCGCCTTGTGCACCGCCTCGGGCCGCGCGAGCGCGAAGATGAGCATCACCCCCGACGAAAAAATGAAGCTGAGCGAAATGCCTCCGAGTATTATCCCGCTCGATCCGAGTCCGCGCAGGCGGGAAAGGCCGTAGACAAGCGTGATTGCGGCGAGGCTGCCCGCGAACGAGAAAACGGCCACCAGCGCGAAAGAGGCGCCAAGCACGATGGCGGCGCTCGCGCCGAGGGCCGCGCCGCCGGATACTCCGACGGTGTAAGGATCGGACAGGGGATTCCGGAAGAGCGACTGGAACATCGCGCCGCTCACCGAAAGCGAGGCTCCCACCACGAGCGCCATGAGAATGCGCGGAAGGCGCAGATGCACGAGTATGCGGTATTCGGCCGTACCGTGGTCGCCCGCAAGCGCCCCGGCGATATCGGCCGGCGCGAGGAATGTCGACCCGGCCGATATCGCCAGGAGTATCGCGAGCGTTCCGATCGCGACAAGCAGCGCAAGGGCGAACAGGGGCCTAACTCTTTCCGGCATCGGCGATCAACCTCCCCAGTTCTCCGGCCGCGTCGACGAAGCTTCGCGGCGTGTACGTACCGACCATGTCGGCATCGATCCGGCGTACGGCGCCGCGGCGCACGGCGCGCATATCCCGAAACGCCCCCGACGAAAAAAATTTCCCGGGATCGGCGTCGATCGAGACGATGACGTCCGGATCGACGAGCACGAGGTGCTCGGCCGAGACCACCGGGAACGGCCGGTCGAGGCCGCCGAACGCGTTACGCCCCCCCGCGGCCTCTATCATCCTTCCCACGAACGAACCGCCGCCCGCGGGGATGAGCGGCGCGTGCGAGATGAAAAGCGCCACACGGGGCCCGCCGGCGGCGTGAACGATCCGCTCCAGTCTGCGCCGATACCCGTCGACCTGCTCACGCGCACGGCCCCCCCTGCCGAGGATGTCGCCCAGCTCGATGTAGTGGGCGCAGATATCGTCGAAATTCCGGTTGCGCCCGAAACGGTGCGCGGGTACGCCGATAGCGCGCACGCGGTCCGCCATCTGGGTCGCTCCGTCCTCGGCCGAGAAGAACACCACGTCCGGACCGAGCGCCACGATCCTCTCCATATCAACGCGGGCGAGGTCGCCCACGACCTCGATGCCGCGCAAAACAGGCGGATAGCGGTCGCTCACGCCGACAAGGACCTCCGATGCGCCGAGATCGACAATCGCGGCCGTTATAGCGGGGGAAAGGGACACGACCCTGCGCACCTCATCGGTCACCGTGGGCCCGGAAGTACGGGCGGGAAACAGGGCCAGCGGCAGCGCGATAATCGCGACAAGCGCGAGAATGTTGATCGTGTTCTTCATCGGCCGGTATGCGCGGATGGTTCTTTCTGCCGCGCGGACCCGGCAAAATCAAGGTATTTTTATCCCCGGGGTATTCCTCATAATATCATTGACGCCGGGCGCATCCCGCGCGTATAAACGGACGTGCGCACAAGACGATATCCATGATCAAAACCGCATCCATCCACATACGCCCCGACGACACCGGCTCGCTCGCCCTGGTGGGCGACATCGTCGTGTTCCTCGCGGAGCGGGGCATACGGGCACTCCTTCCCGAAATCGGACTGTTCGCCGACGACCCCCTTTCGAAACACCGTGTGGACGATGGAGAGCTTGTGGCGGAATCGGAGCTCGTCATCGTCATCGGCGGCGACGGCACCTTCCTTCGTACCGCGCGGCTCTTCGCCGGAAGGACCGCACCACTTTTCGGCATCAACCGGGGTCGCCTGGGCTTTCTCACCGAGTTCTCCCCCGGCGAGGCGTTCCATCACCTGGACGAGGTCGTGGCCGGAAGGCGCGCGGCATCCGCACGCTCCACACTCGAGGCCTCGCTCTTCCGGGACGGAGAGGAACTGCGCACCGCGACCGTCATCAACGACGCCGTCATATCGAAGGGCGCCTTTTCCCGTCCCATAGCCGTCCGCCTGGAGCTCGACGACGCCTTTCTCAACTGCTACTCCGGCGACGGACTCATAATCGCGACACCGACCGGCTCCACGGCCTACTCGCTCTCGGCCGGCGGGCCCATCGTGATCCCGAGCATCGACAGCGCCTACGTGCTGAATCCCATCTGCCCCCACATGCTCGCCGTGCGGCCAATGATCATACCCGCGCGGACCACGCTCCGGGCGCGGATCGTCTCGGACTTTGAAAATTTATTATTGACAATCGACGGACAGGAGGCTATTCCCATCGAGGGCGAAGACGAGATCCGCGTCCGCGGCTCCGACAAGAAGGTCCACCTGATTCAGCACCCGGCCCGGGACTATTACGAAATCCTCCGTAGAAAGCTCGGCTGGGGCAAAAACGTGAACGGTGACGGCTGACATGCTGACTGAGCTGCGAATCAAGAACTTCGTAATCATCGACGACTTGAAGATCCCCTTCGGAGCGGGCCTCAACATTCTCACCGGCGAGACCGGTGCCGGGAAATCAATCCTGATCGACGCGCTTTCGGGCGTGCTCGGCGACAAGATGACCACCGACCAGATACGCTCCGGCTTCGAGCGCGCGGCCCTCGAGGGCGTCTTCGATGTCTCCACGGTTCCGCAGGTGCGCGCCATCCTCGACGAATCGGGCATCGACTGCGACGACGGCACGCTCGTGCTCAGGCGCGAGATATACACCAGCGGCAAGGGACGCTGTTTCGCCAATGCCACGCAGATCCCCATCGCCAAACTGCAGGCGCTCTCCGAATACCTGGTCGACATCCACGGGCAGAACGAGCACCAGAACATCATGCGCATCGCCAAACACCGCGAGACGCTCGACAGCTTCGGCCGCCTGGGACCGCTCGTGGAAAAGGTGCGCGGCATCCACGCCGGGCTTTCCGATTTAAAGGAGCGCATCGGCTCGTTCGAGATCGACGAGAAGGAGAAGGCGCGCAAGATCGAATTCCTCGGCTACGCCATCAGGGAGATCGAGGCCGCCCGCCTCCAGCCGAACGAGGAGGAGGAGCTGCGCAACGAGTCGGCGCTGCTGCAGAATTCCGAAAAGCTCTTCACGGAGATCAGCGCCAGCTCCTCGCTGCTCAAGGGCGACGGCGGAATCGTCCAGAGCCTCAAGCGCGCCGACCAGAGCCTCTCGGCCATTTCGGGTTTCGACGCGCGCATATCGGCAATCCTGGAAACCGTCCGCACCTCGCTCTATTCGCTCGAGGACGCGGCCGCCGACCTCCGGGCCTTCGAGAAGGACATACAGTTTTCGCCCGAACGCATCAACCAGGTCGAGGAGCGCCTTTCGCTGATCTCATCGCTCAGGAAAAAATACGGCAATACCGTGCGCGAGGTGCTCGACTACGCCGAGAAGTCGAAACGCGAGCTCGACGCCATCTCATCATCCGAGGAACAGATCGAAAAGCTCAGGGCCGACTACCGTGCCCTGGTGCAGGTCGCCAAAGATACCGCGCTGGACCTCTCCGAAAAGCGAAGGCTCGCCGCCAAGGACCTGGAAGAGAAGGTGATGAAGGAGCTCGCCGACCTCGGCATGCCCGGCACGGTCTTTCGCATCTCGATCAAGCGGGAGATCTCGCCCGACGGCGAGATCGAGACCGAGAACAAGCGCTACGTGCTCTACCCGCACGGGCTCGACCGCATCGAGTTTCTGCTGTCGGCCAACGAGGGCGAGGATTTGCGCCAGCTGCGGAAAGCGGCGTCCGGCGGCGAGATGTCGCGCATCATGCTCGCCATAAAGAAGGTCATCCTCTCGGCCGACATCGTCGACAGCCTGGTATTCGACGAGGTGGACGCGGGCATCGGCGGCAAGACCTCCGAGGTCGTCGGGAAGAAACTCAAGTCCCTGGCGAAGGAGCGGCAGGTGCTGGTGATCACGCACCTGCCGCAGATCGCCGCGATGTCCGACGTGCACTTCACCGTGCAGAAGGAGAACGTCGGCGGCCGCGTGACCACCCTCGTGAAGAAGCTCGCCCGCCGGGAGAAGGTAAACGAGGTCGCGCGGATGCTGGCGGGCGAGAAGGTCACCGAGCTTTCGGTACGCCACGCCGAGGAGATGATCGCGCTGGCGGAGAAGGGCGGTTGAAGCTCCCGGAGATAAACCTCACCGACGTCATTACGCTCATCATCCGGGAGATCGCTCTCCGCTGCGAGGCGTTTTCACATGTCGACACCCGCAGGGTGCTGGTGTGCATGGCCACCAACCGCTCGAACGCGAGCGGCGGCACCTTCGGCAAGCTCGTACCGATGCGCTTCAAGGACGGCGCCGAAACCCTGCGCTACCGGGGCAAGCTCTACACCATGCCCCGCCTTCGTCACGGCGGCGTTGACCAGCGCTACATCGTCTATTTCTACCACCCACGCTTCTTCAACCTTCCACCGTTGGAGAAGCTCAAGGTGATCTTCCACGAGCTCTATCACATCAGTCCCGATTTCAACGGCGATATACGGCGGCTCGCCGCGCGCAAGGCCTCGCACGGCGCCTCACGCGAGCGCTTCGACGATTTCTTCGAGGACGATCTGAGGAAATTCTACGCGCATATCGAGAAAACGCCCTACATGAAGTTTCTGGAGATGAACGCACGCGCGCTGCGTGCCTCGTTCGAGAAGATACGGGCCAGAAGAATGAAGATGCCCAAGCCCGTGGTCATCGGCTGAAAGCGCGTTCCGGGAAGACGCGAGGCCCCGCTAAAAAAGGTAATCCCCCGAGATCGGACCATCATACCCGCGCACGTCAATCCGCTCGATAAAGCCGTAAAATGCCATCTGCCGGGGATTCTGTAAAAGCGCCCGCACGTAGGCCCGGGCCGTTTCATCGTCCTCCGTATCGAGAACCACGCGCACGGTGCCGTTCGCCAGGTTGGTGGCCGAGCCCCGAAGGCCCATCAGGCGGCCATAGCGGCTGCAATAGTGGCGACACGCCACCCCCTGCACTTTCCCGCTGAGTATGAGTTCGATGGGCACCGTTGAAGCGACCTCCAGGTGTTCGCAGGAGTCGTGTACGGCATATCGCCGCGTCGCACGATACGGTAACAGTATCATTCCCCTTCGCGCGACATCAAGGATTTTTGAGAGATATGATCCGCCTTCAACCGAAGCTCACGTCCCCGAGCTGGCGCATCTCCGGATCGCGACCCTGAAGCAGGACCACGTTTCGTCGCATTGCCTCGATCGGTTCCGGGAAATCGGTATTGTAATGAAGACCGCGGCTCTCGTGCCGCGTCATGGCGCCGCGGATGATGAGCTTGGCCACGGTCGCCAGATTGCGCAGCTCAACCATCTGGGGATGGATGGTTGTCCGTCGGTAATAATCCTTTATCTCCTCGTCGAGCAGTCGTATGCGTCGCCACGCGCGCTGGAGGCGGAGGTTCGAACGCACGATGCCGACATAGTCCCACATGAGGCGCTTGACGTCCTCGATATTGTGCTGGATGAGGATCCACTCTTCAAGATCGAAGGTCCCCTCCTTGTTCCACTGCGGGAAGTCCGGGCGCTCTATAGATTCCATGCGCCCCCCGAAGGTTCGCTCAATGTGTGAAAACGAGCGGTGCGAGAACACCACGCCCTCGAGGAGCGAGTTGCTCGCCAGCCGGTTCGCCCCGTGCACGCCGGTGCAGGAGGATTCACCCGAGACGTAGAGACGCCGTATGGAGGTGCGCCCTTCGAGATCCGAGACGATGCCGCCGCAGAGATAGTGCGCGGCTGGAACCACGGGAATGGGCTGCGAGGCCATGTCGATGCCGCGCTTCAGGCAGTGGGAATAGATATAGGGGAAGCGATGCATGAGGAAATCGCTTTCCTTGAACGATATGTCGAGGAACACGCAGCGTTCGCCCGTTTTCTTGAGCTCCATGTCGATGGCGCGCGCGACGATATCGCGCGGGGCGAGCTCCCTGAGCGGGTGGACGTTCTCCATGAAGCGCTCGCCGCGCGCGTTCAGCAGTATGGCGCCCTCGCCGCGAACGGCCTCGCTTATAAGGAAGCTCCTGCCCTGCTGGTTTTCGACGTACAGCGTGGTGGGATGGAACTGGATGAACTCCATGTCGGCGATGAGCGCACCGGCCCGGTAGGCCATGGCGATCCCGTCCCCCGTGGCGATTTCGGGATTGGTGGTGTGCTGGTACACCTGCCCGGCCCCGCCCGAGGCGAGTACGGTGATGGCGGCATTGAAGACATGCACGTCGCCGGTCGAGTTCTCGATGATATAGGCGCCGTAGCAACTGACGCCCTCGGCCGGCCCGCGCTGCAGCTGGTGCTCGGTGAGGAGGTCGACCGCCGTGTGGTCCTCGAATACCGTTATGCGCGGGTTCTCGGCGATGCGTTCGAGCAGGGCCATCTCGATCTCACGGCCCGTGAGGTCCGTGGCGTGCACTATCCGGTTTCGCGAATGTCCGCCCTCCCGTCCCAGATCGAGCACCTCGCTTCCCGAACTGTCGCGAACGGTGGAAAAACGCGTCCCCCATTCCATGAGTTCGCGCACCCGCTCGGGCCCGTTCGACACGAGTATCTCCACGGCCCTGCGGTTGCAGAGCCCGGCCCCCGCCCTGAGGGTGTCCTCCACGTGTTCGTCGAAGGTGTCCCCCGGTGCGATCACCGAGGCGATCCCTCCCTGCGCGTAGTTGGTGTTCGAATCGAAGTTCTTCTTTTTGGTGACGATGTGCACGGTACCCAGCGCCGAGGCCTTGATGGCGAAGGTGAGCCCGGCGATGCCGCTGCCGATCACCAGGAAATCGGAATAATATTTTTTTGAATTCATGGTTCCATCATCCCCGGCGCGCGAGCGCCTCGAAATTGCGTGATACC
>CAZVEG010000038.1:0-29348 GCA_964625625.1 uncultured Leptospirales bacterium | reverse complement strand
CCTGCGCCGCGACGATGCGCGGCGCGCGCAAACACGGGGATGTCAAAAATCCGGAGTGGACGCTCGGTTTTTTCGGGAACACCTTCTTCCAGATCGCGGTTATCGTGGGGTTCATCATCACCGCGATAGGATCGGCGATCATACCGTCCATCAAATAGCCCGGAAGTCAGTACTCGCCGTTTTGGGTCATCGCGTAAGGGGCCGTGCGCGTTTCGGCGGCCTCCCGGTTAGCGCACCGGCAGATTTCGTCGGCCGTTTCCCGGATGAATTCCATGGACGCTCTCTCGTCGAAGCGCATGATCCGCCCGTTTTCGTAAACGATCTTCCCGTCGATGATCGAAAGACACACCTCGTCGCCCCGGGCCGAAAGCACCAGGTTCGGTACGATGTTCCGTACGGGTCGGCGCATGACCGGTACGAGCGAGGGCCGGTTCAGGTCCACGAGGATGATATCCGCTTTCTTCCCCGCCTCGAGCGTTCCGATTTCATGATCCAGGCCGATCGCGCGGGCCCCGTCGGCCGTCGCCATTCTGAGGGCCCTCCACGTCGGCATGTACGAGGCGTCCGAGCGTTTCATCTTGAGGCCGAGACAGGCGGCCTTCATCTCGCTGAACAGGTTGGCCCCGTTGTTCGAGCCCGTCTCGTCCGTACCGAGGGCGACAAGCCCGCCCGCGTCCATGAACACGTCAGCCGGGGGCAGAATGCCGTCGCAGAGCAGGAGGCTGGAAGGGCAGAAGGCCATCGAGACGCCGGAGCGGGCCGCAAGCTCGACCTCTTCCGGGGTGCAGCATATGAGATGCGCCGCGATGAGACGTTCATCGAGGAGCCCGAGGCGATGAAGCAGCTCCACCGGGCGAACGCCGTATCGCCAGTATACCTGTTCGACCTCCCGCGTATCCTGGGCGAGATGCATGTGTATCCTGAGGCCATGTTTCACGGAGAGGTCGCGGAGCTCACATAACAGCCTTTCGCTGCAGAAATCGGCCGCCCGCGGACCGAGCTGGACGTTTATGCGACCGTCAGCCGCGCCGTTCCACCGCCCTATGAGGTCGTGCACCTCGAGGAGGGCGAAGCCGCGCATTTCATCGCTGAATTCCGGCGGAGTACCGGCCGCCGTCGCGGGCATCGCGTCACTCGTAAGGGGACTCGCCGCGACGCGGACGCCGGCCTTTTCATAAAAAGGAAGGGAGTGCGCGATACCGGGGCTGTTGTCGCAAAAGCATGTGGTGCCCGCGCGAAGCCCCTCGATTGCGGTGAGCATCGCTCCCGCCTGGAGAGCGTCAAGGCTCATGGCGTTTATAAACGGCTGGATGGACGAGAGCCAGGAGGCGCTGTCCTGGGCGATGCCGCGCAGGAGGGCGATGCCGCCGTGCACGTGCGCGTCGATCAGACCCGGGAGCACCGCGCGGTCCGTCGCGTCTATTAACCTGGAGGTCATGTAGCGCGCGGAAAGGGATTCGGACGTACCGGTTTCGACGATACGGTTACCCGTTATCGCGACGGCGCCGTCTCCGATATAACCGCTGCCGTTTCCGGCCATGGTGAACACGTCGCCGTGAACGATCAATATGTCCGCGTGGATCATTCCGGGCCGGGCCTGTGCCTATCGGTTCAGCGGGTAAATAACGTCACCGCCCACGATGGTCTTCAGCACCCTGATGGAGGATATTTCCCCCGGATCGACGCGTACGGGGTTTCTGTCGAGGATTACGAAGTCGGCCCGTTTCCCCGGGCTTATGCTTCCCTTCTCGTTTTCCTCGAACTGGGCATGGGCCGCGTTTATGGTGTACATCCGGATGGCTTCGGCGGCACTGATACATTCCTGCGTTTCGAAACCTTCACGCGTAACGCAGCACTGGATGCCGTGCAGGACGTCAGCCGATTCAACCGGTGTGTCCGAGGCCCCTGCGAGCGTAACCCCGGCCTCGAGGAGCGACCTGAAAGGATATATCCATTTCGAACGTTCGTCGCCGAAACGCCTGTGGAGCCAGAGCTTTTCGGAATGAATGAACATGGGCTGAGACGAGATGACAAGTCCCAGGCGTTTCACGTCGGCGATCATCGACGGATCGAGGATGGAGGCGTGCTCGAGGCGGTGCCGGTGATCGGCGCGTGGATGGGTTTTGAGAAGTCGCTCGTAAAGGTCGATGCAGGTACGGTTGGCGGCGTCGCCGATGGCGTGGATGGCGAGCTGGAATCCCGCCAGGTGCGCCGCCTCCATGCGGCGGTAAAGCTCATCCGGGGCTATTACCATGAAGCCGGACCTGTCGGGCTGGTCGGTGAAGGGTTCGCGCATGAAGGCCGTACAGGAGGCGAAGGTGCCGTCGGAAAAGAGCTTGATGGCGCCGATACGGCGCATGGGGCCGGCGCCCGTGTGATGGAGCGGGGGTACCATCATGGAGCGCACGCCGTCCGGGTCGGGGGAAGCGATAAGGCCGTACATGCTGATCGGGATGCGTTCCGATAACATCTGGAGCACCGGTATATCGAAGGCCCCGATGTCGCCGCCGGGGCCCTCGTCGCTGGTCTGGAGCACGACTCCCGCCGATGTGATGCCATACGAGGCCAGCCTGCCGAAGGCGCTCGCGGACGCCCTTGAGAAATCGTCCTCGTCCGGGAGCGGCATTTTCCCCAGGATGAGGGCGATCGCGTTTTCACGGAATGGGCCGGCCGGGTACCCGTCGGCCTCGCGGTCGATCACGCCGCCCGCCGGCGACGGCGTCGCGGCACCGACCCCTCCGGCCTCGATCGCCCTGGTGTTGGCGATCAGCATGTGGCCGTCGTGCTTTACGATGATTGCCGGGATGTCGGGACAGGCCCTGTCGAGGTCATGGCGTGTCGGCAGCACCGGGCTCTCGAAATACTGCTCGTCGAAATTGAGGCCGATTACCCAGGCTCCGGGCGATTTTCCGGCGGCGGCCTCGCGTAACACCCGCTGGAGCTCCGGGATGGAGGGTACGGCGAAGAGATTGACGTTCATGTCGAAATAGATCATGAGTACCGGGTGCAGGTGGGAGTCGATGAACCCGGGAAGCATCGCGGCCCCCTTCAGATCGACCGGCTCCGCACCGGGGCCGAGGAGGGCGGCGCAATCGTCACGGCTCCCCGTTGCAAGGATGAGCCCGTCACGCACCGCGACGGCCTCGACCGAGGGAGCCCGTTCGTCCACCGTGTAGATGTCGCCGTTGAAATAGACCTTTTCATCGTGTGCCATTCGAGCTTACTCCGTTATTATGGTGGTCTCAGCGGTCCGGTATTTTTCAAGCGCCGCCGTGTCGGGCTCTACCCCCCAGCCGGGGCCGTCGGGCAGTCTGGCCGTGCCCCCTGAATAATCGATAGCTGAAACGATAAGATCGTCTTCAAGCATCACATGGCCGAAGAGCTCGACCGCGTGTCCGAGCGAGTGATAGCGCGCCGCCGCGAGGTGCAGGTGCATCGCCGAGGCGATTCCGAGCGGCTGGTTGTGGATTACCACCCCCATCGAACGGGATTCCGCCACCGCGATGGCGCGCAGGGCCATCGTGACGCCGCCGGGCCTTTCGGAATTGACCCCCAGTACCCGCACCGCCCCGAGTTCGACGAGCGTAATGAAATCACGCAGCGAAAAGCATCCTTCGTGCGCCATGACCGGCGTGGCCACCCGGCGCTGCACTTCGGCCATGCCCGTGTAATCGGCGGAGCGGACGGGCTGCTCGGCGAAATCGATTCCGTATGGCTCGATCGCTTTTATGGCGCGGACGGCGTCCGCCGCGGAGTAGGCCTGGTTGTAATCGACGCGCAGGCGTATTCCGTTTCCAAAAGTCTCCCGAAACGAGCGGACCTTTTCAAGGTCGTCGTTGATGTTGGTGCCGAGTTTCAACCTGAAGCTCCGATAGCCCTCGTCGTAAAACATGCGGCCGATTCCGAGCATGGATCCGGTATCCATCAGAGGGACGAGGGCGCAGAGCGGTATCTCCCGGGTGCAGGCGCCGCCCATGAGCTCGCACGCGCCCAGGCCGGCGGTCTTTCCCGCGAGATCGTAACAGGCCATGTCGAGCAGACCCTTCGCCGCCTCGCTGCGCGCGACGTTGGACTCCATGCGGTGGGCGATCCGCTCGACACTGAACGGGCTTTCCCCGAGCACATACCGCGAAAGGGACGCGCGTATCATATCGATGATCTGCCCCGGCGACGCGCCGGTTTCCGGCAGCCAGACGAAAGCCTCGCCCCAGCCGACACGCCCCTCTTCGTCATGAAGGGCGCAGAGTACGAAGTCGCCGCCAGACCATTCCTCCTCGGCGGGTATGGCCATGCCGAGGCCGCCGGCGCTTCGGGCCATCAGTTCGCGGACGTGCCTGTGAAAAGGAACGTAGAGCGGCGTAAGTTCGATTCGTGTGATCCTGGTCTTTTTCATATCGCTGCCCCGGCGTACTTTACATGATCCGACATGATGTGGGGATTACATGCCAATTTGAAAGGAAAAAAAGAAGGAATGTGATTTTTCGTTACTGCGTTTCAGGAGAACACTTTTTCAGACCTCGTCATTGATCGGGGGGATCGGGTAAAAAATATTCACTGCATACGTGCATATGGACAAATTTCCCGGCAAGGGCCGTTTTTGATTGACAGGTGCTATACATATTATACAATAACATTGCAAAATAAACATACACTTCCTCAGGGAGGGGGATATGAGCACGATCAATGTCGGTATAATCGGCTGCGGTCGCATTGCGGACCTTCACTTTCCGGGCTATAAAAACAACCGGGACGCCAGAGTCTACGCCATATCTGATTGTGACGATCAGACAACGGCCCGGAGAAAAAAGGAGTGGAAGATCGACAAAGCGTACGCGGATTATCGCGATCTGCTTGCCGACCCGAGGGTGGACGCCGTGGAGATTCTCACGCCGCAGCTTCTGCACGAGGAAATGGTACTTGAGGCGGCGCGCGCCGGCAAACACATCGCTCTCCAGAAGCCGATGACGATCGACCTCCCGAGCGCGGACCGGATGATAGCGGCCTCGGTAAAATCCGGGAAGATTTTACGTATCAGCGATAATTATCTGTTTTATCCGCCGATCGTCCTCGCGAAAAAAATGATCGATGCCGGGGAGATCGGTGATCCCAACAATATGCGTATCAAGCTTATCAGCGGCGGTAGCGGCGGCTGGGCGATTCCCCCGGCGGCATGGGAGTGGCGCCTGAAGGAAAGCATGGATGGAAGGCCGATCCAGACCTTCGATCATGGCCACCATCTCTGGTCGGTGGCCTCCTTCCTGCAGGGACGGGTGGAAAGGGTTACGAGCTGGATCGACTCGGTGGACGGTGTGATCGATTCCCCCGCCGTGATAATGTGGAAATGCGATGGCGGCACCAGGTATGGAAGCTGCGACTACGCGCACGCGGCGGGCCTTCACATCCCGTCAAAATACTACGGGAACGATGAATGGTTCGAGATTACCGGAACGCGCGGCATGATCCTTGTCCACCGATGTACCGGCAACGTGCTCGGGGGGCCCGCGGTCAGCCTTTTCAACGGCAGGCGCTGGAAGCATTTTTCGAACGTGAAGTCCGACTGGAGCGAGGGCTTTATCGGCGCGACGAAAAACTTCATCGCCGCGATAAAGGGCACCGAAAAACCGCTTCTTTCAGCCGAGGCCGGGAGGGAGATTCTCAGGCTCGATCTTGCCATACAGCGATCGGCCATGCGCCGGCGCGAGGTGTACGTCGATGAGATGGACTCGATGTTCCCGGCCCTGTATTCGTACGGGAAGAAGATGGCGGAGATCCGCGCGAACCCGCGCCGTAAAAAATGGTTCACGTTTCTTTCGGGCGGCAATTATGCCGGCTATGCCGGGCAGGCCGTGGAGCTTACGGAGGGGCTGATGAACCGATTCGACGCTCACAGGGCGGGAGGATGGAGCGCGGTGATCGGACTGCACCTTCTCGGGGAAGGGGCTCGCCAGGACGAACTCTTCGGCCTCGAGGTCAGAAACGGCAGGGCGAACCTCACCCGCGGAAAGATTCCAGGGGAGGCCATTCTCGTTGTAAAGGTGCCGGCGGGGGTATGGGCCGCGATACTGCTCGGCAAAAAGCGCATCGAGATGGCCCTGATACAGGGAAAGCTGAAACTTGAGGGCAAGGCCGAGGAGGGATTGAAACTGAGAGACGTGTTCAAACTGTAAATGGAACGGGGTTCGCGTCTTCCCCCTTATTCACATCGATAACGCTTCCAGGTGGCGGCATGAACATGAGGACCATCGTGCGTGCGGTCGGTTTTACCTTTCCCCTCACCCATACCGGATGTAATTTTTAATAAGGGAATAAATCCTTGCGCAAAACCGTCTGCCGGCAAAAACTGTTTGTTCGGGGGCGGTACCGGTTAAGTCGTGCGGTAAATACGAAAGCCTCCGGGAAAACGGAATGCCCAGAAAGCGCTTACTGATAGTTGAGGATGAGGCGGTCATCGCCGCGGACCTGGCAGGACGTCTGGACAAGCTTGGATACGAGGTTTGCGGAATCGCGGTCAGCGGCGAGGACGCGATGGTTAAAACGGCCGCCGAAAAACCCGATATCGTGCTGATGGATATCGCCCTTTCAGGGGAGATGAGCGGAATAGAGGCGGCCGGAGAGCTGTACGCTCGCTTCGGTGTTCCCGTCATCTACCTGACCGCTCATGCCGATTCCCGCACCCTTGAATGCGCGCGCGATACCGAGCCATACGGGATCCTGTTGAAGCCGATACGGGAGCTGGACCTGTTTTCAGCACTTGAAACCGCGTTACGGCGGCATACGCTCGAAACCCGGTTGAAGGCGAGCGAAGAAAAATACCGCCGGATGGTCGAGGATATCAGCGATGTCATATACGAGGTCGATGACGAGGGCGTTATATCCTACATCAGCCCGGCGATAAAAGGGATCATAGGGTATCCGGCGGAGGAAATCATCGGTAAGACCTATGTCGGCTTTTTCCATGACGACGACATCACCCGCATAAAGAATGATTTCAACAGATCGATGAAGGGACACTCGAGACCGGAAGAGTACAGGGTGGTGACGAGGAGCGGTGAAGTACGCTGGGTGAGGATACTGGACAGCGCGGTGCGCGTGAACGGACGGGTGGCCGGCCTGCGCGGCGTGATCACTGATATAACGGATATCATCGACGCGCGCGAGTCGCTTCGTAAATCGGAGGAACGATACCGCATACTCTCGGAAATCACCACGGACGCGGCCAGCAGTCTCAGGCTCAGTCCCGACGGCAGTTTCGAAAGGGAGTGGGCGGCGGGTACGTTCATACAGACCATGGGTTATTCACTCGAACGACTCGGATCCTTCGACCTTTGGCTCGAGATCGTCCATCCCGATGATATACACCTTTTTAAAAAAGCAATGCCGGATCTGTTGGCGGGCAGGGTCGTGAAGGTCGAGGCGCGGGTATTCGCTGCGGACGGTACGCTCCGGTGGATAAGGGACACCGTTTTCCCGTACTGGGACGAGGCAGAGCAACGGGTTGTCAGACTGGTCAGCGCGGTGCAGGACATAACCCCGCGGAAAGAGGCGGAACGCGAACTGGAGGCCGAAAAGGCGAGACTTTCAATAACGATCCGTGATATAGCGGACGGAATCATGGCGGTTGACCGGGAAGGGGCTGTGGTGCTGTTCAATCCCGCCGCCGAATCGCTTACGGGCTGGTCATTCGGCGAAGCGCGCGGCATGCCCGTCGGGGAAATCCTGCGAATGGTTGATGAGCTTTCGGGTTCGGCGCTGCCGGACCCGTTCGACGAACTGGCGCGGGAAGGCGGGGGAACGGCCTCGCTGCGCAGGGCGCGCCTCATATCCAGGGACGGCACGACGAAAACGGTGGAATACTCGGCAACGATGCTTCGCGAGCGTTTCGACATGCTGGCCGGGGCGGTGCTGGTAATCAGGGACATTACGGAAAGGGTCCGCCTGGAAGACGAGCTTCGAAAGGCACAGAAGCTGGAATCCATCGGCGAACTGGCCGGGGGAATAGCGCACGATTTCAACAACATGCTGACGACCGTGCTCGGCAATGTGTCCCTGGCGAAAATCCGCTCGGAAGGAAACGTCGAATCGCGCCGTTATCTTGAAAACGCGGAACGGGCGATCGCGCAGGCAAGGGAGCTCACCCGGCAGCTCCTCACGTTCGCGCGCGGGGGAGAGCCCATCAAGGAAAGGCTCAATATCGGTTCGCTCGTACGGGAGGCGGCGAACGTCTGCCTTGACGGCAGGGGTGTACTCTGTGAATTCGATATCCCCGACGATCTCGGTGAGGTGATGGCGGACAAAGGCCAGTTGAGCCAGGTGATTCAGAACCTGGCCATAAACGCGGAACAGGCGATGCCGACCGGCGGAGTGGTGCGCTTTGCGGCACGGAGAATCGAGGTCGGCGAAGAAAGCGCGCTGCAGATTCCGGCCGGAACGTATGTTCAACTGTCCGTGGCGGATACCGGAGTCGGCATTCCGCGGATGTTCAGGGAGCGCGTGTTCGATCCGTATTTTTCCACCAAGCAGAAAGGGAGCGGGCTCGGCCTTGCGATTGTGTATTCCATAGTTAAAAAGCACGGTGGAACGGTCGTGCTGGATTCGGAGGAAGGATCGGGCTCGAGCTTCCACGTCTACCTGCCGGCCGTCGGCGAAAAGAGGAAGAAAAAGATTACCCGCCGCGAAAGACCCTGAGGCCGGCTACTGGGGATACCCCAGTAGCAACGAAGCGTCGATGCCGGCCTGTCGCACGATCTCGCCGAAATCGTTGGAGTGGGGCCTGATGAGATCCGCAGGCCCGGAAATGCCGATTGAAAAAAGCGCCTGCTTCCGGTGGTTGAGGACCGGTGAGGCGAAACAGACGATACCCTTCTTGTATTCCTCGTCGTCCACCGCAAGCCTGCGAGCTCGTACCGGGTCGAGCGAGCGCATGACCTCTTTCGCGGATCGCGGTGATTTGTCGGTGTATTTACGGTATTCCGAAGCGGCGAGCGAGCCCGCGACGATATCGGCGTCGCCGAAAGCGAGAAGTGCCCTGCCCAGGGCCGTCACCGTGGCCGGCTCGCGCATGCCGACCGAAAGGTTGAGTGATATGGATTCCCTGGGCTGCTCCACGGCGACGAAGACCACCTCGGCGCCATCGAGGATCGCAAGGTGGGTGTTCTGCCTGGTCGACGCGAGAACACGACGCATTATGGGGCGGATGAGGCTCTCCACGTGGGACTGCTCCCCATACAGGCCGGCATACTCCAGCATGCGGAAGCCGAGCGAGTAGCGCTTCGTGTCCGGGTCTTGCAGAACGAAGTTGTGCTTCGCCAGCGTGCTCAGGAGCCGGAAAACCGAGGAGCGGTCTATGGAAAAGCTCTCGGAAATCTCGGTGAGAGAAAGCGGGCGTCCTGCCCGCGCGATAACCCCCACTATCTCCAGGCCGCGCTCAAGTGATTGTATTGTCGCACCCATTTCGCACTATGCAATAACAGTGCGCGTTTGATTGTCAATGAGAAATAATGGCGAAGAAAAAAAAGATTGAATAAATCGGAATATCTTGACATAGATGCAACATAAATGTATATTACGCAATATAGAATCAGTCCAATTAACGGCAGTGAGATCGTACAAATCCCCGGGCGTACGGGATATCCGCAGTCTCCCCGGCACGGGGAGCTGAATTCAGAGAGGAACACCGATGCCAATAGTAGATATGAACAGCGTACAGTCGGCCAGCGTCGGAAAACCCTTCGAGCGGGAGTTGAAGGTTGTCATGTCACCCGACCTGGATCCCGCGGTGAAAGGTTTTTCGCTCATTGAATCGATCCTCGCGCCCAACGGGGGATGTACCGACTACCACACCCATCCCGTTTCCGGCGAACTGATGATAATCATGTCCGGGACCGGCAGGGCCTTCATGGATGGGAAGGAATATGATCTGAAACCGGGAATGGCGATGTACGCGCCTCCCGGCGTCGAGCACAAGACGCTCAATACGGGAAACGAGCCGGTGCGCATCGCCTGCGTTTTCGTGCCGGCGATCGATACTTCGTACATCATGGAAAGCGTAAAGGCGGCGAAATCCGCCGGGGAAAAGAAAAATGGGTGACGTGATGAATACCTTCGACGGACGCTGCCGGGCTCTTGCGGCAAAAGGCGCGCGCGTCGTGCCCGAACACCAGATGAAGGCCCTCCTGGCGGAGTGCGGGGTGCCCGTACCGAAGGGAGTCCTGTGCGCGAGCCGTGAAGAGCTGCTCCGTGCGGCGAAGATACTCAGCTATCCGCTTGTCCTGAAGCTGACGTCGGACACCGTGTTGCACAAGACCGAACTGGACGGCGTGCGGACGGGAGTTTGTACAGAGGAGAAACTGATCGAGGCTTTCGACGAGATGCACAGAAGGTTTGTTTCACAGAAAATACCCGGGTATCTCGGAATTTTGATAGAGGAGCAGGCCGAAAGCGGGGTCGAGGTGATTGTGGGCTTGCAGAACGATCCGGTCTTCGGACCCCTTCTCATGCTGGGAACGGGCGGCATCTTCACCGAGCTTATGGATGACGTCGCTTTCCGAAGCCTGCCGGTCTCGCGCGATGAAATCGCCGCGATGCTTGCGGAGTTGAAAGGACGCGCCCTGCTTGAAGGATATCGCGGAGCGCCGGCGGTTAATATGAAGGCCCTGGTCGACGCAATCGACCGCATCGCGAAGCTCGGCGTGGAGACGGCGGCGCTGTACGAATCGGTGGACTTCAATCCGGTGATCGCCGGAACGACCGGGGTCGTGGTGGTCGATGCGAAGATGATCCTTGCGAACGAAAAGATCGAACCGGTTGGAGGCTATGAAAAGCCGCGCACACAGGGGCTCGGATCCTTTTTCAAACCGGCGTCGGTCGCGGTTATGGGCGCGTCATCGACGCCGGGCAAAATCGGCAATGTCATTCTCGATTCACTGGTCAATTACCAGTATTCCGGAACCGTCTATCCCATCAATCCCAATTATGACGAACTCATGGGCCTTAAAAGTTATCCGGATCTCGCTTCGCTTCCCGCGCCACCCGAGCTTGTCGTTATCGTGGTGGACCTCGCGCGCATGCCGGAGATACTCGACGAGATGGCACGGCTGGGGTGCCATAACGCGCTCATCGTCTCTGGTGGAGGCAAGGAGCTGGGAGGCGGGCGCGCCGAGCTTGAGCGTACAATCGCCAAGAAGGCGCGCGAACTCGATATCCGGCTCATCGGTCCGAACTGCATCGGCTCGTTCGACGGCGCAAGCCGTTTCGATTCCTTTTTCCACAGCCACGAGCGCCTGGCGCGTCCGCCCGCGGGCCCGATGAGCTTCATCACCCAGAGCGGGACATGGGGATGTGTATTCCTGGAGGAAGCGCGCATCACCGGGGTTTCGAAGATGGTGAGCTACGGCAATCGCGTGGACGTGGACGAGGGCGACCTCATCGCCGAGCTGGCCTCCGATCCCGAAACCAGGGTTATCGGCAGCTATATCGAGGGACTGGGTAACGGCCGGAAATTCATCGACGCTTCGTCGATGGCCGTCGCCGCGGGGAAGCCCGTGGTCGTCTTCAAGACCGGCCGTAACCGGCAGTCGGCTCAGGCCTCGGTATCGCACACGGGCGCTTACGGCGGAAGCTACGAGGTGTACGAGGGCGTGATGCGCCAGCACGGAATCGTCCTTGCCGACTCATTCCACGAGCTCTATGCCTCGTGCGAGGCCCTCGCGCTGCAGCCCCCCGCGCGGGGGAACCGGGCCGCCATGCTCTCCAACGGCGCGGGGCCCATGGTCAACGCGCTCGATCATTTCCCGCGAGCGGGCCTCGATCTGGTCACGCTGGGGCGCGATTCTGTCAAAGCCATGCGCGAGCATTTCAGTTTTTTTTATATCGTGGAGAATCCGGTCGATGTAACCGGTTCCGCCACCGCGGCCGACTATGAATATGTCATCAAAACGCTCCTGGACGACGACGCCGTCGATATCATAATGCCGTTCTTCGTCTTCCAGGACACGCCGCTGGACGAGAGCATCGTCGAACGCCTCGGCGCTCTGAGCGCACTCCGCGCGAAACCCATAGTCTGTTGCGCCGCCGGCGGCGGGTATACCGACAAAATGTCCGACGCGCTCCGCAGGGCCGGCGTACCGGTTTATCCGGACGTCGTGCGGTGGGTGGCGGCCGCTTCGGCCCTTTCACAATGGGGACGGACGATCCTGAGCGGGAAAAAGTGAGCGAACGACAATCCAGGCAGTCGCGGGGTATGACATGGACAGGCTGATCATAACGGCCGCCCTCACCGGCGGAATCCACGGTAAGGAGGCGAATCCGGCACTGCCGGAGCAGCCCGACGAAATCATCCGCGAGGCCGTACGCTGCCACGAAGCGGGAGCGGCCGTGGTGCATCTTCACGCGCGCGACCGCGGAGGGCGGGGCGTGGCGGACGCGCGCATATTCGCGGAGATGAACCGGGGAATCCGCGATCGCTGCGACGTAATCATACAGAACACCACAGGCGGGCCGGGCCTGCCCATCGCGGAGCGTATCACCAGCCTCGACGCGAAACCGGAGATGGCCTCGCTCAACATGGGCTCGGTCGTCTTCTTCCATCAGGGTAAGGAACTGCCTTTCATAAACCTCAGGTCGGAGATTGAGGCCTTCGCGAAGGCGATGCTCGAACGCGGCATCAAACCCGAAATGGAGGTCTACAACCCCTCGATGTTCGGCGAAATCGATAATCTCATCAAACAGAAGCTGCTGGCCGCCCCGTATTACATCAACTTCGTGATGGGGGTCGGCGGCATGGGCGGGTTCGCGGGCAGTATGAAAAACCTGGCCTTCATGATCGATCAGCTTCCGCCGGGGGCCATCTTCAACGTTTCGGGGATCGGGCGCGCGCAGCTGCCGATGAACACCATGGCGATCCTGTCGGGCGGCCACGCGCGTACGGGCCTGGAGGACTGCGTCAATTATCGCAGGGGAGAGCCGGCGAAATCGAACGCGCAGCTCGTGGAACGCGTAGTAAGGCTCGCGCGTGAGCTCGGAAGGGAGATCGCGACGGGCGATGAAGCCCGTGCGATCCTCGGCATGAAGCACTGAGGATACGGCGGTAAGATCTTTGCAATAATCCGGGCCCGGGAGGATGCCGGGCATGTGATCGAAAGGAGGAGCAGCATGAAGATAGCGGTGATCAACGAAACAAGCGCCGGCGACCGAAACGCCGATGTGATGGCGGCGCTCGAGGGCAGGGGCCACGAAGTCATAAACGCCGGCATGACGAAGACGGGCGGGCAACCCGAGCTCACCTATATCCATACCGGTCTCCTTGCTGCTCTGCTCATAAACGCCGGCAGGGTGGAGTATGTCGTCGGCGGTTGCGGCACGGGCCTCGGCTTTCTCAATTCGGTCGTGCAGTACCCGGGCATCGTCTGCGGTCTGGTGGCCGACCCGGTGGCGGCCTGGCTCTTCACGCAGATTAACGGCGGCAACTGCGTTTCGCTGCCGATGCTCTACCAGTTCGGCTGGGCGGGCGACGTCAATTTCCGGTTCATCTTCGACCGCATCTTCAGCGTCGAGCCGGGCGTCGGCTATCCGGCCCACCGGCAGGCGTCCCAGCGCGAAAGCCGCCGGACGCTGTTCGACATCTCGAGGAAGACGCACCGTTCGATGGCCGAGATTCTCGGCACAATCGACGACACGATCGTAAAAACGGTCCTTTCCTTTCCGGGCGTGATGGATACGCTCGACCTGGATACGCTCTCCGACGGGGAACTACGGAGCGCGATAAAGAAGCTCGTATAGCGTCTCCGGCATCCGGGCATCGGCGATACCGGACCGCCTGTCGTTCAATTAAACCGAGGCAATGCTATGAACGAACGAATGAATCGCGCACGATCGATTGCGAAACACGGGTCAATATCGACCGCCGTCGAATCGAAAGCCATGCCGCAATTCCAGGACCTTTCGCTCTCCGAGGCGATCGTGCTGGGACTCTACAACCAGGGCGTAAGGAAATACGTCGGAATATTCGGTCACGGCACGACCGATATCGCCGAGGTGCTGCGCGTCTACGAGGCGGAAGGGCTTGTCAAGACCTTCAACGTGCGCCACGAAACGGCCGCGGCCCACGCCGCGACGGCGCTGAAGATACTGACGGGCGAAACGGCCGCGGTCATCACCTCCATCGGCCCGGGCGCCATGCATGCGTTCGCGGGCTCCCTCTGCGCCGCGTCAAACGGCGTCGGAGTGTACCATATCTACGGCGACGAGACCACCCACGACGAGGGCTTCAACATGCAGCAGATCCCCCGCGACGAGCAATACCAGTTCCTGAAGCTTGCGGGAATGATGGGGAACGCCTACTCGCTGCAGGAGCCGCGTTCGGTATTCACCGCGCTCAGGCGCGGTGCCGTGCACACGTCGCGGCCGGGTTTCAGCGGCCCCTTCTTCCTGCTCGCGCCGATGAACAGCCAGCCGGCAATAATCAAAGGATGCAACCTGCTCGAGTTCCCGGAAAAGTTCGTCGCGTGCGCGCCATCGGGTGCCGACACGGCCGTGTTCGACCGGGCGACGGAGCTCGCGAAAAAGTCGACGCGTGTCACCATCAAGATCGGCCAGGGGGCCCGCGGCTGCGGGGCGGAACTGGTCGAGCTGGCCGGCCTTCTCGACGCGGCCATCGTGAGCGGGCCGAGCGCCGGGGGAATCGTCCCGTACTCGGAGCCGCGATACATGACCGTCGGCGGCTCGAAGGGTTCGCTGTCGGGCAATTATGCCATGAACGAGGCCGACCTGGTGGTGGTGGTCGGCGCCCGCGCGGTATGTCAGTGGGACTGCTCGGGAACCGCCTGGAAAAAGGCCGGAAACATCATCAACTTCAATATGGACCCGCAGCACGCGGGACATTACAACCGGACGATTCCGGTTCTCGGCGACGCGAAACGGAACCTGCGCGCGTGGATCGATCATTTGAAGAAGGCCGGCATCGGTGTCGCGGACGGCGGCTCGCCCTGGGCGAAAGCCCTCTTTCGGAAGCGCGCCGAATGGGAGACCTTCAAGCGCAGGCGCTACGAGACCCCGACGCTGTACGACGAGGTCTGGAAGGAGGATGTGCTGACCCAGCCGGCCGCCATCAAAGCGGTATGTGACTGGGCCGACAGCACCGGAGCCGTCAAGCTTTTCGACGCGGGCGATGTGCAGGCCAACGGCTTCCAGATCGTCGAGGACGAGCGGGAGGGACAGACCTTTACCGATACGGGATCGTCGTACATGGGTTTCGCCGTCTCGGCGGTGCTGGCGTCCGCGATGGCCGACCGTCCGTTCTATCCGGTGGCCTTTTCCGGGGACGGCAGCTTCACCATGAACCCGCAAATCCTGGTTGACGGAGTCGAACACGGTGTGCGAGGATGCGTGGTGCTCTTCGACAACCGCCGCATGGCGGCAATCTCGGGGCTCCAGAACGCGCAGTACGGCCGGACCTACAAGACGTCCGACGCCGTCGAGGTCGACTACGTCGTGATGGCCGGTTCGGTACGCGGGGTGCTCGCCATCCACGGCGGTACGTCGACCGAATCTTTACGGAAGGCGCTGGGAAAAGCGCGCGCGCACGAAGGACTCTCGGTGGTGCACGTACCGGTATACTGCGGGGACGACGAGCTCGGGGGTATGGGCGTGTTCGGGGACTGGAACGTCGGCAACTGGTGCGAGCGCGTGCAGGAGGAGCATCACCGCATCGGCCTTTAAAAAGGTAGGGGACATGAAAACCATCGTAATCGGCTCGGGAATGTCGGGGCTCACGGCGGCGCTCTATTGCGCCAGGGAAGGAAACCAGGTGACCGTTTTCGAGCAGGGAGGCGATATCGGCGGTGTGACCGCCACGATGGAGCGCGACGGTTTCCGCTGGGATATCGGTCCCCTCAACCTTGAAGGCTTCGCTCCCGGCGAGCCTGCCGGGCGTATCCTCTCCGATCTCGGCGTGTACGGTTCCATTCGCCTGGTGCGCGAGGATCGCGGGGCAAGCTACCCGGATTTTACCATCACCAGACCCGCGGAGTATAAAGGACCGTACTGGCGCAGGGATGAGCTTAAAAAGCTCTTTCCCGACGAGGCGCCGGGAATCGACCGGTACTACCGGCTCTTTGGACGTGTTTCAAGCCTCATGAGGCTCGCGCGCGAGGCCGAGTGGTCGTACGGCATCGTTAAGATCCTCCGTACGGCGCGCATGTACGCGGCACTCATCCCTCTTCTCCCGAAACTCAAATGGAGCGCGGCCCGGCTGACCGACCGGCTCTTCAAATCGGAAAAGCTCAAAGCGGTTTTCACCTCGATGCTCGCCGACTTCGTTGTGCGACCGAGCGAGTTCATCGGCCTGGGGCTTCCGGCGATCAATCCGGAGACCGCATACGATCGCCGGATACCGTTCGCTGACGGCGCGTCGGGAATGAGCTATCACTGCGTCGTCGACGGATGCCGTACCATGGTCGACGCGATGGCCGCACGGCTCAAAGAGCTCGGCGGCTCAATCCGTATATCATCGCCGGTGACGGATATAGTGGTCGAGTCCGGGCGCGTAACCGGGGTGAAGTGCGGTGACGAGTTTATACCGGCGGATCTCATCATAGCCTCGGGCGGAGCGCGGGAGACGTTTTTCGGCCTGGTGGGGAAGGAGCACCTGACAGCGGAGTACATCGAGCGCGTGGAAACGCTGCCGCTGATGGAATCGGTGCTCATGGTGCAGCTCGGCATCGATTTCGATCCGGCGAAGTACCAGGACTCGGCGCTCCGCTACTACATCGGCACCTATGCGATCGAGGAGGCCGTCGACGAACTGCGGAGCGGGCATTACCACCGCGGGCGCGACGGTTTCCTGATATACGTGCCCTCGTGGAATTCCCCCGGAATGGCACCCTCGGGGATGCATGCCGTTACCGTGTATACCGTCGCGCCGGACCGGCTCGACGAGGGGACCTGGGATGAACGCCGCGAGGAACTCGCCGATGAGCTTCTCGCCGCGGCCGAGAAGGTGATGCCGGGACTCAGAGAGCACGCGAAGGTGCGCGTGGTGCTCACGCCCGACGACTTCAGAAGGATTACGCATCTTTCACGCCACGCGTTCGGCGGGTTCGCTCCGGTGATGGGCAAGGAGGGGGTGCCGCACCGCACGCCGGTCAGGGGGCTGTACTTCATCGGCGCGCAGAGCGCGAGCGGCGGCGGTATAGGCAACGTCGTGCAGGGTGCGCGCCGGGCATACGCGATGATCGCCAGAGACATGCGCTGAGGGCGGGCCTTCCCATCACGTCAGAATATTCCTTCATGTTTATCATCGAGATTTGAAGTCCCGCGGTGGCTTTCCGCGTTTCCTCGTACCGATTTGCGCAGGCGGTTTACGGGGCTCTCGATCGCCGCATGAATGATGAGGGCCGCCAGGTGGGAGGCGGCAAGCGCGATGATGAAGAAACGCGCGGTATTCGGATACAGGCCCGCGCCGTACAGGCGCAGAACGAGCGCCGCCACCGGAACATGACATAAAAAGAGGGGATAGGAAAGATCGCCGAGCCGGCGGTCGATCGCGCCGAGGACGGACGGCACCGACGCTGAATCGATGGCCCCGAGCGCGAGCACGGCGAGGAATCCGAGCGCAAGGGCTGTATAAAAGCCCTGCAGATACAGCATGTCGATATCGCTCCAGATCCGACCGGCCCCGATCATTACTCCCACCGCGACCGACATCGCTCCGAAGGCCAGGAAGGGCCGAACCCGGAAGCGTCCGCGAATAAAGTAGAGAACGGCGCCGGCGCTGAAGGCGAGCGAGCCGGCCTGCAACGGGAAATAGCGGTAGTACCAGAACTGGTATTCGGTCGGGTGGAGCATCGACATGCGAACCGTATAGGCGAGGCTCGCGGAAAACCACAGGAGCACGGTGAAACGGTTCCGCGAAAGCCCGAGGGCCATCAGGAAATAGAACACCAGCTCGATGTGGAGCGACCACGCCGGAATGACCAGCGTCGCCTTCGAAGGATGGCTGGCGCCTATGATAAAGACGTTTTCCAGCCAGAGCTTCCCGGTGGCCGGAAGCGAGAAGTTGCGGTGAACGGCCGCGGCGATGTTCGGCAGGTGCCAGGCCACGAGCGCCGAAAGGACGAGGACCGCCCAGTACGGGGGGTAGATCCGTAGCGCGCGGTTGGCGAGAAAGCGGCCGATTCCCGACGGTCCGAAGGAATAGCGTTCGTGGAGCACCAGCGTCATCAGGTAACCGCTGAGCACGAAGAAGGTGAAGACGGCGTAATTGCCGGCCCACGGGGTGATCTTCCAGAGATGGGTCTGGACGACCATAAGGGCGAGGATGTAGCGAAGAATTCCAAACATGCCGGGAGCTTGCCGCGCGAACGACGCTTCCACCTGAATCCGGATAAAGAGTTACGATCTATATCCCACCCGGCCTGATGTCACCCCTTTTATTCATGCCGTCGCTGTTTTCGGTGTGATGGAAGCATGCGGGGCGTATTTTTCGGCAGAAAAAAACTTGACAGCCGCCGCACGTTTTCCCTATTGTAATCCACGCCGCGGGTTGCTAGCTCAACTGGCAGAGCACCTGACTCTTAATCAGTAGGTTCCGAGTTCGATTCTCGGGCAACCCAATCCGCCTCTCCCCGGGCAGTCGGGACGCACGGAGAAAAGTTGTTGAAAATAACACCCGAGCGTCGATATTTGACTGGAGGGCGAGCGTGGCGGAACTGGCAGACGCGCCAGACTTAGGATCTGGTACCGTAAGGTGTGGGGGTTCAAGTCCCTTCGCTCGCAAACAACGCGGGAATAACTCAGTGGTAGAGTGCAACCTTGCCAAGGTTGACGTCGCGGGTTCAAATCCCGTTTCCCGCTCAGCGGTAACCCCTGGATACCCCCGGGGGTTTTTATTTTACAATCCGGCCGTACCTTCACGCACCCTCCATTTTTTATTATTGAAATATTATCCAGATGTATAAATAGTGGATTTCGGCCGATTTGTGATAAACTGGATTTGAGAAAAGCCATCCCGGCGTTTTGCGCCATCTAAATCGGAATAAACCGCGTAAACAGGGAAAGGGATGCGGTCCACGACCGTCCCGGTATAACCATAGAGTGAGGGAGAATATACCTTGATTATCTCGGAGAAGAAGCTTGAAAACGCACAGGTGGAGATCCGTATAGAGGTGCCGGAGAACCGTGTGGAGACCGAGTACAAGTCAGTGTACGAAAAAATCCGCGGCAACGCGAAACTGGACGGTTATCGCAAGGGAAAGGTGCCGCTCGAGCTCATCGAGCGCAAGTTCTCCGACATGGCCGATCAGGAAGTGGCCGAGAACCTGCTGCGTTCGGTTTATATGGACGCCGTGACGGAAAAGAACTACAGGCCGATAGCCCCCCCGCGCTTCGATTTCGAATCGATAAAACGCGGAGCGGCGTTCGCCTTCACCGCCGTGTTCGAAACGATGCCGGAAACAGAGGTCGGGGATTACAAAGGCATTAAAACGTCCGAGCGGACCTGCAAGATAACCGACGACGACGTAAAACGCGAAATCGAAACGCTTCGTGAGCGCAACGCGAATGTATCGAAGAAGGAAGGCGAGGATGCCCGTGTCGAAAAGGGCGACATGGTGAAGATAAAGATCAAGCGCATCGATAACGTGGAAGCGGACAGGATCGACGGTGTGGAGTTCAAGGAATACAACATGATCGTCGGCAAGAGCAAGGCCGAATACGGTTTCGACGACGATGTGATGGGTATGAAAAGCGGCGAGGAAAAAGAGGCGAAGATCAAGTATCCCAGGGATTACGAGATCAAGGACCTCGCCGGTCAGACCGCCCGCTATGTCGTAAGGGTTGAAGAGATAAACCGAATGGATCTTCCCGCGCTGGATGATGATTTCGCCAGGGATCTCGGGGAATACACCTCCCTCGAGGAGATGAAAAAGGGGATACGGGCCAACCTGGAAAAATTCGTCACCGAAAAGGCCAGATCCGAAGCGAAGGGAAAGCTGTTGAAAGAAGTCGTCGAGAGAAGCAATTTCGATCTGCCGATCTCCATGATCGAAAAGGAGATGGAAGCGCTCTTCAGGCGCGTCCAGGAGAGGACGGGCTATTTTGTGCAGGACATCAATGAGTTCAGCGCGACGCTCGGCCTGAACGCGGAGGAGTTTTCCGGCAGACTGCGCGCTGAAGCCGAATCCAACATCAAATCGACGCTGGTGCTTTCGAAAATCGCCGAGAAGGAAGAGCTCAGGGTCGCCGAGGAGAAATACCGCGAGGTTGTCGAAAGCATCGCGAAGCGAAACAACCGTAGCGTGGAGGAGCTTGAGAAGCTCATAGACGAGAACAATTCGAGGGAGAGCATCGAGTCCGACCTGGTGATGGAGAGCGCGCTCGATTTCATCTACGAGAACGCGAAAATAGACAGGGGTAAACCCCAGGGCCTCGACGAATTCATCAAAGCTGAATAATATTTGATTTTTGTCGGCAGATGAGCTATACTACCCTGGGCCTGTCCAAAAAGGATTGGTGTAACCGGGGCCGGGATGCCGACACTAATGGTATATCCGTCCCGCAAACCATGCCATCTAGGAGATCTGCGCCATGAGCCTTGTTCCGATAGTAGTAGAACAGACGTCGCGGGGAGAAAGGTCGTATGACATCTACTCGCGGCTTCTTAAAGACCGGATTATCTTTCTCGGCGAAGCCATCGACGACCATATTTCGAGCCTGGTGATAGCCCAGCTCCTGTTCCTCGAGGCCGAGGATCCGGACAAGGACATATTCCTCTATATAAATTCTCCCGGCGGCATCGTTACCTCGGGACTGGCGATCTACGACACCATGCAGTATATCAGGCCGGACGTTGCGACCATCTGCATAGGACAGGCGGCGTCCATGGGCTCTCTGCTCCTTACCGCCGGGGCCAAAGGAAAGCGCTCGACGCTTCCCAATTCCCGTATCATGATACACCAGCCCTCGGCCGGCTTCCAGGGGCAGGCGACCGATATCATGATACATGCAAAGGAAATTTTGAAGACCAAACAGCGCCTTAACGAGATCTATTCCGTGCATACCGGCCAGAAGGTCGACAAGGTGGACAAGGATCTGGACAGGGACAATTTCATGTCGCCCCAGGAAGCGCTTGAATACGGACTGATCGACAAAATCATAGAAAAGAAAAGCAAGTAATGGGATGAGGGGGAAGGCTGCGCACCGATTTTAAGCGAGGTTACAATGGCCACCAAAAAGAAGGAAGGAAACGAAAAGCTGAGCTGCTCATTTTGCGGCAAAAGCCAGGAGATAGTCAAAAAACTCGTCGCGGGTCCGGGCGTCTATATCTGCGATGAATGCATAGAGCTCTGTAACGAGATCGTATCCGAGGACTGGGAATCCAACAGCATAGAGAAAAATTTCGGAAACCTGCCCAAGCCGCACCAGATAAAGGAAATACTCGACCAGTACGTCATCGGCCAGGAGCTGGCCAAGAAGACGCTGGCGGTAGCCGTATACAATCACTACAAGCGTATCGCGAGCAACACCGGCCTTCAGAAGGACGACGTAGAGCTCGAGAAAAGCAACATACTGCTCATCGGACCGACGGGTTCGGGGAAGACGCTGCTCGCGCAGACGCTGGCGAGGATTTTGCGTGTGCCCTTCGCCATAGCCGATGCCACCTCCCTGACCGAGGCGGGTTATGTGGGCGAGGACGTGGAGAACATATTGCTGCGCCTCATCCAGAACGCGGACGGTGACGTCAAGAAGGCCGAAATCGGCATCATCTACCTCGATGAAATCGACAAGATCTCACGCAAGTCGGAGAATCCGTCGATCACGCGCGACGTTTCCGGCGAGGGCGTCCAGCAGGCCCTTCTGAAGATCATCGAGGGAACCGTGGCGAACGTTCCGCCCCAGGGCGGCCGAAAACACCCGCACCAGGAATTCATTCCGATCAACACCAAGAATATCCTGTTCATATGCGGCGGGGCCTTTGTCGGGCTCGAGAAGCTCGTGCAGACCCGCGTCGGCAACAAGAGCATGGGCTTCGGGGCGAACATACAGTCCGTCAAGGAAATCAAGATCGGAAATATACTCAGCGAGCTTCACACCGAGGATCTCATCAAGTTCGGGCTGATCCCGGAGTTTATCGGACGTATTCCGATCATCGCGGTGCTCGAGGAGCTCGATATCGAGGCGCTCAAGCGCATCCTCACCGAGCCCAAGAACGCGCTCATAAAGCAGTTCAAGAAGATTTTCTCGTTCGAGGACGTCGATCTTGTGTTCACGGAAAGCGCCATCGCCGAGATCGCGAACATAGCCATGCAGAAGGAGTCGGGCGCGCGCGGACTTCGCGCGGTTCTTGAAAAGATCATGCTCAACCACATGTACGAAATCCCTTCCAAGGGGGGCATCTCCCAGATCATCATCACCGACGAAATGGTGCGCGGCGCGGCCGATGCAAAGGTCGTATACAAGGTGGGGGAGGAGAAAACGGCGTAAGCGAAGCGAACCCGCCGGTGCCATGATCCTAGGTAATGGATCGCCGGCGGTGCCGTTCCATGCTCCATTACAATCACTACGAGGTTCACATGAAGCGAGTCATCGATTATAATAAAAAGTATCCGCTGCTCCCCCTGAGGGACGTGGTGGTGTATCCCCATATGGTCATTCCGCTGTTCGTCGGTCGTGAGAAATCGATCAGCGCGCTCGACGCCGCGATGAAGGGCGACAGGCTCATCGTACTGGTCACCCAGACGGATGCGCAGGTAACCGTTCCGGCGAAGGGAGATCTCTACGAGGTCGGCACCATTTCAGAGATCCTCCAGCTCCTCAAGCTTCCCGACGGCACCATCAAGGTGCTCGTCGAGGGGCTGTCGCGGGGATACCTTTCGGATTTCGAGGACAAGGGTGATTTTTACGAGGTTGGCGTAAAGGACATGGAGCGCCCGATCGACGCCGACAAGGAGACGGCGGCCCTCAAGCGCGCGCTCCTGGAGACCTTCGAGAAATACATCAAGTTGAACAAGAAGGTGCCGCAGGAGGCGCTCACCACGGTAAACGGCATAGAGGACCTCTCCCATCTTGCCGATGTCGTCGCGTCCTATGTCAACATGCGTCTCGACCTGAAGCAGTCGCTGCTCGAGATCGGCAAGGCCGACGAGCGGATAGAAAAACTCATCGAGCTCATCAACGGTGAGATCGACATCATGTACATCGAGAAGAAGATACAGGGTAAAGTCCGCAAGCAGATGGAGAAGACCCAGAAGGAATATTACCTCAACGAGCAGATGAAGGTGATAAAGAAGGAACTGGGCCAGAACGACGACACGGCCGACGAGATAGAGGAGTTCACCAGGTCGATCGAAGAGGCGCGCATGAGCAAGGAGGCCAAGGCCAAGGCGATCAAGGAGGTCAAGCGTCTCGAGAAGATGCCGCCGCTTTCGGCCGAGTCCGCGGTCGTACGAACGTATATCGAATGGCTGCGCGACGTTCCCTGGCACAAGAAAACCGTGGACAACCGCGACATCGATCATGCGATGGACGTGCTGAACGAGGACCATTACGGTCTCGACGAGGTAAAGGAGCGCATCATCGAGTTTATCGCCGTGCGCCATCTTTCCAAAAAGCTGAAGGGGCCCATCCTCTGCTTCGTGGGGCCTCCGGGCGTCGGAAAGACCTCGCTGGGGCGCTCCGTGGCGCGCGCTCTCGGGAGGAAGTTCGTCCGGATGTCGCTGGGCGGCGTCCGTGACGAGGCAGAGATACGCGGACATCGGCGCACCTACGTCGGGGCGCTCCCGGGCCGAATCATCCAGATGATGAAAAAGGCCGGTACCGTCAACCCTGTATTCCTGCTCGACGAGATCGACAAGATGTCGATGGATTTCCGCGGCGACCCGTCATCGGCGCTGCTCGAGGTGCTCGATCCGGAACAGAACAACACCTTCGTCGACCATTACATGGAGGTTTCGTACGACCTTTCGGACGTGCTCTTCATCACAACGGCCAACGTGCAGCACCGCATACCGCTGCCGCTGCTGGACCGCATGGAACTGATCGAGATTACGAGCTATACGGAGCCGGAAAAGCTCAATATAGCGCTCAAGTTCCTGCTTCCGAAACAGATAATCGAGAATGGACTGCGTCCCGAGAACATCGAGTACTCGGAAGACGTAATGCTTTTCACCATACGACATTATACGCGTGAATCGGGTGTTCGAAGTCTCGAACGCGTTCTGGCCAAGGTTTGCCGGAAGGTCGCACGCGATGTCGTTCGCTCCGGCAAAGACTTCAGGAAGGTGCTGGACGAGGCGTCCATCGTCGAGTATCTCGGCGCGAAGAAGTACAAGTACGGCAAGAAGGAGCTCAAGAACGAGGTCGGCCTGGCGAACGGGCTGGCGTGGACGGAAGTGGGCGGTGATATCCTCCAGGTGGAGGCCTCGCTGATCAAGGGGAAAGGTACGCTCATGCTTACCGGACAGCTCGGTGACGTGATGCAGGAGTCAGCACGGGCGGCCTTTACCTACGTCAAGGCCAACCAGCAGTTTTTTAACATCAAGGAAGAAACGATCAAGCGCAACGATATCCACCTCCACGTCCCCGAGGGGGCCATTCCCAAGGACGGTCCTTCGGCGGGTATCACCATGGCGGTGGTGATGGCGTCGCTGCTGTCCGGTATCCCGGTGCGCTGTGATGTCGCCATGACGGGTGAAATCACCCTGCGCGGCAAGGTGCTTCAGATAGGCGGCCTGAAAGAAAAGATACTCGCCGCCCATCGCGCGGATATAAAGCATGTCATCATCCCGAAAGAGAATGAAAAGGACCTCGAGAAGATTCCCGAGTATGTCCGCAAGCTCATGGTGTTCCACCCCGTAAGCAGCATGGAAGAGGTCCTCTTTCTGGCCCTCGAAGGCCCGGACGGCTTTTTCAAGAACACGGAAACTACCAGGATGCTTTACGACAAATGGAAAGAGACCATGGACGAGAAAAAGGTCGATGTGGGAGACGACGAAAAATGGAACCGTGAAGGTACCGTGCAGGCCTGACGGGCACGTATAACTCGGCGATCGTAAAAGGAGGGCGCCCGGCTTACCGTGCGCCCTCCATGCGTTCAGGGCTTTTCAAAATGTATGAGAATTTTATTGGAGGTCTCCTTGTAGGGTTCTTTCAGGGAGTTGGAATAAAGGTTTTTGATGGCGAACCCATTTCCGGTTATGAACGCGGTGATTTCATCGATGGTGAAGGCTCTCATGACATGCCGGTCGCGAAGGGTTTCGGCGGCGCCCCCGCGGGTTATGGTGTAGCTGTAGTTTACGTCGACGACGGTCCTGCCCCTGGCGCCGTGAATGGCGAATCCGCGCCGGCGTTCGATCGTGGCACCCCCGTATGATGTTTTGGACACCAGGTCCATGTCCTTCTTCTCTATCCTGCGCACGGGGACCGCGTTCCATATTTCAAAAAGACCGATCCCTCCCGGCACCAGCGCCCTCCACGTGTTCCAGAATACCCTGTCCACGTCCTGGTCGTCGATCATGTAATTGAACGAGCCGAAAAGCGAAACCGCCATGTTGAAGGCTTCGAAATAATCGAAGCCGAGCATGTTCTTTTCGATGAACTCGATTCCGGAAGGGAAACGCAGTCGGGCTATCTTCAGCATCTCGGCGCTCGAGTCGAGGCCCGTGCAGCGGACGCCGTGCCTGGCGAGGAGTGAGAGGTGTTCGCCCGTGCCACAACCGAGATCGAGGAGCGAGGGATCAGCCTTGCCGGCGAGGAGCTCGGTTATGAGGGCGGTATCATCCCGTATGTCCCTGTGGTTGCTCTCTATGGCGAAGTAATACTCGGCCAGCTGGCGATAGAGCTTCATCACGGGGTATCAGAAGAGCATGGTCGGGAATTTCCGGCCGAGGTATTCGAGCAGGGTCTTCTCGATCTCTTCGGTTACGTCGAGCTTTATCATCTCCTCCACGATCGCCTCGCATTCGTCTATGTTTACGGAGCGGATAATGCGCTTGATCTGGTACATGAAGGCGGTCCCCATGGAAAAATTCCTGAAGCCGAGCCCGAGTAGCGGGACCGTATAGCGGGGTTCGCCCGCCATCTCTCCGCAGATCGAAAGCGGTATCTCGTATTTCCTCGATGCCTCAACGATGTGACGCAGAAGGCGCAGCACCGACAGATTGAGGGGATTATAAAGATAGGCGATCTTTTCGGAAAGCCGGTCTACGGCGAGCGTGTACTGGACCAGGTCGTTGGTGCCCACCGAGAAAAAGTCGGAGTGGGCCGCCAGCCGGTCGGCGTTTATCGCGGCCGAAGGCACCTCTATCATGATGCCGACCGGTATTTCGGCATCAAAGTCTTTTTTCTCCCGGCGCAGATCATCCATGGTCTCGTACAGGATGTTTCTGGATTTGATGATTTCCTCGACGGTTGAGATCATGGGAAACATGAGCCGGGTGTTCCCGAAAACGCTCGCCCGAAGAATGGCGCGAAGCTGGGTGCGGAACAGCGATTCGTTTTCCAGGCTGAATCGTATGGCGCGGCATCCCAGGAACGGGTTGCGTTCCTTCACCGTCTTGTTATAGGCGTAGATCTTGTCACCGCCCACGTCAAGCGTGCGTATGGTCACCGGCATCGGCTTGAAAAACTCCAGCACCTTTTTGTAGGCCACATACTGTTTTTCCTCGTCGGGAAGCGACCGGTCGAGGAAAAGAAATTCGGAACGGTACAGGCCTATGCCCTGCGCCCCGTGCTCCTTCATCATCTTCATCTCTTCCGGTATCTCGATGTTGCCGTAGATGTGGCAGACCTCGTTGTCGATGGTCGTGGCCGGCAGGTGAGTGAGCTTTGCAAGCTCGGCATCGAGGAGCAGGAGGTCTTCCTGGTACCGTGTGTATTCGTCTATCTGTTCGGTGGTCGGCTCGACGATAACCTTGCCGTGCAGGGCATCGACGATCACCATCTGCCCGTCCTTGACCATGGAGGTGCCGTTAATGGTGCCGACGATCGCAGGGATCTCGAGCGCCCGGGCCATGATGGCGGTATGCGAGGTGCGGCCACCGGTATCGGTGACGAAGGCGAGAACGTACTTCCTGTTCATCATGGCCGTATCGGAGGGGGTAAGATCGGCCGAGAACAGGATGACCTCCTCATCGAGGTTCGGCAGGGACGGGGCGCTCGTTTTCTGAAGATTGTTGATGAGACGCTTGTGGATATCGGAGATGTCGACGATGCGTTCCCTGAGATAAACGTCCTCGATGGAGGACAGGCTCTGGATGAGCTCCATCGAAATCTCGTTTATGACCCATTCGACGTTTCTCCGGTCTTCGCGTATATTGTGCACCACCTTTTCGGTTATCATGGGGTCTTCGAGGACCATAAGGTGGCTCGAGAAAATGTCTGCCATATCGCGCGAAAGGCTCCTGGATATCTGTTCCTGGATGGCCTTTATATCGCTCTTCGTCTTTTCGAGCGTTTGCCTGTACCGGTCCAGCTCCGCCTCCACCCTGTCGGGCTCGACGGTATACTTGGGTATTATGAGATTGGAGCCGTGATAAACATAGGCCTTGCCGATCTTTATTCCGGGGGAGGCTATGATGCCGGTGATGATCTGTTGCATTAATCGACTCTGTATTCAGGAGAATTACGACCGCGAATAAAATTACCTCGTTACCGGATCGTTGCGGGACATTCACGGAAGGATCGGGAAATACCGCTGACTCCAGCGTTTTACACACCTGTATTTCTCAGCTATTAGCCGTAAAGTATATGTAATGTCAAGATTAAAATACCGGTACCTGGGGAGACCTCCATGCCGGCTGACCGTCCGGCACCGCCAATCGCACCCGGGGGACGTTCCGGAATGGTTTTATGATTGATACATGCGGGATGTATGTTTACATTATAGACGCGTACGCTTCGACCTGTCGTACGTATTGTACGATGCTGAATGGTATCGGCGGTATCGCGGGATTTCCCATGCTCTTTCCATGGCGGGGTTCCGGAGAGCGGGTGTGCTTCGGCTTTAACATTGCCGCAACAGAATCACGGGGGCCGGTAAACAAATGGGGATATTGAGCCGTATCCGGGGGGTATTCACTATCAGACGGATACCGTGCGGTTCGTGCATGCTCGCGCTCACCGCCTCCGTGTGTTTCGTCTGCGGTGCGGGCAAGGAGGTATCGTTGGAAAATCTCAGGGACAATATGGTGAAAAAGCAGATCGAGGCCAGGGGAGTGACGGATAAACGCGTCCTGGCGGCCATGCGTTCCGTGGAGCGTCACCGTTTTGTGCCGGACCAGCATATCACCGCCGCATATGAGGATCATCCGCTCCCCATCGGGTACGGCCAGACGATATCCCAGCCCTATATCGTTGCGCTGATGAGCGAACTGTGCCGCCTGAACGGAAACGAGAAGGTGCTCGAGATCGGAACGGGTTCGGGATACCAGGCGGCCGTATTGTCGCTTCTCGCGAAAGAGGTGTATACGATCGAGCTGGTCGAACCGCTCGGTAAGGCGTCGGCCCTGAGACTGAAGAACATGGGCTATGCGAACGTGAGCGCGCGTGTGGGAGACGGCTATCGCGGCTGGCCGGAGAAGGCGCCGTTCGACGCCATAATGCTGACCGCAAGCCCGCCGCGCATACCCCAATCCCTGATCGACCAGCTCGTCGACGGGGGGATACTGGTCGCCCCGGAGGGAGAGTACAACCAGGAACTGGTCGTCGTCGAAAAGCGCGGAGAAACGGCGATCCGGCGGACCGTCACGTATGTGCGCTTCGTGCCGATGGTACATGGCGGGAAGGAGGATTAGATGCCGTCCCGCCGCCTGATGGGCCTCGCCTTCGTTTCGGCGGCGATGATTTTTCTCTCCGGATGCTCCGGAGCCTCCGAAAATCTCGGGATTTTCGGCGCTTCCAGGCTTGAGTCGGTGCTGGGGCAGGACGGTGTAACGCCGATCATCCTGGACGCGGACACCACTTTATGGACCTTCGGTGATACGATTCTCGGCCAATGGAAGGGACGGGTTTCGGCGTCGGCGACTTTCTCCGAAAAAGCCGATGTACGTTCCATGATATCCAATTCGCTTGCCTTCACGCCCGCCGTTTCAACGGACAATATACGCGATCTTCCATTCACCTTCCATCGGGAGAACGGGCGGGTCGCGCAGTTCATCAAGCTCAGGCCCGGCGAACGTGCCGAGCGGGATCGACTCTGGGCCGTCGACGGCCTTCGGAGCGGCGGGAAATTGTACGTGTATTATCTTCGAATACGCATAATCGAACCGGGGAAACCGTTCGGATTCAGGATGGAGGGGGTCGGCCTGGCGCGATGGGAAATTCCGCCCTCCTGGAAGCCGGGACAGACGATAGAATTC
>CAZVEG010000037.1:0-29570 GCA_964625625.1 uncultured Leptospirales bacterium | reverse complement strand
TCAGAGCTTTACCAGCTCGATGTACAGGGAGCCGAGCTCGCTTTCGGTATCGAGATAGGCCGTTCCGATACCGTCAGGATGCGCGGTTTTCTGTATAACTTTCCCACCCCTGTCCGTCCAGTCCTTAACCTCCCTGTTCAGATCATCAACGTAGATCCCGAGGTGGTGAATGCCCGGGCCGTGCTTTTCGAGGAACTCTTTCACGATATGCTCACCCTGAACTATCTGCATGAGCTCGAGATCTATATTTCCGACACGGGCCAGACCGATCTTGGTGACAAAGCTGACCTCTTTGCCGCGAAGATAGGCCTTTGCCTCGGGCATTTGAAACGTAAGAAACTTAATCCCGAATACTTCTTCCATGAACCTGGCGGCCTTTTCGACATCATGGACCACCACTCCGACCTGATTGACCTGTGGAATATTGCTCGCGATACTTTCCGGCATAAATGCCTCCTTCCGTTTCAGAATGATTTATAAACGGGCATCGTCGTGTTCGACGTTCCGCACGAATACATCACAGTTCCATAAGCTGTCCGCCGCACAGGTTCACCGCCTGCCCGGTTATATATCGGGATTCCTCGGATGCCAGAAATGTAACAAGGTTCGCGGCGTCTTCGATCTCACCGATAAAGCCCAGCGGTATCTCCCTGGCCATCTCCTCTTTCCGTTCCTCGAACGTATTCCCGAAAAACTGCGACTCAAGCTCAAGCTGCCATTTCAACAGGTCCGTATACACCTGGCCCGGGCAAATCGCGTTCACCCGTATGCCGAGCCCGCCCATCTCCTTTGCCATGACTTTCGTAAACATTATTACACCGGCCTTCGCACAGGCATAGGCGCCGTTGAAGAGCGGAGGAAATTTTCCGGCGCGGGACGCGGTGTTTACAATCGCGCCCGGCTTTCCCGCCATCAGCGGCAGTACCGCCTTCGTTACCCTGTAGGTCCCGTTCAGGTTGACGTCGATCGTCTTGAGCCACAGGTTTTCATCATAATTACCGAGGGTATTCGGAACGCCGAATGCGGCACCGGCGTTATTGCAGAGTATGTCGACATGATCGAACTCCTTTTTTATCGCGTCGATCATTGAGTTTACCGATTCCGTGCTGCAGACATCGACGGGTACGGCGAGGGTTCTTACCCTGTATTCCTTCTCCAGTTCCCTGCATATTTCGGTCATTTCCGCGGCGGGCGCGGTCTTTATCGCACTGTCCCTGTCCTGTACGCCAAGATCGGCGATAATGATGTTCGCGCCGCACGACGCCATCTTCCGCGCGATTGCGTACCCCATTCCGGTTCGCTTGCCGGCACCGGTAATCAATGCCGTCTTGCCTTTCAGATCACTGTACATTGATAATACCTCCCTCTCGATAATGGGTTGAAACGATGTATCCGAAACTCGTTCATTGCCGGGGCATTGCCTCCGGCAGGGATACCCGACAAGTGAGGCAATGAAAATGAATTATATAATGAATACAGTTCATATTATAAACTACATTCACTGTCAATCGATATTTACACTGTCCCTTTAAATATCAAATACAATTCCAGCAATGCTTCAGAAAACCGGAGCACATTGGGGCGGGCTTTTTAATGGGAGGCCTGTCGAAGCCTAGCTTCTGTCACGAACATACGACTCTGTTTCGGCCCTCTTCCTTGGCGCGGTACAGCGCATTGTCGGCCATTTTCTTGAGGGAATCAATATCATCGGCGCTTTCAGGAAATGACGCCAGTCCCTGACTGGTGGTTACTTTCTTGATCGAACCATCGAAGCGCGAGAGTGTTTCAAGATTTTCGACGTCGGCCCGAATCGCATCACACAGGGAGAGTGCCCGCTCCTTCCCGACCCCCGGCAGCAAAAATGTGAACTCGTCGCCGCCGTAGCGAGCTATGATGTTTTTATCATGAAGGTGTCGCTTGAACACCTCCACCACGTCGCGGATCACACCGTCGCCCGTTTCGTGGCCGTACTGTTCGTTTATCTGCCGGAAATAATCGAGGTCGACCATGACCAGCACAAGCGGCTCACCGCTTTTCCTGGCCTCTTCCAGATACTGGTGCAGCGAGTCGTCGAGAAAGCGCCGGTTGTAAACGCCCGTCATTTCGTCGGTAATAGCCCTCTTTCGTGCCTTGTCCCCCCATTGCACCATATCGAAAAGGAAATCGCCGGTATTTCTGAGCCTTTGCGTCGTTATGTTCAGCATACGATACATTATTTTCTGGGCCGTTTCCGGGTGGTTTTCGATGATCTTGAAAATTGAATTCTGATGCAGCATGAAAAGAACGCTGTCTTCCCGCGCGGTACAGGTTGCGGAGCGGGGCGCGTTCTCGAAGATGGACATCTCACCGAAAAAGTCCCCGCTTTTAAACACGGCGATCTCGCGGCTTTCGCCGTCGGGCAGGGAAATTGAAGTTGCCACGCTTCCCCTTCGAACGATATACAGTTCGTTACCCTCGTCACCCTGCCGAAAAAGCACGCTTCCGCTTGAGACCTTTACCTCCTCAAGATAATTGAGAACTTCCCTTATTTCCCGCTCCCGGAGCAAAGAAAATATTTTTATTGAACTTAAAAATTCGTAAACTGAATTCATTTCACCCGGGCTCTCCAATCATTCCGCATAACCGGTCGTCTTTATTGCGTTACCGCCGGAATTACGCGCTTCCAGCATTTTTTCGAAAGCGGTACGTACTGAATCGGAGCACCCGCAATGTTCCGGGCACATGGCGATTCCTACGCTCGCCGTCATGATGAAATCCGTGTCACCCGTTACGGTCGCCGCATCGACCGACCGGAACGCTTTCTGCAGGCGTTCGGCGCACTCCATCACTTCAGCGACATCGGAGCCCGGGAGTACCGAGAGGAATTCATCGCCGCGAAATCGTATGCCGATGTTTTCAACGCCGATTGTCTCGCCGAAAGCCTTCGCGAGCATTTTTAAGACCCTGTCGCCCGCCTCGTGCCCGTAATTGTCGTTTATCTCTTTAAAATTGTCCGGCTTTATTACGAGAATCGCGAATCTGCCTTCTTCGCGATTGAGCATTGGCATCACTTCTTCATCAAGGTATGATCTGTTGAAAAGTCCGGTAAGCTTGTCGTAATGTATCTGCTTTCGCAGGTCCTCGACCCATCCCGTCTTCTCCGAGATGAGGCTGTTGGTGTAGCGTATCCTTCCGGCAACGGTCGCAAGGAAACGGTGAAGAATGCGTGCGGCCATCTCGGCATGACGTTCGAGCAGCTCGTTGAACATGGTACCGGCCGATGGGAAGCGCAGGATGACGGATTCTTTCTCCGCGATGGCGGTCGCCGTCCGCGGACTGTTCTCGAAAAGGTCGAATTCTCCGAAGGTTTCGCCGTCAATAAACGTGGCGATGCAGCTGGTCTCCCCTTCGGTTTCCCTGTTGATCGATATTTCACCCGATTGAATGACAAAGAGCGCATCCGCGGCCTCGGATTCGCGGAATACCACACTCCCCGCCTCGAAGCGCGAGGTTTCGCTGTATTGCGCGATAACCGCCAGCTCGCTCTGCTTGAGCTTTGAAAAAAGACTGACGTTTTTCAGCATTTTCAGCCGGTCATCCATGCAATCGCCACCATTTATCACCGATTGTTTACAGACGAAATTCACCATTATCGTAAATGCAAAGCGTCTTGCCGCTGTGAAGCGTTGCGCTCACCCGCTTTCTCTCCGTGTTAACCAGGTCCCAGTGGAGCGCCGACTGGTTGAACCCGAGCGCCTTCCTGTCCATCGCCGTCAGCGCCGAGGGGTTTCCGGCATATGCATTGGTGTATGAACTGCCCAGAGCGATATGACAGTTGCCATGGGGGCCACCGTAATTTTCATCGAACAGCGTGTCGGCCATGAACCGGTCGATTTTCGAGAAACGTTTGTCGGTAAGCGAGAACTCCCCGATTCTCGCCGCCCCGGGATCCATCGACAGGGTCTCCCGGAGGAAGGACTGTCCCCTGGCGGCCGTTGCCTTTGTCACCTTCCCGTTTTCGAAAATGAGTCGAACCTTTTCTACAAAATTACCGTTCCGGAAAGACGGCTGGTCCGCGTAATACTCTCCGCGCGCTCCCCGCCAGTCGGGCGACGTGAAAATCTCGAAAGAAGGGATGTTCCTTCCGCTTACTCCGATGAAAATCCGGCGCTCACCCATCCTCAGCAGCAAATCCATGGATTGGCTTTCGATCCGGATCCTGTCTATTTTCAATGCATTGAGCCATTTTTTCACTTCACCGGCCGAACGGAAAATCTGTTCCCAGCGGCTCACCGGGTTCCTCTCGTTGAGCATGCACGCCTTAACCACCTGGCCGGCATATTGATTTATGCTCAGGCCCGCCTGTGAGGCGAGCGCCTCCGTCGGATATGTGCACAGCGTCCAGCCGAACAGGCCTTTGTCTTCCCGCCTGTTCAGTATCTCCCTCATGGCTTTTCTCGTTACGGCGGCGTCGTTCATCGCCTTCGGATCGATTCCCTGCAGATGCGTGAGCGACGAGGGGGCATGCAGATAAACGCTGCCCGAGAGCTTACCGTACAGCTCTTTTTCACCGGAGGGGATGTGCTTTCTCTGTTTACGATCGGAAAACCGGAAAAAGTTTCGCTCGACAATCGGAGTGGGCATGACCCTCAACACCACGTTGATACGCCGTTCGGTGAGGGCACGATGGAGCACCTCGGCCAGGGGAAGTGATTCCAGGTCGAAATTGACAAGCACCTCCTCATACGGTCCAATCGGTTTACGACGTCCGAGTGAAAGTCCCCACAGCAGAACTTCGGCGTATCTCTCCAGCTGAGCACCTGATAACGTCATTGTTTTCCGCCTTTTGTTTTACCGGGAAAGATATATTCGCTGGTAACCTATTCGAGCCCCCCTTTAAAATCAATCAAAATAACGCTTTCCGACCATCCTGGATCGCGCCGAAAATTGAAATCACCCGATCGGATGTACGGAGAATATTTACTTGTCTTTAACCTGTCGGGCGTATATGATTTTCCGGTAAAGCTATCGTCAAATGACCTCCTCCGGAATCAATTACCTGATTGTTTCCCTTCGCGAAGGAGGTGCGTACCGGTATTTACCGGTCAGTATGACATTATGATATCAAACACGGAAGGCGGTATGCATATGATGCTGAAAGGGGGCGGTAAAACGGCGATTATCTTCGGAGACTCCGCGATAAGCTATGACGAACTGCTTTATAGGATCAACATGTTTTCAAAGCTGATCCATATAAGGAGAGGCGACCGCGTCGCTATCCTATCCGAGAACCGCCCGGAGTGGATTTACGCCTTTTATGCCATATGGCTCAAAGAAGGGATCGCGGTTCCGATGGATTTCATGTCTCCATCATCCGACACCCGCGCGATACTCGAGGATTCGACTCCCACCGTTGTGTTCACCAGCAGGAATTGTCTTACCGCCCTCGATTCCGCAGTAAAAAAAATCCGCAAAAGGCCGAGCATCATCGTCTTCGAGGATATAACGACAATCCCCTGCCCTCCGCTCGAATCGCTCCGGATCAGGGATCTCAATGCCACCGCCGCGATTCTCTATACATCCGGTACTACCGGGAACGCCAAGGGTGTAATGTTATCCTTCGATAACCTGCTTGCAAGCATCGAGTCAATCACCGGCCTTGGAATGCTGACGGCTGAAGACAGGATGCTCGCAATACTTCCTTTCCATCACATTTTCCCCCTCCAGGGCACTATTCTCTGTCCTCTTTACATGGGGGCCACAATCGCCTTCGCGAGAAGCCTTAATCCGGAGGATATCCTTGCAACGCTCAAGCGGCATAAAATCACCATGTTTCTCGGGGTTCCCCGGCTCTACGATGCCTTCCATGCCTCACTCATGACGAAGATAAAGGCCAGCATCCCGGCCATGGCGCTGTTCAGGATCTCACGCTCCATCGACAACCTGACGCTGAGCGGAATCCTTTTTAAAAAAGTTCAGAACGCCTTCGGCGGCAACATCCATGCCTATCTCACCGGCGGCGCTCCGCTCCTCAAGAACACCGCCCGTGACCTGCGCGCTCTGGGTTTTAAACTGGTTGAAGGTTACGGACTGACCGAAACGGCTCCGCTTATATCGTTCAACAGGTTCGACAGAATAAAGCCCGGCTCGGTCGGGCTGCCGATGCCCAATACCGAGGTGAGGATAATCGACGGCGAGATCGCCGTACGCGGCCGAAACGTGATGAAAGGCTACTATAAAAAACCGGCGGCGACCGCCCGTGTAATTCGTGACGGCTGGTTCTTCACGGGAGATGCCGGATCGATCGACAGTGACGGATTCATAACCGTCTCCGGTCGAAAGGATGAAATGATCGTTCTGGCCAGCGGGAAAAACATCAACCCCGAGGAGATCGAAATCCGGCTGAAAGCGCTGACACCGCTCATCGCCGATATCGCCGTACTGCTCCGCGACGGTCAACTCACCGCACTCATAAACCCCGGTCTTGTTTATGCGAAGAAGCGAGGAATAAGCAACATACAGGAAATGATAAAATGGAAGGCCATAGACAGATACAACCTTTCAGTGCCCCCGTACCGCCGAATACTCAACATCGCGCTGACGAACAGGGAGCTGCCACGAACCCGTCTCGGAAAGCTGCGTCGTCATCTTTTGAAGGACTATTTTTCATCCGATTCCATTAAAAAATCGGCGTTCCCCGAGCCGGAATTCGAGGAATACCGACTGCTCAAAAGTTTTCTCGGCCGTCTGACCGGGCTCGCCGTACATCCGGATGACCATTTTGAAATGGATCTCGGGATGGATTCGCTCAACAAGGTTGAGCTCATGGCATATTGTGAAACGGTCTTCGGCCTGAAACTCTCGGAAATGGACCTTGCGTCCAACGCAAATCCGAAAAAACTGGCCGAGATCATCCGGCTAAGGAAGACACGAATGGCATCCGACGAACTTGTCAACTGGGAGCTGATCTTCGCGGAGGGTGAAGAGGTCGGACTTCCCGAGCCACGCCTGCTCGTTCCGGCGGTCCTCAGGGGGCTTCTTCTCCCGGTAGTCCGCATTTTCTTTCGCCTCAAGCACAACGGGATTGAAACGCTCCCGGATCTTCCTTTTATCATCGCCCCCAATCACCAGAGCTATCTTGACGCCTTTTTGCTCATGCTCGTCATGCCCAGAAGAATATTGAAAAGGACGTTTTTCATCGCCAACAGCAAACATCTTATCACCAGGATTGCCGGTACTCTTTCACGTAATATTATCATAATCAATTTCGAGAAGGACCTGAAGGCCGCCATGCACATGACGGCAGCCGTCCTGAAAAACGGGAAAAACGTTGTCATATTCCCGGAAGGAACCAGGAGCCGTGACGGAAGACTCGGGGCCTTTAAAAAGACATTCGCCATACTCAGTAAGGAACTCAACGTGCCCGTGGTTCCGCTCGCCATCAGCGGCGCTTTTGAGTCATTCCCGTTCGGAAGAATGCTTCCACGTCCCGGGAATATCAGGCTTCACTTCGCTGAACCGGTATATCCGGGAAAAGGAGACTATCAGAGCATAATGAACCGTGTGAGGTCAATTATCGACGGTCTGCTTCTCAAACAATGATCGCTGCTTTATATGACCCATCCTATGATATGATGCGCACGAAACTAGATTTTCAATATCGATATGGCAGGATTTAAATCCCAGGCATCGAATCGCCGCGGCACCGGGACCCTTTTAACGGTCATTTTTCTCCTGGCGATCATAGTCGGCGGCTTTCACGGCCATCACGACGGTCAGCGCCACAGCGACTGCCCGGTCTGCCATTTCACGATTGAATGTAATGGCCCGTTCGATGAATCTCCCGCCCCACTGTCGGCGATTCATATCAGCACCGATGTAATCCCGCGGGAAAACGTTACTACGGTATCCCTTTTCGAGCTCTATGGCTTCTGCTTTCCAAACGCCCCTCCGCATCGCTTTTCCTGATACTTCGTAACAAATCGTACAGTATATCGCATTTCGCGGCCCGGCACCGTGGAACCATACTTTATTCAGGAGAAGTCTATGAAAAAACTGATTTTTGCAATAATGCTCATCTTTGCGTACAACATTGTCAATGCACAGGAAGCATCAACTGTGGCTGAAACCGAAAGACGCAGGAACGCCTACAACGAACCGATAAGCGCCCCGTTCTCACAGGGTAAATTCGTTCCCGATATTTCGCTCATCGCAGACTTTTCGCTTGCGGGGCGTGATATCGGCGATGAACGCTACTCCTCGCTTGAAGTTCCAGGCCTCATTCATGCTCACGCGGATGATGAACACGGGAATGAGCACGCGGCTTTGAACGCAAAAAACGGATTCAACTTCAATTATGCCGAACTCTCGCTGTATTCCGTTGTCGACCCGTACTTCGATCTCTTCGCCACCTTCCATTTAAGCGAGGAGTCTTTCGAGGTGGAGGAAGCATTCTTTACCACACGCTCGCTTCCATCAGGACTCCAGCTGAAAGCGGGCAAGTTCCTGAGCTCCTTCGGTCGAATTAACGAGCAACATTCACATTACCGGGATTTCGCGAACCAGCCGCTGATCTACAAGGCATTCTTCGGCGATCATGGCCTGCTTGAAAAGGGAGCCCGCCTGACCCTGCTCGCTCCAGTACCGTTCTATCTGCTCGTGGGTGGAGAAGTCCTTTCGGGTGAAAACGAGGCGAGCTTCGGGGCCGAAGGATTCGAGGACGCATCGGGTACCAACTCGGTCGATGACGCGGTCGGACCTGAACTCTATACGGGATACCTCAAAACATCTTTTGATCTCGGGAATTTCGTCGTGTTGATGGGAGGCTCCATCGCGCACGGGACTACACGGATTAATCATGATGTTGACGATAATACAAATCCCGAAGGGCACGCGATACACGGGATCACCTCTATAGTCGGCGGCGATCTGACGCTGAAGTACCTTCTCGATTCCTACCGATATATCTCGCTCCAGAGTGAATACCTGTATCGAATCTTCGATGGAGACAGATATGATATCCTGGGGGCGAAGGCGGAACTCGGAAAAAAACAATCCGGTCTCTATACCCAGCTTATCCTGCGTTTCGCGCAGCGCTGGCGCGTCGGTTTCCGGTACGATCTCATTAATAAGAATGAGATCAAAGTCGGGACCGCCGACACCGATCTCCCCGAAAACCTTGTGTGCTACACCGGCATGCTGGAATTCAGCCCTTCCGAGTTCGCGCGCATCCGTCTTCAGTACGGTCATGACCGCTCATCCTATCTCTACGAAGGCGAGAAGAAACGGGTAAACAACGAGCTTGTACTGCAATTCAACATGGCGATCGGCGCGCATGGCGCCCACAGCTTCTAGGCGAACGGAGGGAACGAGATGCCGAGGATTATGACGATTTTTTTCACGCTCATGACACTTTTCGCTTCAAGGGCCGAAGCGCGACTCAACGTGGCCTGTACCTATCCATGGATCGCCGATCTGACGGAAAGGATCGGCGGGGAACGGGTAAAAACCCTGTCGCTTTCCCGGGGCAACTGGAACCCGCACTTCGTCGTGCCGAGGCCGTCGCTTATCGGCAAAGCGCGCGACGCCGACCTGCTCATCATGAACGGCGCACAGCTCGAGACAGGCTGGCTGCCGCCGATTGTCAGGGAATCGCGGAACGCCCGAATACAACAGGGGCGCGAAGGCCTTCTTGATCTCTCGAACGCGGTAACGCTGATCGAGGTCCCCACCGACGTTTCCCGCGCCGGCGGGGACGTGCACCCTGAAGGAAATCCCCACTACGCGCTGGATCCGCACAACGTCGCGCCGATCGCCGCGGCCATTGCGTCGAGATTGATTATTCTCGATCCCGAAGGACGCTCCGTGTACCAGGCCAACCTGAACGCGTTCCGCGCCGAGTGGGGGAAACGGCTCGCGGAATGGGATGCGCGTTTCAAAAGACTCGGGGGCGTAAAGGCGGTTTCTTACCATACCCTGTTCAATTATCTCGCGCGACGTTACGGGATGATAATCGTGGGGACGATCGAGCCCCTGCCCGGTATTCCACCCTCATCCCGTCACATCGAATCGCTCATCGACCGTTCACGGGTGGAGAAGCTCGACCTGGTTCTGCAGGATGTTTATAATCCTTCAAAGCCCGCCCGTATGCTTGCCGAAAGGACCGGGGCGCGCATGATCATTCTTCCGCACGACATCGGAGCCGTTCGTGAGGCGAGTGATATTTTCTCGCTGTTCGAGACCATCGCCGGGAGGTTGGGACGATGAGCGCGATCCTTCTGCCGGCTTTCCTCGTGTCGCTCGTGCTGCTGGGTATTCATTCCTATTTCGGGATTCGGATTATCCGGCGCGGAATAATTTTTACCGATCTGGCCATCGGCCAGATGGCCGCCCTCGGGGCGGCCATCTCTCTTTTCTTCTTCCGCGGAGAGTTCCTGTATCCGCTGTCGCTCGGTTGTGCGCTCGCGGGAGGCCTCATGGTGTGGACCGCCGACAGGCGCGCGGCGCATCTTGAAGCGGTGATAGGCCTCATATACGCGCTCGGGATCGCGGGGGTGTTCATACTTCTATCCAGATCACCGCACGGTATGGAGGAGTTCCAGAACCTGATGGCATATGACATTCTTTTTACCGGAATAGACGAGGTGCTCGCAACCGCTGTCCTGTACGGCCTCCTGGGCGTGATCATATTCATCATCGAAAAAAAGGCGTCTGAAGGCCTGCGTGAAGTCATGTTCTTCATTACCTTCGCCGTCACGGTCACCAGTTCGGTGCGTCTTGCCGGGGTGCTCATCGTATTCGCGATACTGCTCTCGCCGGCGTACATCGCCCTTGTCCTGGGCGAAACCGGAATGGCGCCCGGATGTACAGGCACCCATCCATTGTTGTTCGCCTGGGGCATCGGCGTGGCGATCAACCTTGTGTCCATCGCGGTTTCTTACGGGATGGATCTCCCGACGGGCTACACCCTTGTCTTTTTTCACGCGCTCTCGGCCATCATCATCGCTTTAACGGTCGGGAAAAGGACCGGGGGATGATCAGTCGAAATCCATGACGGGCCATCCGCGTTCGAGCGCGATGCGCCGCAGATTCTCCCGGGGATTCACGACGACCGGGTTGCCGACGGCCTCGAGCACGGGGAGGTCGGCGATGCTGTCGCCGTAGTAATACGACTCATCGAGATCTGATCCCCTGTCGGCACAGAACTCGCGCATAAAGGGTATCTTTCCCGCGCCGACACAGTATTCGCCCGAGATATTTCCGGTATACCTGCCATCGGAGATCTCGAGCACGGTGGCGATGATGGAATCGAAGCCAAGATAAACGGCCACCGGCGATGCTATAGCGACGTTCGTCGCGGTGATCATACAGGTGACGTCCCCGGCCTCGCGTTGATCTTTTATCATTTTCCGCGCATCCCCGTACAGCTTGTCGCGGACTACCTTATTAAAATGCTCGTCCGCAAGCACCCCGATCTCGCCGACGGTTTTTCCCGCGAACTCACGAAGCTGGAATTCGTTGAATGAAACGGGATCGAGCATCCCCTTCTCGTACTCTTCCCAGAAATGAACGATACGTTCCAGGTCGCTCCGGGGGGCCATTCCCTTCTCGATGAGAAACAACTTCCAGGAAACATCGCAGTCGTTGTCGAGCAGGGTGTGGTCCATATCCCAGAAACGAACGATCACGCGGCACCGCCGATTCTCGATTCACGAAGCTTGAGGCCCAGTAAAGCGTTCCCGATCACGAGCGCCATAAAGATGACCATGAACGGTGTCATTGAGCCCGTTTCCCCGGAGCGGAAGGCGTCCATGCCGAAGATGAAAATGACCCCGGATATCTGACCGGCGAGCAGCAAAACTCCCTGGGAGATCGATTCCGGGGCGGGATGGCTTACCTCGGCGCTGTACTGGAAGCCGATTGGACCCGCGCTCATGATGAAAAAACCCAGCACGAATGAAGAGGCAAGTATGAGCCAGAACTGGGTCGCGAAAGCAAGGCCGAGCAGGCCCGGAACCATGGCGATCATCGCGCCCACGAGAAACGGCCGGCGTTTCCGCGTCTTGTCGGAAAGGACGGGAAGGATGGAAGCACCCAGTATGCCGCCGATCATCATGATCGCGCCAATGATCCCCGCCTGTTCGGGCGTAATCCCACGGGGTGCGAGGATCTGCTCGATCCAGGTGGTCACCGCGTTGAAGATGCCGAGGCCGATAAAAAAGAGCACCAGGAGCAGCCGCATGTCCCTGAGCCCCAGGATATGGCGCAGGCCCGCGAAAAACGGATAGCGTTCCATGCTCTCGTCGGCTCCGGGAGGCGTCGGCGGGCGTTCACGAATAATGACGAGGAATATCACCGAACCGGCAAGTGTGATGATTCCGTAAATCATCAGCATTCCCTCCATTCCTCTGGCGGCAAAAAGGAACGGGCTCACCCCCAGCGCGACGATGATTCCAAGATACTGCGCGAGCGAGGCTAGACCGGATACCGTCGCTCTTTCATCCACCGGAAACCACTGAGCCGCCAGTTTCGTGTATGCGTTCAGGATGAACGGCTGCGCGACGGCGAGCCCGAGCTGCGCGATGGTCACCATGGTATAATCGGACGCGTAAACTCCTTTAAGAAAGCCGAACACGCCTGCAAGAAGCGCTCCCGTGCCGATGCCCGCGCGCAAGCCGTACGTGTCGATTACATACGAAGCCGGTATGCACATCACGATATACACCAGCATGTAGATCATCGAAAGAAAGCCGATTGAAAGAGGCGAGACCGAATAGAACGCGGCCGCCTCACCCGTTATAGCGGCCAGGGCCACCCAGTGAATCTGAATTATCACGTTGAGGATCATGAACGCGGCCATGATGATCCATCTATAGCCGTAAACCCTTACCGCCTGTTTTTCCATTTAACGGCCTCCAGTTTCCCGTTTCCGGGCCAGTTTTTTATTTTTTCTCCCCCGATTTCCGAGCAATCTCCGCGTCCTGCCCCATCTGCAAAAGCTGGAAGATCGGCGTCACCACCGATTCGGGAATCGTGCTTATCGGCTTTCCCGTGCAGAGAGCGTGATGGTAAACCGTCGCGGCCTTTTCGAAGAGCTCCATGTTGCCGAAGGCCTTTTCCATACTCGAACCAAGGCTGAGCGCGCCGTGGTTTTGCAAAATGTAACAGTTGCAGCGATTACCGAGCTTTCCGGCGACGTTCTCTATGAGCTCCTGGCTTCCCGAGAGCGCATAGGGGATGATATCAATGACCGGACCGAGATTGAAGAGCACCTCGTCGAAGAGCGGCGGTATCGGTTCGTTTATGAGGGCAAACACGCTCGCGAATGTCTGGTGGGCGTGTATGATCGCGTTCACATCCCGCCTGTTTTTATACACGGCCGCATGCATCCCCGACTCTATGGAAGGCCGCATGGTACCTTCGATGGGCGTAAGATCGAGCCCGATAACGCAAATCTCCGCCGGCGAAAAACGGGTGTAGTCCTTCCCGGAGGGTGTTATCGCCAGCGCGTCCTCGCCTTCAATCAGGATCGAGACATTGCCTCCGGAACCGGCCGTGTAGCCCTTTGAAAAAACCATCCGGCTGTATTCCACGACTTTCTCTTTGTATTCATCATATTTTCCCATGGATTCCTCCTTAAAGGCACCCGGTCGAAAACTACCGGAACATTGTGTTTCCCCGTTCTTCCGCAAACCTCTTAGATTTCAACGCAGGCGAGCACCCGATCGAAGCGTTCCAGCGCATCGTCGATCACGTCGTCCGTATCAGCCATCGACGTATAAAGACGCGAACCGGCAAGCGATATTATTCCCTCCGCGGTAAAAGCGGCGCCCATTTCCTCCATAAGGTGTTTACGTTCCGTAACCTCGGTGAAAATCTTCGGATTGTTGATGTCCATGAGCATCGCGGCCGATGTCTCGAGATGGCAGATCGAGCCATGGTTGAACGCGATAAACGGCAGTCCGCGTCTCTGGATGATCTCCTGCAATCCCTTTGTGAGACGGTCCCCGGCCCTTCCCGCCAGGACGGGAGCGTCGGTCTCCTCCATGGCCTTGATCGCGAAATATCCCGCCGCACAGGAAAGCGGATTTGCCGAAAGGGTGCCGCCGACCATTGCGCGTTTCTTCATGCCCTGGATTCCGGCCGCAAAGCATTCCATTACATCGCGCCGTCCTCCGACGCCTCCCGCCGCGGGATATCCACCGGCCACGCATTTCCCGAACACCGTGAGGTCGGGCTTGACGCCGAAAAATCCCTGCGCTCCGTGTATCCCCACCCGGAAGGCCGTCACCACCTCGTCAAAGATGAGCAACGTTCCGAAACGGTCGCAGAGCTCCCTGACGCGGCGGTTGTAGTCGTACACAACGGGCCGTGTGCCGCTTTCCGGGCCCAGCGGTTCCAGTATCACGGCCGCCGTGCCGCCGTCTTTTTCATTGCGCTCGAGCAGCGCCAGAAGCCCGTTCGGCCCGTCGATATCGTTCGGGAAAACCTCCTGCGTGTCGGCATAACAACCGGCCGGAATCCCGTGCGCCTCAAGCGAGCCGATCCCCGGAATGCGCATGCCGAACACCATCTGGTCGCTCCAGCCGTGATACGCGCCGCCGGCCTTTATGACCTTTTTCTTACCGGTGAACGTGCGCGCCGCGCGTATCGCGGCCATTACGCTTTCGGTGCCGCTGGCGAGCATTCTGAACATCTCGACTGAAGGAATCAGCCTGCAGATGAGCTCGGCGAGCTTCAGCTCGTATTCATTGAACAGCCCCGTTACCGGACCGCTTTCCCGGATGAGCTCGATTATTCTTTCCTGTACCGGTTTGTAGTTGCTTCCCAGAACCGTCGGGCCGCCCGCCTGTAAGAAATCGATGTAGCGGTTGCCGTCAATGTCCCAGAGATAAGCCCCCTCGGCACGGGTAATCGCGAGGGGGAAAGGAAAGTTGAACGCGAGATTGTGCTGGACCCCTCCGGGGATGAATTTCTGAGCCTCCGCGGTGATTTTTTTCGAGCCGGCACATTTTGTCTCGAAGTACCGGAGAAATCCTTCCATGCTCTCCCGTTTAATGGGATGCATCGGCTGCTTGTTGGCGAGGTCATACAGTCCCGCCAGCAGGCTCTCCGTGTCCGGCCAGTGTGAAATCGCATATCCATCGGGTATCATCTTGTTCGTTTTGTCGCTCATCTCAATCCTCCAATATGCTCGTACGTGTCTCCGCGTGCCGCCATGTCGGGATTCGATCCCGCCGCGGTCATCGGTCGCGATCATTCAAATGCCTGAACAGCTTTTTATTCCGGTGATACAGCTCCTTGAATACGTGGAAATTCCGGTCGTACATCGCGCGGTACTCTTCGCGCGGAATGAAGACCTCCTTGACCGGAATGAGGGCTTTGGCCTCGGCGAAGGATCCTATGGCCCCGAGTCCCACGGCGCACACCACCGCGGCGCCGATGGTGCCCGCGTTCTGGGTGTTTTCGATGGTCTCGATCTTCCGGCCGGTAACGTCCGCCATTATCTGGCACCATTCATCGGACTTGGCCCCGCCCCCCACGAAACGAAGCGATTCCTGTCGCGGCACCCTGCGCTCCACCGCCTCGAGCATCCATCTCGCGTGGAAGGCCCCGCCCTCGAGCACCGAGCGCACCATCTGGCGCTTCCCGGTCGAGAGGCTCAGGTTGAAGAACATTCCGCGCGCATACGCGTCTTCCCGCGGAGAACGGTTGCCGTGCAGCCACGGGGTGAAGATAACATTGCCCGCGCCGGGCTCGGTCTGGGCGACCACGTCGTTCAGGAACTGGTAAAGACTTTCATATACGCTGCCCGGATCGCAGCAGACATGCCGGGCTTCAAGGTATACGCCTATTTCATCGAGCGCCAGATGGTCACGGAACCATTGCAGGCAGAGACCGGAGGTCTCCTGTTCGGCCACGTACAGATAGCCTGACGGAATGGCACCGAGGATCGAGGCGATGAAATTGCCTATATCGACCATGCGCCGCTCGACATTGGACGCGACCCATCCGGAAGTTCCGATATAAATATGCGTATCGTACCGGTCAAGACAACCCGCCCCGATCGATATCAGCGAGGTGTCTCCGCCTCCGCCGAACACGGGGACGTCGGGCTCCAGGCCCATCTCCGAGGCCGCGCGCGCGGTCAGCTTTCCGGCGACATCGGTTGACTTTATCACGGGCGGCAGGTGCCGCATCTCGACATCAAACATCGAGCACATCGAACGCGACCATTCAAGCTTTCCCGGTCGTGTATCGAACACCCAGGTGAGGTGCGCGGAATCGTAGGTCATGGCGAAATTGCCGGTAGCCCGATGTACCAGGTAGTCCTTCACGTCGATCCATCGGTGTACGCGGCGGAAGATTTCGGGTTCGTTTTCGCGCACCCAGTGATACTTCCATAGAGGGTCCTTTGCCGTACCCGCCAGCCCACCAGTAACCAGCAGCGAACGAAGTGTCTTATAAGCGTTCCACTTGTCTATCTTAAACAGTCCGTTATAGAGGTAACGTTCCATCTGTGCGGTCGCGCGACCATCGAGATAGACCATGGGATTGCGCAGGGCCGTCCCGTTCTCATCGACCATCACCGATCCCTGGAGCTGGCAGCAGAAGGCCATTCCCTTGATCTGTGACGGCCGTACGCCGGAGCGTTCCATGATCGTACGGGTGGCAAGACATACGGCGTTCCACCAGTCATCGGCCCGCTCCTCGGCGCCGCCGTCAGGGGTTGTTATAAGTGAGTATTCAACGAGGCTTGAATCGACGAGCTCGATGGCGTCGCCAAGTCGATAGATGCAGGATTTGTTGCCGGTCGTGCCAAGATCGTGCGCCAGGATATACAGGCCGTTCTCTTTCACCATGCCGTCCCCGGAGCGGCCATATAGTTCCATGGCGGCTCCTGTTTTTTGGTATGGACCCGGCCCGACATCACGGCGGCCCGTCCACCGTCAACGACAACTGTCAGCCGGTTTTATACCAGGGATTTCGTTTCCTGTCTCGTCAATTTCAGAGAAATCAGAAATTGAAAAGGCGCATACTTACCTCTCGTTTACAAGCCTCTCCCGGTAATCGGTCGGAGTGGTTTTCATCACCTTGAAAAACGCACGGTTGAACGTCGCGATGCTCTCGAAGCCGGCCGAAAAAGCGATCTGAACAATGCTCTCGTCGCCGTTCCTCAAATCGACCGCAACCTTCTTTATGCGGAGCTCGTTGATATACTCACTGATTTTTTTGCCGGTGTACAGCCTGAAGAACCTGCCGAGGCTGTCGGGATGCATGCTGAGCGAAGCGGCAAGTCCCTCACGCGAGATGTCGGACGTGAAATTTTCGGCGATATAAACCAGTGCCCTTTTAATCTTCTCCTCGACAACGGGGGTGATGATCGTCTTCCGCACCGGGCGGATGGTTTCCCTCACCGTCAGGTAGAGGAGCGCGTTTTCGATGGCGATGGATGTGGCCTCGAGGAAAGCCCTGAGCACATACACGTCGTTTTCCTCGAAATCCCCGCCGTCTTTTCCCTTTCGAAGATACATGACCCCGATGCATCCCCCCCGTCCCCGGATCGGGATATACTGCTCGTGTCCGTGAGGACCGGTTTTTTTTTCATCCTTTCCCGTTTCATCGTTTTCTCGTTTCACCGCCTCACGCACCAGCCGCTCCGATACCTTGAGCGACTCTCCGGGCGAACGGAACTCGGCGAGTATGGCCGGCGCGCCCTTTTCAACGGCCAGATATAAACGCCCCGCAACGGAGCCGGATATCTCCACCGCCCTCTCGACTATCCGCCTCAGCAGCTCGTCGGGGTTGGAGAGAACGGTTATATCCCTGCTCATGGCGGCTATTTCCCGCCCTCCTCCTTCCACCAGGCGCTCCATTGTGCCGGTTCCGCGTACGGTCCGTTGAGAGGGAGAGAGATCGGCCAGGGTTTGCGCGCAAAGTTTCATTCCGACGTCCCTGAAAAAGACGTCGATCGTTTTTTCCCCGACCCTTTTTTCCAGGGTGGCGTTCAGCTCCCCGACCTCGTTGTGCAGATCCACAAAAGTATTGAGCAGGCCGTAGCTCATCGAGAGGATTATCAGCAAATAGGCGTACTCCAGAACATAAATGCCGGGATAAACGGCCGCGCCCACCATCGCGTCGTTTATCGCGGAAAGGAAAAAGATCGCGAAGGCGAGGAGTGTCGGACGGAGGTGCCGGCCCCCCGTTCCCGAGAAGTGACGGACGAGCAGGACCATCAGGAAAACCGAAAGCGCGATCATAGAGGCGTACTGCAGCGTATACAGAGGACCGGGAGTGGCCTCGAAATAGCTGACACTTGCCAGGCCCGCAAACGAGACGTGTTTTATCGAGGGCCTGCCGGCGGAGAGCGTCAACATACCACGAATGGTCATCCCGGCGGTGAAAAGTATTAAAAACCATATCGTCGATACGATAAATGGCCGGCGCGAAGGATGCCGGGTGAAATAATACACAAACCATGCGATCGAAACCGAAAACAGGCAGAGGCTGGCGAACTGCAGACGCTGCCAGGCAATACCCTCCCCGACGGACCGGGAAGCGTAGAGCCCCGCGCAGAAAACATCGTAAAGGCCGATGCTCAGGCAGGTGAGGGCGAAGAACAGGTTTTCCTTCTGGTCACGCAGCCTCACGAACATGACAAGATAATAAAGCCCTACATAACAACACACCGTCGCCATCAGCAGAACGGGTAAAGACGCGGTATTCATTTCGTATCAGCCGGCGGAATGCGCTTAATATGTCACCCGGTTGTCGAGCTCGTCGGTGTCATCGGCCTTACGCGGAAAATGCCGCGCAAGTTCCGCTCCACATTTTTCAATCACGGAGGTGATGACGCCGCTCGCGCGCCCTTCGCGGATTCCTGACGAGATTTCTTCCGAAAGACTGTCCCAGAATCCGGCGGGGATTTTTTCATTTATGCCGCGATCACCGAGGATCCAGACCCTGCGCTCACGCAGAGAAATATAAATAAGAATTCCCGTTTCATCCCGTGTTCTATACAACCCTTTCTCATAAAAGGCCCGTACCGCACCCTCACGTACCGCCTCGGCCAGCCGGGCCCTGGAAACGAACAGCAGCTTGATTCCCGGTAATTTTATCAGAATGTATTTCCAGACGTAATAAAACAGTGTAAGCGATGGTATGAAGGTCCAGACGGAGACCTGTGTCGCGCTTGCCGTCAACAGCTGGAGTATGAATCCCGAAGCGCCGTCCGACCAGAAAGCTTCATGAAGCATGACGCTCCGTATGAACATTTCCGCCAGCAGGGCGCTGAAAACGCCGAACACGACCGATCCGAGCATCGCGGCCTCGCGATAGAGGGCGCTCTCATCGGCAATCATCAGGACTATCTCGCCTGAAGTTCTGGATTCCGCGGAGTGTATTGCCTCTTCGACGCCCTTCCGTTCGGATTCGTTGAAAAAATTCTTAGCATTTCTGATCATCGCCTTATCCCTCACCAGCTGCCTGAAGAGCCACCACCGCCGAATCCGCCCCCGCCACCCGAGAAGCCGCCACCGAAACTGCCCGAGCCGCCACCGAATCCGCCGAATCCTCCTCCCGAAAAGCCGTGTCCTCCACCGCCTTTTGGTATGGCGCTCATCAGCAGACCGAAAAGAAAGCCGACTACGGCGAGTACAATGCCGGCGGCCAGTGATAAGCCACCGACCAGCAGAAGCGCCGCAACGGGCAGGCCGATCGCACCCGACACGCCCCCGAATATCTTTGAAATACCCCCGAGCGCGGAGGTAATGACGAAGAACGCCACCAGAACCATGAAAACCGGGGAACCGCCGCGACTCTTCCGTTCAGTAGCCTGCTCCGCGGGAGCCGCGTACTCTCCCTTTATCACAGAAACGATCGCGTTGACGCCAGCGAGAATACCGCCGTCGAAATCCCCATCCTTGAACCGCGGGACGATTTCATTGCGGATGATGCGCCCCGACATCAGATCGGTCAGCTTCCCCTCGAGTCCCCGCCCGACCTCTATCCGCACCGTTCGCTCTTCCAGCGCCACGATGAGAATCACGCCGTTGTCGAGCCCTTCCCGGCCTATCTTCCATGCTTCCGCCACTTTAATGCCGAATTCCTCGACAGGCGCCCCATCTATGGATTTCATCGTGAGCACCACCACCTGGGTAGAGTCCGTTCGTTCGAGCTCTGCAAGCGAAGAGTCCATGCGGGATTCCGTTTCAGGCGACACGATTCCCGCAAGATCGTTTATCCTTCCGGTGAGCGGGGGCACTTCCGCCGCCGAAAGCGGCACGGCGAAAACGTACAGCAGAAGCCCGGCCCCGATGGCCTGAACACGGTTTTTCCAGTTCATGACGGCCTACTGGAACTGTACTTTTGGTGCGGTTTTCGCGGCCTCTTCCGCCTTGAAAGGCTCCTTGCGTTCGAGGTGAAGGAAGAGTTTGTTCGTAAGGGAATTCGGAAACATCCGAATGCTCGTATTGAAATCCTGAACCGCCTGGTTATAACGAACCCTCGCGACATTTATACGGTTCTCCGTACCCTCGAGCTGGTTCTGCAAATCGGTGAAATTCTGGTTGGCCTTCAGGTCCGGATAGCGCTCCATCACCACCATGAGCCTCGAAAGCGCGCTCGAGAGCTCGCCCTGCACCTGCTGGAACCTGGTAAAGTTCTGAGGATTATTGAGAAGATCCCTGGACATCTGGATTGTTCCGACTTTGGCCCTGGCCTCCGTGACGGCGGTCAGTGTTTCCCTCTCATGTTTCGCATAGGCCTTGACCGTCTCGACAAGGTTTGGAATAAGGTCCATGCGCCTCTGGTACGACGCCTCCACATCCCCCCACGCGGCGAAAACGGCCTCCTCCTTGGCCTGCATGGTATTGTAACCACAGCCCGTCGCCGCTATCGCGATGAATGCCATCATAATATACGAAAGAACGTGCTTCATGACGCCTCCGAAAAAGTGAAAATATGGTCAGGTCGCCGCCCTGTATGGTAATCACCCGCACGGACGATTACCATCTGATCGGCAGGCCTGCAACATTGGTGCCGTTTTTTTCTATCTTGTTACGCACAGTCTATGATATCAACGGTAAAATCGAGGGCAAGCAATTATTGCAATTGATCCGACGCTTTTATCATGCTGTTCCGTTTACGCCCCGGTTTTCTGAAATGACCGCGTGGAGCACCGTGCTCAGATCCTCCACCCTGTACGGCTTCACCACGACACCGCTGAAACCGTACTCCCGATAGTTCGCCATGATCGGATCGTTCGAATAACCGCTCGACACTATCGCCTTCACCTCCGGATCGATTTCGATCAGCCGCTTTATGGTGACTTTGCCGCCGGAGCCCCCCTGTATCGTCAGATCCATTATCACCGCGTCGAACGGATTGCCCGACTGCATGGCCCGGCGGTACATTTCGACCGCCACCTCACCGTTTATCGCGAAATCCGCATCATACCCCAGCGCATGCAGAAGCCTGCCGGCAATATCGAGAATATACTCTTCATCATCCATTATCAGTACCCTGCCCTTACCGCGGATGATACCCTGAGGGCCGTTCACCGCCGGCGTCTCGCGGCCGCTCACGGCCGGCAGGTAGAACACGATTTCTGCGCCCCCTCCCGGGCGGGAACCGGCCGAAATGAAACCGCCGTGCCTGCGTATAATGTTGAAGCTTGAGGCCAGCCCCAGGCCGGTGCCGTTCTCCTTGGTCGTGAAATACGGATCGAAAACCCTGTGCAGGTTTTCGTACGGTATGCCGCTTCCCTCGTCCGCTATCGATACCATCACGTACCGGCCGGGATCGAGTGGAACGGCCTCGCCCGGAACAAGCTCACGGTTTACGGCCTTTACCCGTATGATGCCACCGTCGGGCATGGCCTGAATCGCGTTTATCGAGATGTTGTTTATCACCTGGGCGATCTGTCCCCCGTCCGCTTCCACCATGGAGAGATCGTTCTGGATTGAAAAATCCCCACGGACCTGTGAGCCGGTAAGCACGAAGTTGACGGTTTCAACCAGCAGCTTACCCATATCGATTACGGATCGCACCGGCTCACCTCCGCGCGCGAACGCAAGCAGTTGCTGGGTGAGGTTGCGAGCCCGGTAAGAAGCGGCTTCCGCCTCGGAAAGTATCCTGTAAATTCGTTCGCTCTCGGGAGTGATCATCTTGGCCAGCGTGATATTGCCGAGTATCACTGTCAGCACATTGTTGAAATCATGCGCGATACCGCCCGCAAGCACGCCCAGTGACTCGATTCTGCTCGATTTGATTATTTCCTCCTCGAGCATCTGGCGTTCGGTTATATCCCGGAACGCCACCACCATACCGATCACCCTGCTCTCCCTGTCCGCGACCGGAAACGAGCCATATTCCACAAGCCGCTCGCGGCCGCTCGGACCCGGCAGCTTCCCTTTTCCCGAAGATTCTGATTCCCCGCTTCGCAGCTCGAGAAAGGGCGTCGGTTGATCGCGAGGCGATTCCTCCACACCGTTGAAACGCAATACCTCTCCCACCTTCCTGCCCGAGGCTTCCGACAGGGACATCCCGGTAATTTTCTCCGCGGCCCTGTTCATTAATATCACCCTGCCCTCGAGATCGGTGGCAATGACGCCGTCGCCAATGGAGCGAAGGGTTACCGAAAGACGCTCGCGCTCCTCTTCAAGACGCCTGTTCAGGCTCATGAGGTCGTCCTGGCTGTGCATAAGCTCGTTTTTAATCGCATTGATGCTGTCGGCCAGGCCGAGTGAAACGAGCAGGACCAGCATCGTGGTGGCGAATTGAACGCCCCATGCGGTGATCACATTATCGCTGATAAGCCCGAAAACCTTCAGGTTCATGACCACGGCGGCCATCAGCAGCATTCCCGTCCCGATCAGAAAAAACCGCGCGGGCCTGAATCCCTTTACGGCCGTCTTCACGCCGCTGTAGATCAATAAAAGGAGAACGATGGTATTGAGCGCGATAAACCAGATGTCGCCCGGAAGAGGCAGATTCGCGATTTTGAAAACGATTCTCAGGACATAGAGACCCGCGATCATCAGCATGACCCGGCCGACTGCCGGAAGAAAATCGCGGAGACGGAGATAATGCCTGAAAAGAAGTATACCCGTCAGATAGGTCACCGATGAAAGTACCTGCAGCGAAATGAACTTCCACCGCTCGCTCCCCGGCCACAGATACTGCACGGCCAGACCATCGAAATCGAGCATGTAAACGGCTATAGCGCAAACAAAGGCCGCATTGAACAGATACGTTGCATCCCGTATGGACAGCCATAGCAGCAGGCTGTAAACGAGCATTGCGGCCAGTAACCCGGCAAAAACCCAGTGCACGGGCAATTCGCGGGCGGCGAAATCCTCGAAGGCGGCGGGACTCCACGCGAACAATAACAGGCTGAGTGAATTAATACCGGGATCTATGCGTAGATGATATCGGACCGTCCCGGCGGGTTGAGAAACGGGAAACACGATATTCCTGTATTTGAACGGCCATTCATGCACGGGAATATCCATGCCGCCCGAGAGCGAACGGAATCCGGAACCTTCGGGGATGTAAAGGTCCATCCGCCTGGTCCACGATTGCGCAAGCTGAAGATACCATAGCATGGTATCGGCGGATTCGTTTCTTACGGAAAAACGGACCCAGTATACCGACGAGCTGTATCCGAGATTGGGAGGGCCTCCGGATGCCATCTTGAACTTCGCCGAATACCGGGGAGCGATAACGTCATCAATGGTAAGCGAAGTATCGGGGTCTTCCAGCATCTCGATTACGGCATGCATCCCACGCCTTGTCATATTTTCGTTGATGACGAGAGCGCCGGGAGCCGGCTCGCTCGCGAGGAGAGCGCAAAAGGGTTGCAGAATCAGAAAAAGCAGGAGGATGCTCCACGGCATGCATGCCGCGGCTTTCAATCCTCCTGGCTTTCCGCTTTCCGTATGTATCGGAAACATCGCCCGATAATGCTACCGCTTTCGAGCGTCAAAGTCAAGGTGATTTGCCGCCGGGCCCTCAGCCGTTCTAGCGCTTCGATCCGCCCCGCGACCAGAGCCACAGGCCGATCAGCGAGAACAATACCACTCCGGGCCACGCTCCGACCGGCCCGTCGACAAGGTGGAGTATGCTCGATCTGCCGGACAGCGCTACCGGTATTGCAAGGACTATTCCCATGATGGCCTCTCCCGTAATGAAACCCGATGCGGCAAGAATGCCGGAGTTGCCGTCTGAAGCCTCCCGTTTCTTTCTCAACCGCGAAAGCAGCGCCACGCCTCCCCCGAGCATTATCACGACATCGAGCTCGAAAGGCAGATAAAGCCCCACCGCCACGGCGAGAACAGGCGCGCGGAACGAGGATCCGAATTTCTTCAGGAGCAGGTCCGCCACGACACAGGCGACCCCGATAAAGGCCCCGGTCGCAATGATATCCCATGGCAGGTTCCCGCCGAAAACACCTTCCGCAACGCTCTGCATGAGCGTGGCCTGCGGCGCGGGAAGCGATTGCGGATGCAACGCACTCCGCGGGCCGAAACCGTAGGCCACATTGAGAAGATTCAGCACCGGCCCTATAACCAGCGCGGACGCGAGGACCCCGGAAATCTGCATTACCTGAAGCTTCCACGGCGTCGAACCGAGCACGTATCCCGCCTTGAGATCCTGCATGTTGTCCCCGGCGATTGCCGCCGCGCACGCCACGACCGCCCCGATGAGAACCGCCGAGGCGGGGCCGGCCGCAGCCCCCGTGCCGGCAAGCGCGGCCAGAAGCAACGCCGAACACAACACCGTGGCGACCGTAACCCCGGAGATGGGATTGTTCGAGCTTCCGACAAGCCCCGCCATATAGCCGCCGACGGCCGAAAAAAGAAAGCCCGCGAAAACCATGAACAGCGACATGAAGGCCGTCAGTGAAACCGAATGGATCTCCTTCAGGTAAATAATGAAGACAGGGACGACCATTACGGCGATGCCGAGCATTACCCATTGTAGTGGCGCATCCCTTTCAGTTCGCGACTTTGTCGAGGAGGCACCGCCGCTCCGGAACGCTTTCCAACTGTCCGAGAATGCCGATATGATCGACCGTCTGAGACTCACCAGCGCCCACAGACCGCCGACAACCATGGCTCCCACTCCCAGGAAACGGATTTTCGTACTCCACACCAGGTGTCCCAGATCGAAAGCGGTGGTATCGGCCGGTACGCCATTGACCGCTATGTATACCGGTATGCCGATCCACCAGCTGATGGCCCCTCCGATAAAGATAAGTACGGCTATGTTCATCCCAACGATGTATCCAACCGACAGCAAGGCCGGCGAGAGATTTACGCCGAAATACATGAATGTCCGGCCACCGCCAAGCGATGCCGCCGCCGCGGTCTCTTTCCACATGTTGAAACCCGAGCCGAACAGCTTGAAAAGCCCGCCGGCCACCGAGGCCAGAGCGAGGTGTCGGATTGAGCTCCCGCCCCGCTCCCCCGTCTTGAGCACTTCAGCCGTGGCAAGCCCCTCCGGAAACGCGAGTTTTTGCTCGACGATGAGCGTGCGTCTGAGCGGGATGGTAAACAGAACCCCGAGCACTCCCCCGGACGCCGCGATAAAGGTCGTCTCCCAGTAATCGAACGTCTCCCAGTACCCCATCAGGACGAGCGCCGGCATCGTAAAAATGGCACCGCACGCCAGAGCCTCCCCCGCGGAGGCCGCGGTCTGGACGGCATTGTTTTCAAGGATGTTTGAATGTCTGAAAAGGCCCAGCACCGCCATGGAAACCACGGCGGCCGGTATTGCGGCGGAAACGGTCAACCCCGCGAAGAGCCCGAGATAGGAATTCGCGGCGGCGAGCACAACGGCAAGAACGACACCGAGGATCACGCCTTTGATCGTGATTTCAGGAAGCGTGGTTCCAGGTGCGATGTAGGATCCTGTATCTCCGTTATTGCCCATCGCACCGATCTATCTTTCTTAAAGAAGCATGTCAAGAATATAATAGTCTTGTTGCGTAACCGACAAAATTGTCATCACGAAGAGCGTGGCGACCTGGCGATCGCAAAGAGCAAGACGCAGACTGCATAAAAAGGGATTACCACGCCCTATAAGGCCGGGGCTCGCAATGACGCTGAGTTAAGCAGCAGGCCTGATGGCCATTCGCGATATCTAATGATAACCTGATATTTTCACGATCGGCGGGCAAACATCACCCCGGCGTGAGGAGCCGGCATCATGATGACTCAATGGAGAAGAGAACCCTGAAACTCGCTCCGTTCGTCGACGATATGTCCAGCGTTCCCCTGATCTGCTCGACGAGCATCTGGACAAGCCGTACTCCAAGGGTTTCCTGCTTCATCGGATCGAAGCCCTCGGGCAGACCCTTCCCGTTGTCATCCACTTGAAGAAGAATTTTATCACCCTCCCTTCGAAGTGTTATCGTAAGGATACCGCCGTCCCTTTCAACAAAAGCGTGACGCACACCGTTGGTAATCAGCTCATTGACGATGAGGCCGCAGGAGACCGCTTTCTCAAGCGATATGTATATTGACTCCAGGTGCAGGTCGAGGCGTATCCCCGCCCGTTCGCCGGCATGCGAGCGCAGCAACATGTTCGCCAGAACCTCTATGTATCCCCCGAAATCCACGCGCTCAAAACTTTCCGATTTATAGATACGTTCGTGCACGAGCGCCATCGAGTATATCCTGCTCTGGCAGTCGAGGAGCGCTGTTTTCTGTTGATCGTCCCTTATCCCGTCAAGCTGCAGGTTCAGCAGGCTTGATATGATCTGCATGTTGTTTTTGACCCGGTGATGAACCTCTTTCAGCAGAATGTCCTTTTCGTTAAGCGAAGCGCTGAGCTGGTCCCTCGCCCGTTTCTGCTCCGTGATATCGGTTATTATCCCGGTAATACCGACGGCCTGATCGCCCTCGAAGACGGGCCTGCTCGATGTGCGGACATACACGGCCTTCCCGTCCCTGTCGACCAGTCTGTATTCCAGCGGCTCGAACTTCCCGTCAAGCGTGCGCGCCCTGCTCTCGAAAACGCCCTGAAGATCATCCGGATGGATGAAATCGATGAAGTTTTTCCCCAGAATGTCTTCCGCCCTGTAGTGTGACGATATTCTCTCTATCGCCGAGCTGATGTAGGTAAAAAATCCGTCTTTATCGAGAGAGAAAATCACGTCGTTAAGGTTCTCCACCAGGCCACGATATTTTTCCTCGGATTTTTCCAGCTCTTTAAGCAGCCGGAATTTTTCCATCTGTATTCGCTTCAGGCTCTCTCCCAGACCGCGGGAGAACGCCACGATCATCAGCGTGGCGCCAACCATGATTCCGCGCGTGGTCAGGACCATGGTCGGCAGGAAACCGAACGTCCAGAAAATGTGGGCCAGCCCGCCCGCGAAGAAAAAGCCCCAGCCGGCGTAATAATACCGCGCCGGTGTGTACCCCCTGTATGCGTAAACTATGGCCACGGTGATAAGAATCAGGATGTTCAGAAAAGACGCATGAATCGCTATAAGAAGCGACTCCTGCATAGAAAGGATGAATGAGAGCACGATTCCGGTGCAATCCAGAGCGACCAGGCCCATCATCATCCGATGGACCCTCGGCGTAACCGTCCTCGTATCAAGAAAGCTCGTGGCATGAAGTACCGAAAAGAGCAGACAGCAAAGGATCGAGACGGAAAGGCTGTGGTTGGCCCACCATGGCAGGTTCGGCCACAGGAACTGATATGAATAGCCGTCCAGCACCAGCTGCAAGACGAGATACGATGTTATGAAAAGTGAAAAGTGCAGATAGCTGAGTTTCCGGATAGAGAAAAACATGTACAGGTTGTAACAGGCCATTATGAAAATGAATGAATAGAATATCCACAGAATCGGCAGCTCCCTGCTCATCATTTCTATAAAGTTCCGTGGAGACCACGCGCGCAGATGAGGATCCATGGAGCCCTCGGTTCTGAAGCGCATATAGTACGTTCTTGCACCCGGATCCTCGAGGAGCGAGAAAACAAAATTGCGATGCTGAAACTCCCTTTCGCGAAACGGGAAGGTATCGCCCGCGGTGCGTACGCTGAAATCTCCGCGTGGCCCCGGGATATACAGCTCAACGATATCCATGTGCGGGGTATCGAGCTCGAGCAGCCAGCGGATGGGAACGGAGCCCGGATTGCGCGTCTTCAACCTGATCCAGTAGGCCGACCTGGTATAGCCGAACGAGGGATAATCCTTCCCCGCCGGGACGAAGCGCGAATCCGGATCCCCTGAAAGTATTTCCTCGATCCCGAGCCTGCCCGATGCGTCTTCCATAACTTCACTAAACTGGCCCAGCCTCGCACCGTTCAGGTTCGAATCAATGGTAATGAAAGTTTCCGAATGGAGCTTAAACCTGAGGGCGGGAATCAGCAGCACCATCGCAATGCAGATATACAACCGTCTGGGCACCACCGGCCTCCGGGAATAGTATGTCAATATCCTCGGGCTTTTTGCGCGGGTTGTCAACTTATATTCAGAATCCCGGGACCGCGGTAATCCGCCTGGCCGCAAAATCTTCCAACGCCTTACAGGTCATGGCCTTCCTGATCCATCATCAGGCGATCGTGTCTTAACAAAAACTTTACAGGGATTCCCGGATAAACTGGTTTTTAAATTGAGTTTTTTACCGGTGTCGGCAAGCCTGTATCGGCCCTGTTTTGTCTTCGGCGCTTCATTTTCCGCATCATCATTCAAACGGGGGAGCTTCGCGCATGGATATCGTTATCATCATATTCTTGATCCCGCTGGCAATCATCTCCGCGGGCACCCTCTTAGTGCTATACCTTTTATTCCTTTATCCCAGAGAGGTTCTGCGACACCCGATCCCCGTTACAGGAGCCGGGGATGATGGATTCGAAATCAGAGAGATCAGGGGAATACCCTATATCCTCTCGGGCGGGCTGCCGTACCCGACCCACTTCGAGCAATCCAGCCATCCCGTCATCGACCTCAACGGCACATGGCGGATGCGCTTCGACCCCGAGGATCGGGGAAAAATCAACGGCTGGCAGCAGGAATTACTCCCCGGCGAGGACTGGACCCCTGTAAAAATACCGTCCACTTTCAACAGCGCGAACGGGGAGTGCACCTCATACGAAGGTCCGGTCTGGTTCCACCGCCGCTTCCGGGTTGCCCGCGGCGAAACCCCGGGTTCAATCGCCCGCCTGCGATTTGACGGCGTGCTCCTCCGATGCAGCGTCTGGCTTAACGGCCACTTTCTCGGCAATCGCGAGGGAGGATACACTCCATTTTATTTTGATGTCGGCAAAGCACTCAATTACGGCGGCGACAACCGCCTCGTCCTGCGCACGGACAACCGTCTTGACTGGACATCCCTCCCCCCGCGTATATGGAAACATCATCATGCGGGTTGGCATACCTATGGCGGCATTTACCGCGGGGTCGCGATCGAGATAATCCCCGACCAGTATATATTCAAGGCCGCGGCGACAACGGAAATTTCCGGCGAGGTGGCGAATCTCGGTCTGGACGTACTGGTGCACTCCACCGGCGGCAGGAAAGCGGTCGAGCTTTCCTGTTCGGTGCATGCACCCGGCGGGAAGCGTATCGGAACATT
>CAZVEG010000036.1:13814-29830 GCA_964625625.1 uncultured Leptospirales bacterium | reverse complement strand
ACATATCCCCCCAGCCCGCCGCAGCCGACGACAACGGCGGTTCCGTTTAACAGCGCGAGCTGCTGCTCCACCGAGATGGTGGAACCGTTCCGCCTGTAACGCTCGGGGATGATGCCCCCTTCCAGCGCCGCTCTCTCGGCTTCGGCCGGGCCAAGCCCGTGAGCCCGCGCGATCCCGCGCAGGTCTGCGGCCCGAATGAAGCCGTCGCGCGCCGCACTTCGCAGCTCTTCACGTATCCCCATCATCCCCCTCCGACCGGCGGGAAGAGCGCAAGCGTCTCGCCGTCACCGAGCACGTGGTCCATGTCGTGGTGTCGATGGTTGACGAGTATAAGCGAGACCTCCTTTTCCGGAATCCCGAGAACACGCACCACTTCGGCGACTGTCGCTCCGATGGGAAAACTCATCGTTTTGATATCGAACCGCCCCTCGCGCAACGTGGCGAAGAGTTTGACCGTTATCGTTATTTCATTCATTATTGTCCGGTCCCGCTCAGAGCTGACGCCGTCAGGCCGATATGATGTCAGGAACCGGCGGGAATTTCAACGACAATACGCACGTCCCCCGCGTATTCCGCTGTCGGGGCCGCGGGAATAAATCCGTCCCGGACAAGACCGGCGAGTACATCCTTCAGCGAATCGGCCCGTACGATCACCCCGGCCCGTAAAAGCGCCGGGCCGATTTCCTCGAGAATCATATTGAAGAGCTTCAGGCGTATCCGGCCACGACGCACATTCGAGTGCTCCTCCCCCGGACGGTAACTTATGGCACTGCGCATCGCCGCGTAATACCCGCCGCGGCGCATGGTGGCCCCCACAAGCCCCGGCATGGCGGCGGAGAGCGCGAGCACCGCACCGTCGTCCACGATCGAGGTATCCAGATCGTCGACCGGCTTGCTGTCAAGGAATATCGTGCTGATCCGCCCCTCCACGTAGTCTTCATCAATCCCGAGCGTGGCGCACAGGAATTCCCGCACGCTTTTCCCGGTTTCAGTATCCAGCATCACCCCCTCCTGGAAAAGAGGAAAAAAGTGCGATATACCTTCGGCTCCGACCGTGAGCCGCACAAGCTCGGGGGTGTCGCCGGTTTGTTTCGCTTTGCTTCCGCTCATGGGCATGGACCTCCATCTTGATTAGCGGGGCGCATGGAAAAGCTTTCGCTTTCCAGGTTACGATGGATCGAAGGATGAGATGAAAAAAGGGGAGGCCCTGACGGCCTCCCCTTTTCCGTTCGGGCCACGATTACCAGTTGTACACCTGGTCCAGCTCCTCGTCCTTGATTGTCCAGGTGATGTTATGCGGCGGCAGCTTCTCGGTATAAAAGAAGCGCGGCAAACGGTCGTGCTTGGCGCTGAAGCCCGCCCTTGTGTTGAAATCGCGTTCCATCGAGAGTACTTTCTTGCCGAGCGCCGTCACGTCGTCCCCGGTGAGGGAGAGGCCGTAGAAGGCGTTGATCATGTCGACCAGCGCCTGGAAGGTCTCGGGCTGGTCGAGCACCGCGAAGGCGATGAACAGGCACATCCCGGTGGAATCGATCGCCGCGGTGGCTATCTGGAGGTTCCGCGAAAGCTCCACCTGCCCCTCCGGCTTCAACGGGTCGACGAAGCCGCCGACTTTAAGGATGTTGGTGGCCACGGCATAGCCGGCCGTGTGGTCCGCGCCCATGGTGCTGGTGGCGTAGGTCACGCCGATGCCCTGCACCGTACGCGGATCGTAGGCGGGAAGCGCCTGGCTCTTGACGACCGGTACGCGCTCCACGCCGAAGGCCTTGCCCGTCACCTCCGCACCGCTTCCCAGGATGCGTCCGAGCGGTGTCCCCTTGCCGACCTCCTCCACGAGCCTGAGCGCGCCCTCGCCATCGCCGAAAGGCAGCAGCCCCGCCTCCATGGCGACTCCTATGGTCACGCCCATCTCGATGGTGTCGATCCCGTAGTTGTCATCCAGAAAATCGAGCTTCGCAAGCGTGTCGGGATCGCTGATGCCGCAATTGCCGCCATGCGCCCAGACGGTTTCGTATTCTGGCTGCTTGGAAATAAAGTTGCCGTCCTTGTCGACGTACGTCCCCGAGCACTGGATAACGCAGCCGGTATGGCAGCCGTGTGTGGCCTTTCCTCCGCGCTTGGTCTCGATTTCGGCGAAGGTCTCACCGCTGATCTTCGCTCCATCCTTGTAGACGCCTTCCTTGAAATTATAGGTGGGATATCCCCCCGCCTCGCACAGGATGTTCGTCAATACGTTCGTCCCGAACTTCGGCAGGGCCTGACCGGTCACCGCGTGCGAGCGCAGCCCCTCGGTGAACTTCCGGTTGGCCTCCTTGAATTTTTCCGCGTCCTTCGGCTGGCGCATCTTGGTGTCGGCGGTATCGATCACGATGACCTTCACGCCCTTGGCGCCCATCACCGCGCCGACGCCGCCGCGTCCCGCGTGCCTGCTCGGCCGGGTCTCCATGTCGGTGACCGCCACCGACGCCGCGCCCAGCTTCATCTCTCCGGCCGGTCCGATCGAGATGCAGACGATCTTGTCGCCGTACTCGGCTTTCATTTTGTTTACGAGGTCGTAGTTGGGTAGCATCCTGAGGCTGTTGTCAACCGAGACCTTGACGCCCTTGCCGCTGATATGGATCTTGTACAGGTCGTCAGTCGCCGGCTTCCCTTCCAGTATCACGGCGGCATATCCGTGACGGGCGAGCGCGATTCCGCCCTGCCCCCCCGAGTTCGCTTCCTTGATGGTGCCGGTAAGCGGGCTTTTACATCCGACTGAAAGGCGTCCGGAGATCACCGCGGCCGAGCCGGTGAGCATGCCCGGCGCGATGACCAGCTTGTTCTCCGCCCCCAGCGCATGGCACAGGGGAGGCACTTCCTTCGACACCACGGACGAGGTCATGGCCCGTCCGCCGAGGCCCGCGTAATCGCCCGGGGGCCCTTCCTTTACCTTGGGTCCCCCCCTGGCTCCCATGTCGATCCTGAGAATCTTATCCATTGGCTCCCTCCTGAATTGGTGTTGTGCGGCGGACTGGCCGGAATAACAGAGAGGATTTCGCCCCTCCCGCTCGAGGGACTGCTCCGAACCGCCATACATCCCGTGGGACCGCCCGCCGGAGGCGATAGGCGCATTGGAACTATTCGGGGGGCAAATCCCTCGTATCGCTCGAAAGGACGCGAGGGACGCGCACGTTGACTCCTGATAGTATGCCAACTTTTTACCGGTTTAGTCAAATATTTTTAATTTAACAATTTCAGCTATTTATTTTTGAAAAGTTGTCTGGCGTTTTATACAATTTAGCTGTTGCCGGGCCCGCACGCGGCAACGATGACACCCGTTCCGTAATGGAGGAAGGTTCCGGATGCACGCCGCGCCCGCTACACTCGGCCATCCCTCGAAACTCTTCGTCGAGGTCACAACCCGCTGCAATCTCCGGTGCGCCATGTGCGTCAAGCAGAGCGGCGCGGCGTGCCTTCCCGAGGGTGACCTCTCGCGCGTACACTTCGCGGCGCTCGAGGAGTGCATGGGCGGCCTCGAGGCGATGGTGCTCAACGGCATCGGCGAACCGCTGCTCCATCCGGACCTCGAGTACTTCATACGGCGCTCCAGGGAGCTGATGCCGGCACGATCATGGGTGGGCTTTCAGACCAACGGTTTCCTGCTCGGGGAAAAACGCGCCGCGTCCATCGTCGGCTCGGGTGCCGGTCGGGTCTGCGTTTCGGTCGACGCGTCGTCCGCGGAGACCTTCAGCGCCGTACGAGGACTCGGCGACCCCTCCGTAACCGGAAAGGCGATCGCGGCGCTTACAAAGGCCGCGCGCGAGCAGGGACGCGACGACTTCATGCCGGGCATAGAGTTCGTCGCGATGCGCGAAAACATCAACGAGCTCCCCGCGGTGATGGAATGGGGTGCTCGCCTGGGCATTCGCTTCGCCATCATCACCCAGCTTCTGCCGTACGAACCCGCGATGGTCGCGGCAACCGCGTACGACACCAGCACCGACGCGTCGCTCGCGTTTTACGAAAAATGGCGGCGCCGGGCGCTCGCCGGGCAAGTCGACATATCACGCTACTTCGACGTGTTCATGAAGTTCATCCGCGACGAATCCGAAGAGCGGATAGTACGGCACGTGGACGCCATGGTCGCCGACGCCGCCGCGCACGGGATATCCCTTCACCTTAACGCCCTGCTGTCGCGGGACGAAGCGATGCTCGCGACCGTGGATAAGGCGCTCGCCGGGGCGGAACGCATCGCCCGCGAAAACGGTATCGAGCTTACACTTCCCGGTACGGCTCCGAAAAGCGCGCGGCGCTGTGACTTCGTGGAGGAGGGCTCGGCCTTCGTATCGTGGGACGGCAGGGTCCACCCCTGTCACTTTCTCTGGCACCGCTTCCAGTGCTATCTGGGCGGAGTGGTGAACGACGTGAAGCCCAGGGTCTTCGGCGACCTTGGCAGCGACGGCATTCTCGCCATATGGAACTCGGAAGAATTCCGCGCGTTCCGGGAAAACGTCGTCCGGTATAATTTCCCCTTCTGTTACGATTGCAGCCTGGCCCTGTGCGATCTCGTTCAAACCGGAGACTTCGAACAGGACTGTTACATCACCGGAGTTCCGTGCGCCTCCTGCCTGTGGTGTACGGGGCTGTTCCAGTGCCTGCGGTGAAGAGGACCCGGGGCGGCCGCTTCCAACCGACTTTGGTTTGCTTCCCGCCGTGATTTCAGTATCTTTTCAATTATGCGGGCCGACCGTATGCACACCGAGTTCCGGTGCGGATTCATGCCGGATGCACGGCAATACCCGAACAGTAATTGCGGAGAGCATTGACATGGAAAAACTCGAATCGAAACAGTGCACACCCTGCCGCTCCGGGGCACCGCCCCTGGCACGCGGCGAGATTTACATCCTGAGCCAGGAGATTCATGGCTGGTCGATCGTTGGAGACCACCACATCGAGAAGGAATACGCCTTCAGGGATTTCAAGTCCGCGCTGGCCTTTGTCAACATCATCGGCGACATCGCGGAGCGCGAGGGACACCATCCCGACCTGGGCCTCTCATGGGGAAGGGTGACGGTACGCCTGTTCACCCACAAGATCGACGGGCTGCACGAAAACGATTTTATAATGGCGGCCAGGATCGACGAGGCTTTCCGGAATTTTTCACAGAGCACCTCCACGTGATGAGGTGAAGCCCCCTGGTCGGTATCCCACCCCGCGAAACGCCGGGCCAGCCGACGTATCCGACATTCAAACCCTCAAACCTGTCCCATTCCCCTCTCGGCTCCCCATACGGGAGCCGGATAATAACGCGAAGTGAACGGGCCGAGCCCCATATTAAATGACATTATAGCGAGTTAATGTATAGTAAAATTTCTTGACATATAATATGGCCAAATGCTCATAATACCGTCATACTGGAAAGATCGGGGCCCGGGGCGGGAGGAGATCAGGCGTTTCCGGAATTCGTGATCGGCCTTGAACCATTCCAGGGTAAACAGCTACCAGGGGGCATTTATGAGCATCGCGCAGCACACAAAGGACAGGACCAGAAAGAGCGGTTCGTTTCACGACGATTACCGCGCCAAGCTGATCGGCGCCGAAGAGGCGGCGGCCATGGTCGGATCGAATGACAGGATATTCACCGGCGGGGGCGTCAATATCCCGGCGGGCTTCTCCACGGCACTCGGCAGGCGTGCCGGAGAGCTCTCCAACGTGACCATTTACCAGGGCTTCGCCATGGCCCTGTACGAATACATGAAGCCCGAGACGAAGGACAGCTTCAACATCGAGACCATGTTCGTCGGCCCGCTCGAGCGCATCTGCATGGAATGGGGTGTGGGCTCGTACAAACCGCACAGCTTTTCCGACCTGGGGGCGGTGGCCCGCAAGGCAGCGCCGAACATAGTGGCCTTTTCGGCGACCCCGCCCGACGCGGACGGCTACGTCAACAAGTCGTGCTTCGGCTCATTCCTGCCGCGCAGGGAGTGCATGGAGCCGGCCGACATCGTCATCTGCGAGATCAACAGCCACCTGCCCTGGTGCGGCGGGAGCGACTTCAAGGTGCACGTCTCCGAAATCGACCACATCATCGAGCACGACGCGCCGATATTCGAGCTTCCCGAAATACCGATCACCGACGTCGAGAACCGCATGGCCACCTACATCGTGGAGCTGATACCGGACGGCTCGACCATACAGCTCGGCTTCGGCGGGCTGGGGAACGCCATCGGCCACATGCTCTACGGCAAGAAGGAGCTCGGCATGCACACCGAGGTGGTAACGCCCTCGGTGACGGAGCTCGTCAAGGCGGGCGTCATCACCTGCTCCAAAAAGAATTTCATGCCCGGCAAGATCGTCACCGGATTCGCCGTGGGCACGGGCCAGTTCTATAAGGACATCGACCACAACGAGATGTTCGAGTTCAGGGAGGTCCACTGGGTGAACCAGCCGGCCAATATCGCGAAGAACGACAACATGATCTCGATCAACACCTCGCTCATGATCGACCTGACCGGACAGGCCGCATCGGAGTCGATCGGGACCAAGCAGTACAGCGGAACGGGCGGCCAGGTGAACTTCAACCAGGGAGCCAAGATGTCAAGCGGCGGCAAGCGAATCCTGGCTATCGAATCGACCTACACGGACAAGGAGGGCAATCTACGCTCGAAGATCATGCCAACGCTGCCCGAGGGCACCGTGGTGACGACGCCGCGGAACGAGGTGGAGTACGTGGTGACCGAATACGGCGTGGTCGACATCAACTTCGACTGCATCAGCACGCGCGTGAAGAAGCTCATCTCGATCGCGCACCCGCAGTTCCGCGACGAACTGACGTTCGCGGCGAAAAAGGCGCGGTGGATATGATCCATGTTTCCCGGGGGACGATGATACATCCCCGGGCCGCATCACCCGGCGACACCCCGTAATGAAAACGGCGGGATAAAACCCGCCGTTTTCATGTCAGCGACCGCTCTACGGTATCGGCGCTATCACCTGTGACGACGCGAACAGCCAGGTGACGACCAGCGCGTTCATAAGCGCGCTCAGATAAATCGTTCCCGTTATCTGGTAGAACCAGGTCGACTGGATCATCACGATCGTGAGGGTCAGCATGATGAAAAAGAGCTCTATGATGAACACCACGAAGACGCCTCCGGGACCCTCGAACGGGATGAAACCCGTCGTCAGCAGCGGAACGTACTGCACCAGAAGGAAGAGGAAGAGCGGAGCGATAAGGGCCAGTATGTTCCTCCCCGTCCATGAAAGGTATGTCCTCCACCAGTCCGATTTTTCGGCACGACGGAGCTGTCCGTGCACGAACGACGTCAGCACAAGAAAACCGAACAGTATGAACGGGAAATAGAGAGCGAACATGAGCGCCCGGTAGGGAGTCAGGTCGCTCAGAAGCGGATAGATGAACCTGAAATCCACGAGCACGAGCTTTTCACTCATGAACTCACAGAAGTAAAGAAAGGAGAAAAGCAGCAGGCCGAGAACGGCGGTCCTGCCGATACGTCCCGGGTCCAGCCCCCGGCGTTCCCTGAAATGCGAGATTCCGAGATCGTACCAGTCGAGCCCCTTCGCCGCGGATTCCTTCCGATACCATCTCCTGAGCATGAACAGACCGATGAGGTTTATGACGACGAACCACCATACGATCGCGTCCACGAGCAGCATGGGGAACACCGTATCCACGCTGACCACGAACTTGTGTATGGCGAAGAGCGTCATGATGAGCGGTAGATACAACCACATGAGCGCCCCGTTGATCGCGGCGTGCTTCCACCAGTCACCGTCCGGGCACGCGTAACTGAAGGCCTGCCCCTGGCGGATCGGCCTGAAGAAAGGGCTTCTCAGCGCGATAAGCCCCAGTGGAAGGAGTGAGATGAAACAGGCCAGCATCGCCAGCAGAGTCATCGCTTCTTTGACGGGCCAAATCTGGTCGTCCTTGTTTTTCCAGAGATTCTCCGGCGGGCCCAGGGCGAGCCGCATCCAGTCAAGCGCCTCGGCGATACAGGCCCTGCTGTGCGACTCCTGGACGTGGGATATCCTCGTGACAAAAACACGACGGGCCGTGCCACTGGCGAAATCTCCGTACGTGGTGTTGAAATTCGGGTCCTCGACGGGGAACGCGTTCAGGGTGGTTTCGGTTTTCATCCACTGTTCCATGATGTTCGTCGTCCCGGTAAAGCGGTCGCGGAACTCGTCGAACTCGCCGATGATCATTATCATGTTTTTCGGCCTGTCGCGCGTAGCGCGTTTATCATAGGCATTCCCGACAATGGCGACCGCCCGGATGGCGGGATCTTCGAGCGCGATCCAGTAGGAATACTCGGCCCCCATGCTGTGCCCCATCACCCCGACCCGGTCCGAATCCACGAAGGGAAGCGACGCGAGATACTTTGCCGAGGAGCGGGCCCCGAAGGTTTTGTCGAAACGCGGATCGTTCATGTCGAGCGGCGGATCCGAATTTCCTCTGCCGATGGCATCGATACTGAGAGTAACGAAGCCCCGGCGGCCGAGCTCGATACAGTAGGCATCGCCGCTCTCGCGGTTGTTCTGGTATCCGTGGATGAAGAGTACGCCCGGGTGTTTTGCCGCTTCAGTCGCCGGTAGGGGCCTGAAGAGTTTGCCGCGGATTCTATTGCCGTCCTCATTCAGGAAATAAACATTGGATACCTCCACGGCGCCGGAATCCGTTTGAATCATGTGGGCCGTGAATACGGCACCGATGAACAAGAGCTGGAAAACGATAAAGACGACAAAGGCCTTCACTCCACTCACGTGATTGAAAAACAGATCGGTATTCATCCTGACCTCCGCTCCTGGGATCGACGTTGCCCGTCAGCAACGATTCAGACATGCCTCGCCGGACGCATCATTTCAATTGGATGCCCTCATGGACATGTACGTCGCGTCACCATGAGCCAGACATAGCATGAAAAACGAAAATACGCATTAACCTCGGTTAATAAGTGTTTCGCCGTTCACGGTCCGTTTATACAGCGGTATGCGGTGATTTACAAGGCTTATTCATCTGATCCCCTGTGATTCGACGGATCCGGAAAGGGCCATAATACTGAAATAAACGGTACCCGCAATCCGCCGGGAATGACCGCTTCCGCATCCGTTTTTTGCTGGCGTTTGCGGGAGCGGAGGGGTTAGGCTGGCATCGGCCGATGATATCTCACCCGCAGGGGGCACGCGCATGAAAGCCACCGTAATCGTCAAAAAACTCGACGCGCCGCACCAGATGGAGCCCTTCACACGCTTTCAGCCGCTCGGTGATGATATGGTGGGTGCGGTCCGCGGCGCCGTGAGGAGCATCTTCGACGAGCTCGGCGGCGCCTCCCTCCTGAAAGAGAGCGGCGAGGTATACATCAAGCCCAACGCCGTCGATGCCAAGCCCTACAGCCACACCAGGGTCGAGGTGCTCCGCGAGATCATCGACTACTGGAAACGCGCCGGCGCCGGGAAGATATATCTCTTCGAAAACGCCACACAGGCGAACTTCACCCGGCTGGTGTACCGCGCCGCGGGCTACACCCGTCTCTGCCGCGAGACCGGCGCCGTACCCGTGTTCCTCGACGAGGAGAGGGGCCACGCGCTCCCCTTCACCGGCCGCACACCGGCTTCCGCCGCCGATCCCGACGGCTACGACCTGACCTCGTTCGTAATGCCCGACACCGTAATGAAACTCATTCGCGAGCGCGAGAGGCACCTCTACATCAACGTGCCGAAGCTCAAGACCCACTCCATGGGCGTGGTGACGCTCGGCGTGAAGAACCAGTGGGGCTTCCCGATGCAGCGAAGCCGCGGCTTTGACCACAATTACAACCTGCCGCACAAGCTCGTCGACATCCTCGGCTACATTCAGCCGGACGTTACACTTATCGAGGGCGTAGAGGGCACGATCCACGGCCACTACTTCGCCACCGCGCTCGCCGATCGCCAGGTGAAATCCTTCCGCGTGCTGATAGCGGGCACGAACGTCGTCGCCGCCGACATCGTCGGCGCGCGCGTCTTCGGCCTCGGGATAAAGGACGTGCCGCATATCGCGCTCGCGATCAAGCGCGGCCTCTCGGACGGCGTAAAGAGCGAGCGTGATATTTCCCTCCATGGCGATCTCAAGAGCCTGAAGAATATCGACCTCGTCGGCGACATGCCTGTCTCCGGGCACTATCCCTGGGACCTCTATCCGCTCTTTCCGGACGATGTGCGCATCGTGAAGGGAACGAAGCTCGCCTGCCGCGAGGGCTGCGTCAACAATCCGCTCTGCGCCATGCAGACCATGCACCTCGACACCGCGGGCAAGGGAGGCTGGACGCTTTTGATGGGAAAGGGGCACGACGCGAAAACAGTCGATTCAATCAACGGGCGCGTGCTCATCGCCGGGCACTGCGCTATTGAGGAAGTTTCCGAAAGGCTCATCCGAAGGCTCGGCCGGAAGAACGTGTACCTGAGCGGCGAGTGCAACGACCTCTCCGCCACCGTCGAGGCGCTGTTTCATTTAATGAAGGTCAACCCCGCGACCTACGTGCCGGTGAATCCGCTCGTTACGTTTTTCGAGTACCTCACCGCACGCCTGAAGGGCTCGAGCTCGCGCGTGCCGCATCCGTTTTCGCACGTGCTGAAGCGGGTATGAAAAGACCGGACGGAGGGATGGGCTCACTTGTCCGAAACATCCGCCCCGGTGATGATTACAAAACCGTAACGCCCGTGGAATAGCGCACATCCTGGAAGACCATTGAGGTCTATTCGCCATATTTCAACCAGTCGATACCGATGAACAGCCTTCCGCCTTGAAATTGTCTTTTCTTTTTCCGCCCCCCGTACTACGTTCAAAGCGGCCGAAAAACCGGCGGTACTCCGGATTGAAGACAAAGCATGCCCATGTGCGCGGAAATAAGCAAAAGAAAAGATAAAAGCGGAAGGAAAACCCGATGAGCGCCCCACTTATGAAAAAGCTCCTCCTCGCGGCCCTCATGGTGGCGCTCATCGCCGCCTATTTCCTGTTCGACCTCGGACGATACTTTTCCCTCTCGTATCTCAAGGAGTCGAGGGAACAGTTCGCCGCCTTTTACGCAGATAACACCGTGCTGACGATAGTCATCTACATGATGGCCTATATCGTCGTCACCGCGCTCTCGCTGCCGGGCGCCGCCATCATGACGCTCGCCGCCGGGGCGATGTTCGGCTTCATCGCCGGCGTAATCGTCGTATCGTTCGCGAGCTCGATCGGCGCCACGCTCGCCTGTTTCGTTTCGCGGTACCTGCTGCGCGACTGGGTTAACAGAAAGTTCGGCGATCGGCTCGCCGCGCTGAACGCGGGCATCGAGAAGGAGGGAGCGTTTTATCTGTTTACGCTCAGGCTTATTCCGGTCTTTCCCTTCTGGCTCATCAACCTGCTCATGGGCCTTACCGGGATACGGCTCTTCACGTTTTACTGGGTGTCGCAGATCGGCATGCTGGCGGGCACCATGGTCTATGTCAACGCCGGCAGGGAGCTCGGCAGGCTTGATTCGCTGTCGGGCATTCTCTCCCCGGGACTGATCATCTCGTTCGCGCTCCTTGGACTGTTCCCGATCGCGGTGAAAAAGATCATGGGCCGGTACCGGAACCGCTACCGAAAGGACGACGGCCCGCGTGCCGACCCAACCGTGGGGGAAAACAATACCGGCATATCCGCGAATGCACGGGGAGGAAGGATGAAATACGATTATCATATCGTCATTATCGGCGCGGGAAGCGCCGGGCTCGTCGTCGCCTCGGGCGGGGCCTCCATGGGGGCCAGGGTCGCGCTGATCGAGGAGGAGCGCATGGGCGGCGACTGTCTCAACACCGGCTGCGTGCCGAGCAAGTCCTTTCTGCGAAGCGCGCACCTGGCGGCACAGATACGGGAATCCGGCCGCTTCGGCCTCTCTGCCCGCGTGGAGCGGGTCGACGCTTCCCGGGTGATGAAGCGCGTCCATGACGTTATACGCGAGATAGCGCCGCACGATTCCGTGGAGCGCTTCACCTCGCTCGGCGTGGACGTAATGGCGGGAAGGGCCCGCCTTCTCGACCGGCACACCGTCAGTCTAGGCGACCGGACCTTAACCGGAAAGTTCATCGTGATCGCCACCGGCTCCCGGCCGGCGGTGCCCCCCATCCCGGGCCTCGCGGACGTCCCGTTCCTGACGAACCGGAACATCTTCGACATACGTCGGCTTCCCAAAAAACTGATCGTCCTCGGCGGCGGGCCCATGGGGCTCGAACTGGGACAGGGATTCCGTCATCTGGGCTCGGAGGTTGCGATAATCGACATGGCGCCGCGCCTGTTCCCTAACGACGACGCCGAGGTCGCGCCGCTCATGGAGGCGGTCCTCCGCGGGGAGGGGATCGGCCTGGAGCTCTCGGCGACAATAAAGGAAGTTAAAAAATCGGGCAAAGGAATCACCGTCATCATCGAAAAAGACGGCGCCACGCGCGGGATCAACGGGAGTCACCTGCTGGTATCGCTGGGAAGAAGGCCGGTCACCGCGGACATGGGGCTCGAGGAGACGGACATCCGGCTTGACGCGAAGGGATACATCGGCGTAAACCGCTTTCTCCAGACGAGCGTCGAAAACATCTACGCCTGCGGCGACGTCGTCGGTCCGTACCAGTTCACCCACATGGCCGGCTACCAGGCCGGCGTGGTGCTTCGCAACATCATCCTCCCGCTGTACAAATCGGCCGTCGACTATTCGGCCGTGCCCTGGACCACCTACACGCGCCCCGAGGTGGCGCACGTGGGCCACACGGAAAGCGGTGCGCGCGCGTCGGGCATACTCACCGACACCATAAAGGTCGAACTCCGCGAGAACGACCGGGCGCGGACCGAGGGCGAGAGCGAAGGATTTTTAAAGCTGGTGCTGGGGAAAAAAGGTCGCGTAATCGGCGCCACAATGGTCGGGAACAGGGCGGGCGAGATCATCCCGCTCGCCTCGATGGCCATACGCGGCGGCATGAAATCGACCGCCTTTCTGGGGCAGATATTTTCCTATCCCACACAGGCCGAGATATTCAAGTCCGCGAGCCTCGCCTCCGCGAGAAAATCGTTCAAACCGTGGATGAAATCGATCGTCAAGGCGGTGCTGCTGCGGTGAGGAGAGGGTGCGATTCGTGCCCGAACATGTTCCGCGGCACCACAGCCCCTCCGCAAAGAATACTTGACACTCCCGGCATAACCTCCATTTTATTCACCCCATGGACCTCTCCCTCGACAAAACCCAGCTAAGGGTGCAGAAGGCCATGCGCGCCTTCGCGCGCGAGGCGCTGGAGGAATGGGCGAACGTGCTCGACCGCGAGTCGCGCCCGCTGCCGCCCGAGGTGACGGCCGTGATGGGCCGCATCAACCTGTGGGGCATACAGGCGCCGGCGCGCTACGGCGGGGCCGCGCTCGACAGCATAAGCTACGCGATCGCCATAGAGGAGATCTCGCGCGTCAGCGCCGCCGTGGGCCTGGGCGTCACCGTGCACAACTCGGTGTGCCTGGCGCCGCTGTTGAAGTTCGGAACCGCGGAGCAGCTCGAGCGTTATGCGCACGACCTCGCCGCCGGACGGAAGATCGGCGGCTTCACCGTCACCGAGCCGCAGGCGGGTTCCGACGCCGCGGCCATCCGCACCACGGCCACGCCGGACGGCGACGGCTACATCGTCAACGGCCAGAAGGCCTTCGTCACCAACGGCGGCACGGGCGAGGTGTTCCTGGTGGCGGCCACGCTCGACCCCCTCAAAAAGGCACGCGGCATCGCCGTCTTCATCATCGAAAAAGGCATGCCGGGTTTTGAAGTGGGAAAGATCGAGGACATGATGGGAATGCGCGGCAACATGGTCTCCGAGCTCTACTTCAACCGCGTGCGCGTCCCGGGCGAGAACATGCTGGGCGGCCCCGGAGACGGTTTCAAAATATCCATGCAGGCGCTCGACATGGGGCGCATCGGAATCGCGGCGCAGGCGCTGGGGATCGGCATGGCGGCCTACGAGGCCGCGGCGACGTACGCCTCGGGGCGCCGGCAGTTCGGAAGCCCCATCGGCACGTTCCAGGGCGTCGCCTTCAAGCTCGCCGAGATGAAAACCGGGCTCGACGCCGCGCGCCTGCTCATCTACCGCGCCGCGCACCTCAAGGACCGTGGACTTCCCTACTCGAGCGAGTCGGCCATGTGCAAGCGCTACGCATCCTCGGTCGCGATGAGCGTCTGTCGCGAGGCGCTCCAGGTCTTCGGCGGCTATGGCTACGTGAAGGACCTCCCGGTGGAGCGCTTCTTCCGCGACGCCAAGATCACCGAGATCTACGAGGGCACCTCCGAGGTGATGAACATCATCATCGGCAACGCCATCATGAAGGAATTCGGCAGGTTTTAGGAAATCATGCTCTCGATCATCGTCTGCATCAAGCAGGTGCCCGACGCGCAGCGCGCCGTCTTCGATCCGAAGACGGGTCTGATCGACCGCTCGACGACCGCGGGCATCATCAACCCCGACGACCTCCACGCCCTCGAGACGGCGCTCTCCATCAAGGACGCGTGCGGCGCGCGCGTCACGGCACTCAGCATGGGGCCTCCTCCGGCGGAGGAGGCGCTCCGCGAGGCCTCCGCGCTCGGGGTCGACTCCTGCGCGCTGGCATGCGACGAACGCTTTGCCGGATCGGATTCGCTGGTGACCGGCCGCGTCCTCGCGCGCGCGATAAAAAAGCTCGGGAACTTCGACCTGGTCATCACGGGGCGCGAGGCGATCGACGGCAATACCGGCCACGTCGGCTACCAGCTCTCGGAGCTCCTGGGGATGCCGCTTGTCACGCGCATCCACCGCTTTCATATAGAAGGGAATCACGCCATCATCGAGCGACTCTACGGGCACGAGTACCAGAAGATCCGCGCCGCGCTCCCGCTCCTGTTCGCCGTGGGCCGGAACGACAACCGCGTGCGCTTCCCGCGCCTGGCCGACATCGGCGCCTGCGCCGGAACCGATATCACGACCCTCTCGATGGACGACATCGGCGGCACCGAAGACGAGTACGGCGCGGCGGGCTCGCCCACGGTCGTGCTCCGGACGGAGCCCTTCGGCCACCGGCGCACGCGCGAGTCGCTCGCCGGCGGGACCGGCGAGATGGCCGACGCGCTGATACACCGGCTCAAAAAACACGGCATACTGCGCTACTGAGAGAAACCGATGACGGCCCGGAACGATACGACGAAGGACTATCGCGATGTGTGGGTGTACGCCGAGATACAGGACCACGAGCGGGTGCTGGAGGGCGCGCTCGAGCTCATCACACGCGGGCGCGAGCTGGCCGACGCGCTCGGTGAACGTCTCTGCGCGATCGTCTTCGCGCTGGAGGCCGAACAGTACCTGTCGGTCATCGGGAAACACGGCCCGGACCTCATACTGTACGCGAGCGACCCCGCGCTCAAGCACTACGACGACCGCATCGTCCCCGACCTCTTCGCCGGTCTCATCCGCGAGCGCCGGCCGTCGATCGTGCTCTTTCCCTCCACCGAGGCCGGCGCCGACCTCGCGCCGCGACTGGCCGCGCGCTTCGCGACCGGTCTCACCGCGCACTGCACGGACCTGTCCGTAACCGACCACCCCGGGCACGGAGCGGGTCTCCTGGCGATGAAGCGCCCGGCATACGCCGGAAACGCGATCGCCACCGTCCTCTGCCCGAAGGCCCGGCCGCAGATGGCCACGGTGCAGCAGGGCGTCTTTGAAAAGAGGGAGCGGACCGACATCCATACCGAAATCATCGAGTTGCCGTTCGTGCGCGACCGCGCCGACGGACGCATCGAAAGCCTCGAGGCGCCGCTGCGCTGGGACAGGCCGAAAGTTCCCCTTGAGCAGGCGCCGGTCGTCGTCGCCGGCGGGAGGGGCCTGGGCTCCAGGAAGAATTTCGAGCGACTCCACGAGCTCGCCGGGCTTCTCGGCGGCGAAACGGGCGCCACGCGCGTGCCCGTCTTCAACCGCTGGTGCGGCGAGGAGCGCATGATCGGCCAGACGGGGAAGACCATCCGCCC
>CAZVEG010000036.1:0-13804 GCA_964625625.1 uncultured Leptospirales bacterium | reverse complement strand
GCCCGCGCCTCTACATGGGCTTCGGGATCTCCGGGCAGATACAGCACACGGCCTCGATCGTCGATTCGGACATCATCGTCTCGGTGAACACCGACCCCGATTCGCCGATAACGGAGATGTCGGATTACGTCATCACCGACGACGCCACCGCCGTACTCGACGCCCTCATAGCGCGCCTCAAGGCCGAAAAGCACGACTGACGCGCCCGCGTGCCCGGGCACAGTGGGGGGTCGCATACATGCGATCCCCACGCAAACAGCATACACAACGCTCCATTAATCACAATGGTGCCTTTTCAGATCGCCGCGTCGCTCGGCTCCTCGCGATGACCCGGTTCAGTGCTCCACCGTGCGATGGCACAGGTACACCCGGATGCCGCCACCCTGCGTATCCCCCGCAAAAATTCCCAAATTAATATTGACATACAAACGTGGCCGCGCTAGAAACTGAGTGAGCGCTTACTCATTCACTATTGCATCATTGACCGGCGCGAAGCTCGTGTATATACTGATTTACAGATCGGAGGACGGCCATGAATTTCAGCGGACTGACCGTGGGCATACCCAGGGAGATAATGGAGCATGAGTTCCGGGTTGCGGCGATACCCGAGACCGTCAAAAAGCTCGTTGCCGAAGGCGCGAAGGTGCTGGTTGAGGCCGGAGCGGGAAGCGACGCCCATTTTTACGACGATGAATACCGCGCCGCCGGCGCCACGATCGTGGACGACTGCGAGAAGATCTACGCCCAGGCCGATATCATCATGAAGGTCAAGGAGCCGCTTTACAGCGAGGCCAGGAAGAAGCACGAGGTCGCCATGATGAGGAAGGGACAGCTCCTGGTCACCTTCCTGCACCCGGCCTCGCCCTCCAATCACACCATGGTGAACGACCTCGCCCGGCAGGGGGTCACGGGCCTCACGCTCGACGGCATCCCGCGCATCACGCGCGCGCAGTCCATGGACGCGCTCACCTCCATGAGCACGGTGGCCGGCTACAAGGGGGTCATAATGGCGGCCGACGACCTCACCAAGTTCCTGCCCATGGTCGGCACGGCCGTCGGCGTCATTCAGCCCTCGCAGGTATTCGTGGTGGGCGCGGGCGTGGCGGGGCTCCAGGCGCTCGCCACCGCCAAGCGCCTCGGCGCGATGGTATTCGCCGCCGACATCCGGCCCGAGGCGGCCGAGCAGGCGAAAAGCCTCGGTGCGAAAATCGTGGACACGCTCGTGCCGCAGGATATGGCGATCGGCAAGGGAGGGTACGCGCTCGCGCTGCCCGACGAGTGGCTGGAAAAGGAGCGCGCGGCGATCCGCGAGACCGTCATAAAGTCCGACATCATTGTGCTCTCGGCGCTCGTTCCCGGCAAGATCGCGCCCATCCTCGTCACCGAGGACATGGTGAAGGAGATGAAGTCCGGTTCGGTGATCGTGGACATCGCAGTGGACCAGGGCGGCAACTGCGAGGCGACCGATCCCGGCCACACCTGCGTGAAGCACGGGGTCACCATCATCGGCACCAAGAACATCCCCGGCTACGTTCCGACGAGCTCGACATGGATGTTCGCGCATAACATCTACAACCTCGTTTCGTATCTCGTAAAGGACGGGAAGATACGCATCGACCGGAACGACGAGATCGTCGCCTCCTCGCTCGTAACGATCGACGGCAAGCTGGTGCACGCCGGGGCGCTCGAGGCGATGGCTGCCGCGAAGAAGGGGGCCTGATCATGGGCTTCCTGGTGCTCGTGGGCGTATTCCTGGTTTCGGCCGCGGTCGGCTACCGGCTCATCAGCAACGTTCCCTCCCTGCTGCACACGCCGCTCATGTCGGGCATGAACGCGCTCTCGGGCGTTACGGTGCTCGGCGCGCTCGTCGCGGCGGCGCTCGCGCTCCACAGCGGAAGCAGGGTACTGGGCATCGCCGCGATCGTACTCGCCACGATAAACGTGGTCGGCGGCTTCCTTGTCACCGACCGGATGCTTCGCATGTTCAGACAGGGGAAGTGAGGCCATGACATTCGGCATATATGAAATAACCGGCATCATCGTCATCCTGGCGGTGCTCGCGGGCATACGGCTCATGAGCTCGGTCGAGCGCGCGGCGCTCGGAAACAGGCTGGGGGCGTTTTCGATGCTCGCGGCGATCGCGCTCGTCCTGTGGCACAACGGAATCGTCGACGCGGGCACGCTCTACATCGCCATGGCGGCCGGCGCGATCGTCGGCGCGATCATGGCCTTCCGTGTGACGATGATCCGCATGCCGCAGATGGTCGCGCTCCTGAACGGCCTGGGCGGCGGCGCCTCGTTCCTGGTGGCGCTCTCGATCGTACTGGAAAGCCACGACACCATGGAGCTTTCCGCGCGCGCGACGGGACAGCTCGCGCTCATCATCGGCGCCGTGACGCTCTCCGGGAGCCTTGTCGCGGCCGGCAAGCTCCAGGGCATTCTCCCGCAGCGGCCGGTGCGCTTTCGCGGCGCGGGCGCGGTGTCGGTCGCGCTCCTTGCGGCGCTCGGGGCGCTCGCCGCGTACGCGACGGCCGCCGACGGGCGCACCGCCGCGATCGTGTCGCTCGTCGTCCTCGCGCTCGCGCTCGGCTTCGGCGCGCACTTCACGCTCCCCATCGGCGGGGCGGACATGCCGGTGGCCATCTCGCTCCTCAACTCGTACTCGGGGCTCGCCGCCTCGATCTGCGGTTTCGCCGTGGGCGACATCCTGCTCGTCTCGATCGGGGCGGTGGTGGGCGCGGCCGGGCTCATCCTCACACAGATCATGTGCCGCGCCATGAACCGATCGCTCATCGACGTGCTGAGCGGAAGCACCGCCCGTGCCGGCGCCCCCGCTCCCGCCGCCCGGCCGGCAGACGCGGCACCGGCCGCACGGCACACGGCGCGCGAGATAGATCCCGCGTCCGTACTCGCCTCCGCGACGAGCGTCATCATCATCCCCGGATACGGAATGGCCCTGGCACAGGCGCAGTCGCAGGTGCGCGCGCTCTACGACCTGCTCGAATCGCGCGGAGCGAACGTGCGCTTCGCCATCCACCCGGTCGCCGGCCGCATGCCCGGGCACATGAACGTGCTCCTGGCCGAGGTGGACATCCCCTACGAGCGCCTGGTCGACATGGATACCATCAATCCCGAGTTCACCACGACCGACGCGGCGCTCGTCATCGGCGCGTGCGACGTGGTGAACCCGGCGGCCAACAGCGCCGAGGGCACGCCGATCTACGGCATGCCGGTGCTCCGGGCAGAGGACGCGCACAGCATCATCGTCTGCAACATGGATCGAAAGCCGGGCTATTCCGGTGTCGAGAACACCCTGTACGGTAGAGACAACGTGTGCTTCATGGAAGGAAACGCGGCGGAGACCCTCGAGGGCCTCATCGCGCGGATCAAAAGCGGCGGGGGCAATGCGGCCGTTTCCTGACGCCCGTCAGGACCGCAAACGGCGTTTTAACCTTTTTTTTACCGTTTATTTTTATCTTCCGGATAAAATGGCGGTATAGTGTTCGAACGAGGAAAACAATGAGCGAGAATATACAGCAGAACGATTACGAGATCATCTCAAAGCACTGCCCCAGGTGCGAGTCGCTTGTGATGGCCGCGGTGGTGCGCACATCGAGCGGCGCCGTCTACAAGTACCGCGACGTGAAGTGCTCGCGCTGCGACTGGAACACCCCTTCGGCGAGCGCGGAGCAGTCGCGCTAGGCCTCAGGTCAGGGCGATCGCGCGTCCCGCTTCGGGAATCACAACGCGCGTATCGGGACACAGCGCCCCGACCGTCCGGACAAACTCCTTCATCCGCACCATGGGCAGGTGCCGGGTTCGCGCGTCGAGCGGCCTGAAGAAATCATCGAAGTGCGCCGGGATGACCGTTTTCGCACAGCAGGCGACGGCGGTGTTTTCCAGGTACGCCCCGGTCTTCCCCCTTCCGGCGATGCACAGCAGCATTACATCGGCGCGCAGTTCGCGAAACATTCCCGGGAAATGACCGGCGCTTCCGTGATGCACGAGCGTGCCCAGCGGGTGCTCGATGACGAGAGAGAAGACCGTGCCCAGCCGGTAGGCCGTCGCCGGTGCGGGGGGCGAAAGCGGCTTTTCGATGTCACCGGGATAGGGCGTGCGGCCGAAGAGGCCGAAGCCGTGGACGCTCTCGACGAAGCGGACGGTGAAAGCGCCGACGCGGAAGGCGTCGCCCGGGCGGACGGATTTGATCGAGCGCTCGTCGAGGCCGGCGCCCCGGCCGACGTTCGCGGTGCTCTCCGAGCCGACGAGCACGGCGCCGGTTTCCCCCGCGAAAAAGGGCGCGTCGAGGGCGTGGTCGAAGTGCGAATGGCTCACGACGACGGCCTTCGCCGACGCACCGCCGGTCAGGCCGATCCAGCGGCGCACGAGATCGACGCGCGGCGGAAGCGGAAGGCCGGCGATTATACGGAAAAGCGAATAACGGCTTACGTAGGGATCGATATAGAAGGAGTCGCGTCCGTCACCGACCAGGAAGCCGGCCGTACCCAGCCATGTCACGGACAGAGTGCGATTGGGCCGTTCCGGGGATTTCACCGGCCCCACCACCCTACAGCCAGCCCTGGCGGAAGATGTCGCGCGTGTGGTACGAGATCACCATGTCCGCGCCCGCGCGGAATATGCCGGTGAGGATCTCGCCGACCAGCATGCGCTCGTCGGCATAGCCGAGCTTCGCGGCGGCCTTCACCATGGAGTACTCGCCGCTCACGTTGTAGGCGCACACCGGCACGTTGACGATATCGCGCACGCGCCGGATGATGTCCAGGTACGCGAGCGCCGGCTTAACCATCACGATGTCCGCCCCCTCGTCGATATCGAGCAGAACCTCCTTCTCCGCCTCCAGGGCGTTGCGGCAGTCCATCTGGTAGCTGCGGCGATCGCCGAACTGCGGCGCGCTCCCCGCGGCGTCGCGGAAGGGCCCGTAGAAGGCCGAGGCGTACTTGGCCGCGTACGAGAGTACGGGCGTGTCGATAAAGCCGTTTTCATCCAGCGCGTCGCGAATGGCGGCCACGCGACCGTCCATCATGTCCGAGGGAGCGACGATGTCGGCCCCGGCCTCCGCGTGCGACAGCGCCGTGCGCGCGAGGAGATCGAGGGAGGGGTCGTTCAGCACCCTGCCGTCCTTCACGATCCCGCAGTGCCCGTGGCTCATATATTCGCACAGGCACACGTCGGTGATGACGCAGAGCGCGGGCATGCGCTTCTTCAGCTCGCGCACCGCGCGCTGGACCACGCCGTCGGCGGCGTACGCGCCCGAGGCCGCCTCGTCCTTCGCCGCCGGGATGCCGAAGAGCAGGACGTACGCGATACCGAGCTTGAGGTCGGCCTCGGCGTCGCGCAGGAGATTCTCGACCGAAACGCGGTCGATGCCCGGCATGGAGGCTATCGGCTCGCGATCGAGGCCGCTTTCGGTGACGAAATGGGGCATGATGAGGCGTTTCTTGTCGGCGGCGGTCTCGGCGGCCAGGTCTCTTATGGCCGCGCTCGCGCGCAGCCTGCGGGGACGTATATCGGTATACATGCGTTTTCTCCGGACGGGTCGTTACGCGGCGCCTGCCGCTCATGCAGTGTGCCTCGTCCGGCCGCGGAGTCAACCATTTTCGGATGAAGGATCAGGCCTCAGGCTCCCGGCGGTAAAGGATTTCACCCCCGGTCGGGCGGGCAATTCGCACGATGACGTGAACGCCATCACCCACGCAGGGTAAGGATTCTCCTCTGAAATCGCGCGACAAGGGATTACAATCCCTTGTTCTTATTAGAAGCATGCGCGATGACGCGAAAACAATCATCCGCACAGAGGAAGGGGCTGCAGCCCCCTGTGGCCGCCGGCGGTGACCGGCCGCTTTGTCGCGCAGAGCAAGGGGGCAGCATAAATAATTGCATTTGCGCTCACCTATGCTACAATTTCATCATCAGCACAAGAGAAAACTTTATTGCCATAATAAGCATAAAATGGAAACATTGTTTTCGTCTTGACAGGAACGCGGGCGGGGAGACCATATCCCCATCCCACTAAAAACAAAGGAGCATGCCATGATCCTACTCAATCCGAAGAAATTCGCCAACACCTATCCGGACGAAAAGACAAAGCAGATCATGTTGAAGACGATTGAATTTTTCGAGAAAAAGGGCCTCGCCAGAATTCTCGACGACGACCACAAGTACGTGTGGTACGAGGACTTCCTGGAGTTCCAGAAGAGGGAGGGCATATTCAAGGCGCTCTTCACGCCCGCGGGCCACGGCGACGCCGATTCCCGCTGGGACACCACGCGCATCACCGACTACGCCGAGATCCTCGGCTTCTACGGCCTTGCCTACTGGTACACCTTCCAGGTATCGGCGCTGGGACTGGGGCCAATCTGGATCGGAAAGAACCAGGAGATCAAGCAGCGCGCGGCGAAGCTCCTCAAAGAGGGCGCGATCTTCGCCTTCGGCCTTTCGGAGAAGGAGCACGGCGCCGACATCTACTCCAGCGACATGATGCTCTACCCGCAGGGCGACGGAACCTACCGCGCCAACGGCGACAAGTACTACATCGGCAACGGCAACAAGGCGGCCATGGTCTCGACCTTCGCCAAGATGGCCGACACCGGCGATTACGTGTTCTTCGTGGTCGACTCGCAGCACGAAAAGTACGAATGCGTGAAGAACGTGATCGAGAACCAGTCGTATGTGGCCGAGTACGTGCTGCACGACTATCCCATCACCGATGCCGACATCACCGACAGGGGTCGTGACGCCTGGGACGCCTCGCTGAACACCATCAACGTCTGCAAGTTCAACCTGGGCTGGGGCTCAATCGGTATCGCAACGCACAGCTTCTACGAGGCCATGGAACACGCCTCCAACCGCAACCTCTACGGCATGTACGTGACGGACTTCCCGCACATCAAGCAGCTCTTCACCGACGCCTACTGCCGTCTTACGGCGATGAAACTCTTCGCGCTGCGCGCCACCGATTACATGCGTTCGGCGAGCGCGACCGACAAGCGCTACCTCCTCTTCAACCCCATGGTGAAGATGAAGGTCACCACCCAGGGCGAAGAGGTAATCAACCTCCTCTGGGACATCATCGCGGCCAGGGGCTTCGAGAAGGACACCTACTTCCACATGGCCGCTCGCGACATCAGGGCGCTTCCCAAGCTCGAGGGCACCGTGCACGTCAACATGGCGCTCATCATCAAGTTCATGGCCAACTACTTCTTCAATCCGGGCCAGTTCCCCGAGGTGCCGCAGCGTCGCGACGCGAAGAACGACGACTTCCTCTTCGACCAGGGGCCCACGAAGGGACTGGGCAAGATCCAGTTCCACGACTACAACATCGCCTACAACAGCGTCAACATCCCCAACGTCGACGTCTTCAAGAAGCAGATCGAGGTGCTGAAGGAGTTTCTGGCGACGGCAACCCCGTCGGAGGAACAGAGCAAGGATATCGACTTCCTGCTCATCATCGGCGAGCTCTTCACACTGGTGGCCTACGGCCAGCTCATACTTGAAAACAAGAAGATCTACAACATCGAGGACGACCTCGTCGACCAGATATTCGATTTCATGGTACGCGACTTCTCGAAGTTCGCCCTGCAGCTCTACTCAAAGCCATCGGCGAACGACAAACAGCAGGCGATCTGCCTGAAGATGATAATGAAGCCCGTCGTCAACGCCGCGCGTTTCGACAAAATATGGAAGGAACACGTGTACGCGATGAAGGGACAGTACAAAATGAACGACTGACGTATTACGCGAAGCACCGTGGCCGCAAATCCCCGGTGCTTCGCGCTCCTCCCCCCCCGGCATCCTTCCCTCATCTCCAGCCCCGACCCGGCGCTTAAATATTGATTTGACATTGTGTGGTGCGCATCTAGAATTAAGAGTCCGGCCATACGGTCCGCGCCGCGGGAATGGCGGAATTATCATCTATACCCCGAGGGCATTTAAATGCACGACCAGGAAGACTCACCGGGGAAAACGCCTGAGATGGAAGATGTCCGCATCCTGATAGTCGAGGACGAAGCGCTTACCGCTGAGGACCTCAGGCACACGCTGATGGGCTTCGGCTACCGGATCAGCGGCATCATCGGCTCCGGTGAAGAGGCCGTGCGGGCCGCGCGCGAGGACGGCCCCTCCCTGGTCCTGATGGACATCATGCTGCAGGGCGAGATGGACGGCATAGAGGCGGCCCGCCAGATACAGGCCGAGTCGCACATTCCCGTAATCTTTCTGACCGCGTATTCCGACACCGAGACAATCGAAAAACTCAAGTTCGCCGGCTCCTACGGCTATATACTCAAGCCCTTCGAACGCCGCGAGCTCCTGGCCAACATCGGCATCGCGCTCCACAAGCACCATCTCGAAATGAGGGTGATGGAAAGCGAGGAACGCTACCGGACGCTGTTTGAAAATTCGGTCGTGGGCATCTTCCAGGCGACCGCCGCGGGCGGCCTGATCACGGCGAATTCCACGCTCGCGAACATGCTCGACTACGACTCGGTGGACGAGCTCGCGACTGCGGTCGCGGACATCGGCACACATCTTTTCGCCGACGACAAAAAACGGCGGGAATTCCTCAAAATACTGATCCGGAATTCATCGGTCGACAATTACGAGACCGAGCTTCTGCGGCGCGATTCCGGCAGGATATGGGTCTCGATAACTGCCCGCGTGGTCGGCGAAGGAAAGCGCGAACGGGTTTACGAAGGCATTGTCTTCGACATCTCCGGACGAAAGTCCGCGGAACGCAGTCTCCACGAGCTCGAGCTCAGCCGCGCCGCCATTCTCCAGTCGGCGCTCGACGCCATCATCACCTTCAGCGGCGACGACGGCATGATCCTCGAGTTCAACCCGGCCGCCTCGACGATGTTCGGATACAGACCGGAAGAGATCATCGGCGAGCACGCCGCGCAGCTTTTCCACCGCCCCCGGGACGGAGCCGGGGCAGACTACGAACGGCGGGAATGGATCGAGCATGCCACTTCATTTTTTCTCAACAGGCGTGCGGAGACCGGCGCGTACCGCGCGGACGGGAACGCATTCCCCGCGGAGCTCAGCCTGTCACGGATCAACCGCGAAGGCACGCCCATCTACGCGGGCTTCGTGCGCGACATCACCGAACGGCTCGCCGTGGAAAAGGAAATGCGAAAACTCTCCATGGCGGTGGAGCAGTCGAGCGACTGGGTCGTCATCACCGACAGCACCGGGACGATCGAATACGCCAACGACACCGTGTGCGCCCTTACCGGATATACCCGCGAGGAGATGATCGGCAGGACGCCGCGGCTCTGGAGATCCGGCGTGCATGACGAGGCGTTCTACCGTGCCCTTTGGGAAACGGCGCTGTCGGGGCAGAATTACACCGCCCTGTTCACCAACCGGAAAAAGAGCGGCGAGCTCATCCACCTCGACATGACCATCTCGCCGGTAAGGGACCAGGCGGGTACCATCCTTCAGCTTGTTTCCACCGGGCGGGACGTCACCGAGAAACTCGCCATGGAGGAGCGTCTCAATTTCCTTTCCTTTTACGATCTGCTCACCGAGCTCCCCAACCGCAGCCTCTTCATCGACCGCCTGGGACAGGCGATCGCGCGGGCCGAATACAAGGAGCGCGTGGTGGCGGTGATACTGCTCGATATCGACCGTTTCAAGTATCTCAACGACGTGATGGGCATGAGCGCGGGCGACGAGATCCTCCGCGTGATGTCCAAAAGGATCGGCGCCGCCATACGCGAGGGTGACACCCTGGCGCGCTCCGGCAGCGACGAATTTGCCCTCATCCTCGCCGACGTGGCGCGCCAGGACGACCTGATCCTCATGGCCGAGAAGCTCCGGCACATCATCTCCGAGCCCGTGAGCATAAACGAGAAGGAGATCGTCCTGACGGCAAGCATGGGCGTATCGATATGCCCGGAAGACGGCGACGACGCGCGCGTTCTGCTGCAGAACGCCGACATCGCGATGGCGCGTGCGAAGAACCAGGGCAACACCTACCGCTTCTATACGACAGACCTCAATGAAAAGGCGTATGAGTTCCTGACCATGGAGACGCTGCTTCGAAACGCCATCGCGGCAGACGAGTTCGATCTGCACTACCAGCCCTACTTCTCCGCATCGACGGGCGAAATCGCCGGCATGGAATCGCTCCTGCGCTGGAACAACGGCGAGCTCGGGCAGGTATCGCCGGCCCGCTTCATTCCCGTGCTCGAGGAATCGGGACTCATCCTCAGGGCCGGGGATATTGTCGTGGAGAAGGCATGCCGCCAGATACGCGAATGGCGCGACAGGGGTCGCATGGAGGTTCCCGTAGCGATCAACATCTCCCCGCTCCAGTTCCGGCAGAAGGACTTTACCGAGAGGCTGATCGCCCTGGTGGAGGAGTGCGGTGCGAGCCCGGCGATGCTGACGCTCGAAATCACCGAGAGCACCTTCATGCGGGACCCGGAATTCACCCGGAAAACCCTCATGGCCCTTCGCGAAGCCGGTTTTACGATCTCGATTGACGATTTCGGGACGGGCTATTCCTCCCTGGGCTACCTCAAGCGGTATCCGCTCGATAACCTGAAAATCGACATTTCATTCACCAGGGACGTGGCCACCGACGCCGACAGCCGTGCGATCGTTTCGGCCATCATCCTGATGGCACACTCCCTCAACCTGCGTACCGTCGCCGAGGGAATCGAAACGCGCGAGCAGCTCGATATCCTGCGCGAACTGGAATGTGACCTCATCCAGGGCTACTTTTACAGCAGACCGGTGCCGGCGACGGAGCTCGAGAAAAAATACCTGGGGAAATAACAAACCGCTCAGAACACGCGCTCTCCGGCGATCCCCTCGGCGACATTGAAGGCGTGGTCACCGATCTTCTCGAAGCTGGTGAGCATGTCGATGAAGATCAGACCCGATGGCACGTCGCAGAGTCCCTGGTTAAGGCGCTGGACGTGTCCCTTCTTGAGGTCCCTGCGAAGCTCGTCGATACGGTCCTCGAGGACTTTCGCGCGCGGCAGGATGTCTGCCCGGTCGGTCATGAGGTTGTCCCTGAGCAGCACGATGAATTCCCGCACCTTGCCGGCTATCTCGTCTATCTCCTTCATTGCCTGTCCGGTGAATTCGATCCCGCCATCGTACTTGCGCCTCGTATACCTGAGGAGTGATTCGCAATGGTCGCCCATACGCTCCATTTCATTCACCATGTGCAGCATCGCCGAAATCGACTGGCTCTGCTCCTGGGACAGGTTCTGTTGCGAGACGCGCACCAGGAAGTCCGAGATGTCCTTCTCGAGCCGGTCCACCACGTTCTCCTTGCGGCCCACCTCCTCGACGACCGCGCCGAGCTTGTCGGTCGGCTTGTGGAAAACGTCCATCACCATGTCGAACATCTCGAGTACAACCTGCGCCATGTGGCGTATCTCGAGGCGCGCCTGGTTGATGTTGATGGAGGGAGTGGAAACGAGGGAGGTGCTTATGTACTTGAGATGGAAAACGTCGGGGTCCTCACCCTTGCCCGCGGGAACCATGCGCGTCGCGAGCTTCACCAGTACTCCGGCGAACGGGAAAAACACGATGGCATTGCAGATATTGAACATCGTGTGAAAGGCCGCCAGATGGCTCGCGACGGCCATGGAGCGCGCCGCGTGGTCGGCCGTATACGGATCTCCCGGAACGATATAATCCACCACGGGAACGAAGAACAGATGAAAGACCGTAACCACCCAGCAGACGCCGAACAGGTTGAAAAGCAGATGTATGCGCGCCGCGCGTTTGGCATCGCTCGAGGCGCCCACGGCGGCGATATTGGCGGTGATGGTGGTACCGATGTTTTCGCCGAGAATCAGCGCGCAGGCCGTCTGGAAATCGATCAGGCCGTGGGCCGCGAGCGTCATGGTCATCGCCATGGTGGCGCTCGAGGATTGCAGGAGCATGGTAATCGCGGTGCCGATTCCGACGACGAGGACAACCCGGGGCGTACTGGACGCGATGTACCCGGCCATAAAACTCATGACACCCTCGGAGCCTCGCAGGTCCTTGACCGCACCGCTCATTACGTCGAGACCGAGGAAGAGCACGCCGAAGCCGAGCAGGACCTCACCGTATTGCTGCAGCTTCTCGTTGTTCAGAAATCTTATAAAGAAACCGATTCCGATCGCCGGAAGCGCGAAGGCGGCGATCTGAACCTTGAAGCCGAATATGGCGACAAGCCAGCCGGTGACGGTCGTTCCGATGTTCGCGCCGAAGATGATCCCCACCGACTGCTGAAGCGTAATGAGCCCGGCGCTCACGAAGCTCACCAGCATGACGGTTGTCGCGCTTGAGGACTGTATGATGGAGGTGATGATGAAACCCGTAAAAACCCCCGCGATGCGACGATTGGTCACCGTCGAGAGGATCGATTTCATTCGGTCGCCGGCCGCCATCTGCAGCGACTCGCTCATGATCTTCATGCCGAACAGGAAAAGACCAAGTCCGCCGAAGATGGTTACGCTTATACTGAATCCGTTCATTGATTCGGCCCCTTTTCTCATGATTGAGTGATGGCCTGCCCGCGGACCGGGCCGATAGCGGATGCCGCTCACTTAACAATTTCTTAACAAAAAACAGCGATCACCCCGCTCGTCAAGGATAAATTCCACGCGCGGGTGATCGGCACACATGATCAACGGAAACAACCTGCGCCTTCACCGTGAATATGAATTTTTATGAAAAAAGGCTGACAGGATATCCTTTACATGCATAGTACACCGAGGTGGCAAACAATGGGTGTATCGGAGGGTTGTAATGAAAAAGAGAATACTCGCAATCACGGGCGCGCTGGCGGTGCTGTGCGCCGGAATATATTTTTACGGCGCGCATATGGCGCAGCGTCTTCCGGACAACAGCCCCGCGGCGTTCCTGAAATCGAATCCGGACAGGACCGGGAAAAAGGTGGTGGTCTGCGTCGGCGACAGTATCACCCACGGGAGGGTGAGCCACAATTACGTCGACATGACAGCCGGGAAGCTCTCCGACAGGGGATTCATAGTCGTGAACGCCGGAGTGAATTCCGAGCTTGCATATAACGTTCTGTCAAGAATCGACGAGATCATTCGCTGCAAACCCGATTACGTCACCATACTCATCGGCACCAACGACGCCAATTCATCGCTGAGCCAGGAGAACACCGCGCGCGCCGTCAAAAACATGAAGCTCCCCCGCACGCCCGACAGGGACTGGTTCGCGGAAAACCTCGCCGGGATATGCCGCCGTTTAAAGGCTGAAACCACGGCACGGATCGCCCTTCTATCCATACCGCCCATAGGCGAGGCCCTTCAGTCCCCCCCGCTCACGGCGAGCATCGAATACAGCGCCGTTATTCGCGATATCGCCCGCCGCGAAGGGTGCGCGTACCTGCCTCTCAATGAAAAGATGATATCGTACCTTGAAGAAAATCACAGCCCATCGCCTCATTCCTATTCGGAATTACAATCTTTAATGTACACGGGAATTTTCAAGCGCTTCATCTTCGGCAGCAGTTTCGATACGATCGCGGAGGATAACGGCTTCCTGCTTCTTACGGATTTCCTGCACCTCAACGGCAGGGCGGCCGGCATGGTTGCGGAAATGATAATCGAATTTATCGGGGAGAAGTAACGCGTTTCGTCACCGGGTGCTCCGGCGGTCCTTCATGAAAGCGGCGAGCGCGTCGCGGATTCCATCGGCGAGCCCGGCGACCGCGCCGGCCGCCTCTATCGAATCGCGCGCCAGCGAAAGGTTCTCCCTGAACAGGGCGTTTATGCCGTTGACGTTCGTCAGAACGTCGTAA
>CAZVEG010000035.1:10655-30472 GCA_964625625.1 uncultured Leptospirales bacterium | reverse complement strand
TCGTTGTTGCCGGTGAAATAGATGTTGCCTTTATAAATTGGCCAGTCGGCGGCCATGATATCCGTCGTCATATACGAAATCGTGTAAAGCAGCGCCAGCACAGCCGACAAACGCCCCGCGAAAAGCCTCCAGTCCGAACTTTTCAGCACAATAGGAACCTCCCTCCGGCGGAATGCCGCTTCCAATACGCTGATCGATCCGCGAAGCGGATCGGAGGAGATGCGCGCGACCAGCGGCCGACTCGAATTATGCGCCGTGGCGCGGGAATAATCCAGTATTTTTTTACTTCACCCCGGGCTGGTCCGGCAGCCCTGAGCCCGCTATTCCACCATCCCTTCCGCCCCCGACGCGGCCATGAATCCGGCCGGTTCTGACTTATAGAACATGAATAATGATCGGTATTTCAACAGCAAGGCCATCCCGGCGACCACGGGACGCTAAATTTTCAGCAGGGCCGTCGGAGAGTCCGACGAGCCTATCGACCGCGCATACAGGCTACAGGTCGTACACGATGGTGAGCGGCGCGTGGTCGGAGAAACGCGCATCCTTGTAGATCGAGGCCGAGATGACCTTCCTCCCGAGGGCCGGCGTAAGCACCTGGTAGTCGATCCGCCAGCCGACGTTCTTTTCGCGGGCGCGGCCGCGGTTCGACCACCAGGTGTACTGGTCCGCCTCGCTGTTCACGACGCGGAAGGCGTCGATGAAACCGGCGGGTCCGAAAAGCTCGTCCATCCATGCGCGTTCCTCGGGAAGAAATCCCGAATTTTTCTGGTTCGACCGCCAGTTCCTGATGTCGATGATTTTATGCGCGATGTTCCAGTCCCCGCACAGCACGTACTCGCGTCGCGAGCGGCGCATCGTCCGCAGCCGCTCCATGAAGCGGGTCATGAAGTCGAACTTGACCGCCTGCCGTTCCGGTCCGCTCGAGCCAGAAGGAAGGTAGAGCGAAACCACGCTCAGTTTACCGAAACGCGCCTCGAGATACCTCCCTTCCCCTCTCATCGTTTCCCAGCCGTCGCCGGCGATCACGCTGTCGGGCTCGGTTTTGCAGAAAACCGCCACGCCGCTGTAACCCTTTTTCAGCGCGTTATTGAAATAACAGTGGTAGCCGGCGGGATGAAACGACGGGTTTTCCGTAAGCTCGTCGGAGAGCCGGGTTTCCTGCAGGCAGAGCACGTCCGGCCCTTCCTTCCGCAGCCAGTCGAAGAATCCCTTTTGAACGGCGGAGCGCAGGCCGTTGCAGTTAAGCGTGGTGATTTTCATTCGTTGTTCTCCTGTCAGCAAAACTTCAAATTTACTAAACGATACACTGGCACCGGTCAAGCCGAATGCCGGAATAATTCTTTCCGTAAATGCCCGGGCATCCGGTCCTCCTCTCCTGGCCCGCACCTGAAAAACTATTGATTTTAATCCCGCTCCCGTAAATAGTGGAAGGCGCGGAACCAATCCGCGCCTTCCAGCAATCCCGGAGAGTGCGTTATGATCGTCACCCACAGGAAAGACCCCGGAATCGTCAAGAAATACGCCTCCGACGCGCGGAAAATCATCATCGTCGGCTGTTCGGAATGCGCCGCGGTCTGCCGCACCGGCGGATCGGAACAGGTAAAGGAAATGGCGGATCTCTTCGCGGACCATGAAGTTGTGGCCACCATCTCCATCGAGTCTCCATGCGACAAGCGCATCTCGGCGCGCGATTTCAAGCGCATAGAAGAGGAACTCTCCGGCGCGGACGCGCTCATCGCGCTCACCTGCGGTAGCGGCGTGCAGGCGATCGCCGAAGTGACCGGAAAGCGCGTAATCGCCGCGCTCGACACGGATTTTGTCGGGATGGTCGAACGCCTCGGCCGCTTTTTCGAGCGCTGCTCGCACTGCGGAGAGTGCCTGCTCAACGAGACCGCCATGCTGTGCCCCGTCACCCTGTGCCCCAAGGGCGTGCGGAACGGCCCTTGCGAGGGAATAAAGGGCAAGCGCTGCGAGGTTTACGAAGACCGCGATTGCGTCTGGCACACCATCTACCACCGCCTGGAAGAGCGCGGCGAATCCGGGCTCTTCACCGCCTACCATGAACCGGTCGACTGGTCCCAATGCCATACTCCGCGGGAGGCCGTATGGGAACGCTCGTAACGACCAGGCTGTCATATCTCGCCTCGATCGAGTCCATCGATACGGCCGTCGCCGCCGGTGCGAAAATACCGGCGGAATCCGGATTGTTGCTCGGTGAATACGGAACGATCAACCCCCTCGTGATTTTCGGGCACCTCCGGACCTCATTCACCGGGCCGCTACTGCTGGAAATACTCGCGAAAAACAAGAACCGCGATCTCATTCGCTCGAACCTGATCTCATCGGCCGCCGGCGGTCTGGACGGAGTCATTCTCGCCTCGGGGCTTTTCGGCGCCTCCGGGGGAATGGCGAAACCCGTCTACGATCTCGATCCCGCCCAGATGCTCCGTCTGGCCCTGAAACTGAGAAGCGAAGGGACGCTCCCCGCGTCGTTCACCATCGCCGTCCGCTCGGCCGCGGGCGACGGCGCGCCCGAGCGTCGCGCCCGCTGGTATCTCGACGAGGGCGCCGATTATATCGCGCTGGAAGGTGCCGCCTCTCCGCTCTTCGGGAAGCGGACCCTGTTCATCGAGCCGGTCGCGCGGGCATGAATCCGCTCGCGCTTAACGAGCCCGGCAGGACCATCCTCGCCATGGGCAACGATGCGATAGTCCGCGGTGGGCTCGAGGCGGCGCTCGGCTATTTCAGCACCTATCCGGGGACACCGGCCTCGGAGATCGGCGAAGGATACCTGTCGCTCGGGAAGGAGTTTCCCCACATCCACGCCGAGTTCAGCGTCAACGAACACGTCGCCGCGCACGGGGCCCAGGGGGCCAGCTGGGCCGGCATACGCTCGATGGTCACGATGAAGCACGTCGGGATGAACGTGGCGGCCGAGGTACTGCACTTCGCGGGGTACACAGGGGTCGGCGCGGGCCTCGTCGTCGTCATCGGCTCTGATCCCGGCGCCACCAGCTCGACCAGCGAACAGGACGACCGGTGGTATTCACTCCATACGCACCTGCCGATCCTCGAGCCCGCGTCGATCCAGGAGGCCAAGGACTTCACCGCGCGCGCTTTCGAATTGAGCGAAACATACAACCTTCCCGTCATCGTCAACGCGCCGTCCAAGCTCTGCCATAATATCGGCTCGCTCCGTCTCGGAAAACTGCCTGACTCCTTTCCCGCGAAAGGCCGCTTCGAAAGAAACCCGGAGCGCTATATCAACCTCTTCGCCGGCTCGGTCGCGAACCACCGTCGCGCGATGGAGGCCGTCGCGCGACTTCAGGACGAGGCCCCATCCCTCGGCCTCAACCGGCTGCTCCCGGGCGGCGGTCGGACAGGCTTCATCTCATCGAGCATCAATTATCTGTACCTCATGGAAGCGCTCTCAATCCTCGGCATTACGGACGCGCCGGTGCTCAAGATCGCCATGAGCTATCCGCTCAATGCCGGCGAGATCGCGTCCTTCGCGAGGAGTCTCGACCGCATCTATGTCGTCGAGGAACTGGAAGGCTTCATCGAGTTCCAGGCAAAGCGCCTGCTGTACGACTCCGGCATCCGCGTGCCCATAATCGGCAAGGACGTTTTCCCGGCCCACGGTGAACTCGATGTCGATCTCATCGTCGAGCGTCTCTCGGCGGAACTTCGCGTTCCGCCGCCGGGACGGACGACGCGCGCGATCGAGCTTTCCCGGAAGCTCGCCGGCGACCTGCCGCCGAGGCAGGGCTCTTTCTGCACCGGCTGCCCCCACCGCGCCACGCTCTATTCAATAGTGAAGGCCACGGACCGGAAGGCCGTCTTCGCCGGGGACATCGGCTGTTACACCCTGTCCTGCCTTCCACCCTTTCGCGCCTTCGACTGGGTGACCTGCATGAACTGCGGCGTCGGCATCGCCCAGGGGATGCTCCAGAAAATCGAGGACGAGAGCGTGATCGCCTATGTCGGTGACTCGACGTTTTTCCACTCGGGCATTCCGGGCCTCATCAACGCCGTGCAGCAGAACGCGAGCCTGGTGCTCGTCATCCTCGACAACAAATGGGTTGCCATGACCGGCCACCAGCCCAGCCCCACCACGGATATCGCACTCGACGGCACCAGGATGCGTCCGGTCGATATAAAGGGGCTCCTCAAATCGATCGGTGTTACCTACGTGCGTACCATCAGGCCTTTCAACATAAAAGCCTCGATGGCCGCGATAAAGGAAGCGATCCGTGTCGGGAAAGGCGTTCGCGTCATCATCGCCGAAGAGGAGTGCGCCCTCCAGTACGGCCGCCGGACAGCTCGCACACCGGGAGAATACGAGATCTATTACCAGATCGACGAAGAGCGTTGCCAGAAATGCAACGAATGCTATGTCGAGCTCGGTTGCCCCTCCATCAGGAAAGAGGAGACGGGCGATGGCTGGCGGTATTACATAGAGGAGGCGACCTGCCTGTGCTGCGGGGCCTGCCACGATCTCTGCCTCAATTCGGCGATTCTCCGTACGGAGATCCGGCGCCGCGTGGCCGGCACGGAGGCCGTATGAACGCCTACGATATCCTGATCTGCGGCATCGGTGGACAGGGGGCCATATCGCTCGGAACCGTGCTGAAACTGGCCGCCATCCATGAAGGTCTCGATGTCGTCGGCGCCGAACGCCGCGGCGGCGCGCAGCGGGAGGGTATCGTAACGAGCAACGTCCGTTACAGAAGGCTTGAAAACGGCGAGATGATCGATGAACGGCGCATGGCCGTCTCCGGGCTCATCCCGACCGGCGGGGCCGACATGATGATCTCGATGGAGCCCGTCGAGGCGTTGAGACACGCGCGCTGGCTCAACGAACGGTCCGTGGTGATCGTCAACGATTTCCCGCTCACGCCGGTGTCGGTGCGCACGGGAGAGCGTGAATACCCGTCACTCGAAACCGTGTACGCGCGCCTCAGGGAATTCACGGTGAATGTCCACGCATTCCCGATCGACAGACTCTCCAGGCTTCACTTTAATTCACTGCGTCAGGTCAACACCATCGCGCTCGGAATGGCAAGCGCGCTCGGAGACCTGCCGGTATCGGATGAATCGATCCTTGCCGTGGTACGCGAGCAGTTTCCCGATTTTGAAACGAACAGGAGCGCCTTCGCCCTCGGGAAAGAAACGGCGCACGGCAAAGGGCCGGTTGTTCCGGCACACACGTAAACTTCATGCGGTCGCGCCACCTTCGGGGGACGTTACCTCGTCGATAACCTGTATCATGTCCTCGATCGTATAGGGCTTCATCAGCACGCCGCGGAATCCATGTGCCGCGAAATTTGCCATGACCGGGTCATTGGAATAGCCGCTCGAAACGATCGCGACCACGCCCGGGTCCACTACCTTGAGCCCGGCCAGCGTTTCCCGTCCCCCCATCCCCCCGGGGATGGTGAGATCCATAATCACGACGTCGAACTTTTTGTCTTCATCCATGGCGCGGCGATAGGCCTGTATGGCCTCCTCCCCGTTGCGTGCTCCGGCGACCTCGAAACCGAAATGTTCGAGCATGTTCACCGCGAGGTCGAGGATGTATTCCTCATCATCCATCACCATAACCCTTCCCCTGCGCCGCCGCGGCGGAGCGGACGAAGCCGGCGATTCCTCCTGGATGATGCCCGTTTCCGAGGCGCGTAGATACACGTTGAACGTCGACCCCACTCCTTCACTCGATTCGACATCGATGTGTCCGCCGTGCTTTTTAATGATGGAATAGGTGATGGCAAGGCCGAGTCCGCTGCCGTACTCCTTGGTCGTAAAATAAGGATCGAAAATCCGGCCGAGGTGTTTTTGCGGTATACCCACGCCCTCGTCCGAGATCGATATCCTGACATAGCGGCCCGGCGGAAGAGGCAACCAGCGGGTATCGGATACGTTTTGCACTCGTATGGAAAGATTTCCTCCGCCGGGCATGGCCTGCATGGTGTTTACAATGAGATTGTGCAGCACCTGGACTATCTGGTCCGGATCGATCTCGACCGGGGAGATGTCCCCCTCCACGGAAAAATGGCTCCTGACATTGGATCCCGCCAGGAGAAAGGATACGCTTTCTTCCAGGAGCTCGACGATCGATGCGGTCTTTTTAATGGGATCGCCGCCCTTGGAAAAAGTGAGAAGCTGCCTGGTCAGATTTACCGCCCGCTGCGAAACCACCTCGATCCTGTCGAGGATATCGGAGCACGCCCTGTTATCTTTCGCTTCCATTTTCGCCAGAGAGAGATTGCCTATTATGGCGGTAAGAAGGTTGTTGAAGTCGTGAGCGATCCCCCCGGCCAGGAGGCCGAGCGATTCGATTTTTCCGATCTTGGCGAGCTCTTTCTCCAGTTTGTGCTTTTCGGTGATGTCGCGTACGGCGAGCACCGCCCCGAGATTTTTGCCGTCCGTGGTCTGAACCGGCGCGCCGGAGATCTCCACTATGCGTTCCTCTCCTTTCCTGTTGACAAGCATCAGGGGCACGTCACTTATCTCCAGCCCGCCCCTGCTGGTAACTTCGGACACCACGCCATTGATTCTACTGCTTCTCGCACTTGTACCGCCGAGGTTGAACAATTCGCCCACCGGGTGGCCCGCGGCCTCGGCCTGCGACCATTCCGTCAGGCGTTCCGCCGCGTGGTTGAGCATCACGATCCGGCCTTCGGTATCGGTGGCTATAACACCGTCCCCGATGGACACCAGCGTGGCCGCGAGCTGTTCCTTCTCCCTGGCAAGCCGCTCGTTGAGATCGACGAGCTCGTTGTGGGTGAGCATGAGCTCCCTGTTGAGGGATTCCATCTCCGCGTACTGCGCGTGGATTTCCTGGTATTGCCGATGAATGGTGTTCTCGGCTTTTTTGAGGTGTGATATATCGCTTATGATCGAAATGACCACATCGTCGCCGCCCATACGGATGCGCGACGCCGAAATGATCACGTCCAGAAGCCGCCCGTTCTTCGTCAGAAGCTGGGCCTCGTACTTGGACGGCAACTCGACCCCACGCATCCTCCCGAGGTACCGGGGCAGAACGAGATCCCTGCCCCGGGGCGTGTCCGGCAGGAAATCGACGATGGTCCTTTCATAAAATTCGCTTTCGGGGTACCCGAGCATGGAGATAAGCGATGGATTGGCGTACAGTGGCCTTTCGTTCGCAAGCAGTACGATTCCGTCGCGGGCGTTTTCGACCAGTGTGCGGTACTTCTCTTCCGATTCGGCGAGACGATCCAGCGCACGCTCACGCTCGTCACGCATGGCGTTGATTTTATCCGCCACACCCAGCGAAAACAGGAGGACCATGGCCGACGAACCGATCTGGTAGGTCCAGGCCGTTACCGGGTTCTCGGGCAGCAGACCGTAGGCACGCAACACCATCAGCAATACACCGATCAGGAAAAAAAGACAGGCGGTCAGATAAAAACGCGCCTCGCGCAGACGAAGGAATATCCCCGCGCCTCCCGTGAAAATGAGCGTTGCGCCCGAAAGCCCCGACATGATAACCGCGATCTGGGTTGCATAGTAATACTCCACCGCGAAAGGAACGGCCATCGCCGGCAGGTTCGCCATGGCCAGAAGGCGCACCGGCGCATCGATACGCGGCATTCGCTGCGGGGTTGAGAGAAAATGGCGCGCGAACTGGAGCATCACGGCGTTCACGAAAAACATCAGAAACGGATGGGCCCGGTTCTGCCAGCGCACGCTCTCCGGCCAGAGATACTGAAATCCCAGGCCGTTGTGGACCATGGTAAAAACGGACACCCCGATAATGAAAAGAAGCAGGTACAGGTAGCTCCTCTCCCGTACAGAAATAAACAGAAACAGATGGTACAGGGCCAACCCGAGCATTATCCCGTAATAGATCCCCAGCAGTATCATCTCATCGGCCTTCATTCTTTCGAACGCCCCGGGAAGCCATGCGATAAGCGGCACGGTAAGAGAGCCCTGGCTTCGTACGCGCAGGTAGTAATCGGTGATGCCGTTTTTCTGGATTACCGGGAAGACCGGTGAGCGGTATTCTATCGGGCGCTCCGCAAAGGGCCTGTTATCGCCGGCCTCGATTCGCCGGAATCCCCTTCCTTCGGGAACGAATAGCTCTACATTATCGATGATGGGATAATTGTATTCAAGATACATATTTATCGGAGCGGGAGAAGGGTTCTGAGCGCGAAAGCGCAGCCAGAGAGAGCCGCGGCTGTATCCAAAGCTGGGACTGTCCGTCGTCCGGGGCACCATGCGAAAGGGGAAACCGGGCGCCGTAACGGCGGCTATGTCGAGCACGGCATCCGCATCGAGGTGATATTCAAGGTGTCCGCTTACAAACTGTTTGGGAAAATTCGCATCCACAACCAGGGGAGGCGCCGCGAAAAGGGCGCCCGAAAAGAGCAGAGGAAGGGCCGCCAGCGTAAAAATGCGATAATATCTTCCGGCTTTCCGGCCTTCTGCATCCGACCGGTCGGCGTGCGGCCGAATGCTCCAGTCAGGGCTTTTTCGTGCACACAGAAACCGGGGAGAAATCATTTATCATCAACCGTGAATAAATTTTCATTGACGCAGTCCATGGTGCTGCATATCATGGACTACAGCATGGGGCTGTAGCTCAGCTGGGAGAGCGCTAGAATCGCACTCTAGAGGCCGTCGGTTCGATCCCGATCAGCTCCACAGGGCTCATTTCACCGGTCGTATCTCTATCCGATGGCGGGTATCGTTCGGCCTGAACGCAGCGAAATTCCCGTATTCCATCCGGTAATCGAAATAATCAGAAAATGGATTCAATGAATAGCTGTACGACGCGGCCGATATCCCCGTCGCGGTGTCATATATGCCGGAAAGGCAACTCGTCACATCGGCCTTGAAGCTCTCCGAAGGAAGCGATGTACCCCGGTAAATGGTTGTGTAACCGCCCTCCAGGGGCTCGTCAGCCATACCGTAGAAGAGGCGCGACCAGAACGCGCTTTCGTTGACGAGGGGAACCGCGAAATGCCCGGTATGAAGGCTTCCCCAGTTCCAGCTCTCCATAATCGGACCGCGCCGTTCGTTGAGATAACGCATGGACCTCAGGAAGGCCCTGTCGAAAATGTCATCCCGGCGCTCCTCGCGCGCGCTCGTTGTTATGTCATCAAAGAGAATTGACTTCTCGTCCTCGAGGGCTTTCAGGAAGCTGTCGGAAAAATAATAATGATGTTCGAGGATGCCGGGAATCTCGTTTTTACATTCATCACCCAGCGTTTCCTGAACAAGCTTTATCATGATGGTCTGGTAAATGGTCGCGGCGACGGAATCCTTTCGCATGTGATAGTCCCAGTCCAGAAAATAAATCCTGGTCAGCCGCGCCGAAGTCACGGGTATCTTCTCGAGCATGCGCATGAAAAACGGCACGAATTTCGCCGCGGAAACCGAATAGGTATCGCGGAGCATGCGCTGCAGGGTGACGATATCCAGAACTCCACCCGCTCCGGCCAGGCCCCTGATCCGTTGCGACCTGCTTTCATCGCCATATGCCAGACTTCCTCTCATAACGGGCGGGAGCCCCTCGGCAATCGAATCGCCGGACAGGCTCACGTCTCGTCCGAGGGCTTCGGAATAGTTCGACAGGTCGGCGACACCCGTCCACGTCGGATTGAACACCTGGTTCTTAAATAAGCCCGCCCCCTGAAGACGTATCGGTATCTTTCCCGAAAAAACGCGCAGCGCGTTGTCGCCGGATGAAAAGAGGTATACCCTCGGCGGGGAACTCACATTGGCAAGGCGCATGCGCGCCGCCGCGGGCGAACCGGCGAGCGGCACATCGAAAAGTGCGGTTATATAATCCTCGCCGGGGAACATCGAGCGTATCGAAATGCAGTCAGTCCGGTACATTCCCGCGAAGATATCGCTCACGACGGGGCCGCGTTCGGTTGAGCGCGCGGCAATCAGCATTCCGGGAGCGGCCGCACCGCCGGGCTTTTCGAAATCACGCCAGCCGATCGCCCCGAGATACTGCTCCGAATCCTTCAGTGTCCGTATCGTTTCGATATGGAAGTCCTGGGTATCCGCCTTTATCGTGAACGACGAAAATGCCATGGACGGGTTCCTGCCGATGAAAATAAACGGCATCCCGGAAAAACTGACGCCATCGAGCTCAGCATCTCCCACGCGGAAACATACCGGATACCACGAAGGATAAAGATGCAGGGGAACATCGAGGTTGAAGATGATTCTCGCCATGCCGTCGTGCGTCAGCGAGGCGGGCACGTGGCCCGCGAAGCCCGAGGAGAACGAACCGACGAAGTCGCCAACGATTTTTTTAAGCTCCCTGAGGGCGAAGACATTCTTCTGCTCGGCGTCGGAATACCAGTAAAGCATATCCTCGGGGATAATGTCGCGAATGGGATACGTTCTCAGCCGCTCGGGAAGCGCGAACAGGAGTTCGCGGTTGGCGAGAAAAGCCTGCGACCAGTCCACCAGGAGCAGGATAGCCACGACGTCCTGCGCCGTCCATGGATCATCCGGCAGGCGGGTGAAACGGACGACCTCCCGGTATTTTCTGTCTTTCATTAAATTGACGCCCTTCACATAGGCGTCAAGGTAATCGCGGTGCGGCGACTTGAGCCTTTCGAGGATCTCTCCGGCGCGGCGATGGAATCCCATCACGAAGGCAAGCCTGTCCATGAGGAGGGCGTCTTTCCCGTAGAGCTCCCGCGTGCGGCCTCGCGCCAGCGCCCTGTAGTATTCAATCATTACCAGGCGGTCCTGCGCGTGGATATAGCCGAGCGCGAAGCAGGCGTCGCCCCAGTTCGTGGCCCTGATGAGCGGCGTCCCCCGGCCATCCCTCAGAATTTCGACCCTGTCAGTAACCGCTCCGACGAAGGTTCCGTCGAGCGATCCGGTACTTTTAAGTAACAGTCGAACACCTATTGCCACGACGGCGACAGCCGCCACCGTGATACCCGCGATCATGAGTGTTTTTCTGGGAATAATCATTCCACCGCCGCAACCGGATTTTCCCGGTCCTCCACCCAACCAGAATATCCCGGACTCAGCCCCGTGGTCCGGTCGGAATCACTTGAATGCCGGCATATTGTGACAAAGCCGTTTATCTTTACAGAATACCTGTCACGAATATCGATGAACATCGGGCACGTCACCCGTCCAGCACGGATTTCGATTCCCGTATGCCCGATTCAACGATAAATCAGCATAGACCGTCAGAACACCAGTTGTAAATCACTAAATCTTTTTTCAATCTCTTTCAGGATAAGCGCTTCGGCCTCAACCGAGGGCGCCTCGAAGGTCGCCGAGAAGCGCAGGTAATGCCCCACGTCGTCCCATGGCACGGTGGATATCAGTTTTTCCCGGATGAGATACTGTGAAAAATCTTCCGCGGTCGGGAACTCCATCCCGTTTTTAAGGCCTTTCGGGCTCTGCACATACAGATAGAAGGTCCCTCCCGGCATCTCCGCATTGAATCCTATGCCCGAAAGAACGCGCACGAGCTCCCTCAGGCGGCGCTCGTATTTCGTTTTGATCCGATCGGTCAGCTCCGGATGCTCGAGCGCGCGTACGGCCGCCCACTGGATGGCCTTGAACTGGCCCGAATCGTAATTGTCTTTAACCGTGGCGAAGGCCTTTACGATCCTCTCGTTCCCCGCGACGAACGCCATCCTCCATCCGGTCATATTGTAGGATTTCGAAAGCGAATGGATCTCGACACCGACCTCTCTGGCGCCGGGAATACCCAGGAAGGAAAGAGGGCTTCCGTTATACGACAACGCAGCGTAAGCCGCGTCCTGAACGACCACGACGCCGTTTTTCAGCGCGAACTCGACCACGTCTTTATAGAACGATTCGTTCGCCCTTGCGCCGGTGGGATTGTTCGGATAATTGATCACCAGAACCTTGGCGCGTTTCCGGATATCGGCCGGAACCGACTCGAGTTCGGGGAGAAACCCGTTCTCCTTTTTCAGAGGAATGTTGTAGACCTGCCCGCCGTACCACTGCGTGTGCGTACCCGCGACGGGATATCCCGGAACCGTCATGAGCGTCACGTCGCCGGGATTGATGAAGGCCGCCGGCATCATCGCCAGAGCCGGTTTCGATCCTATGGAATGATTTATCTCGCGCTCCGGCGATATTCCATCAACGCCGAAAACCCTCTTCAGATATGCCGCGGCCGCGGTCTTGAACTCGTCGATTCCATTGTCCGAATATCCACGATTCTCGTGCCTGTCGGCCTCGGCGCGAAGCGCATCGATTACCAGGCCGAAAGCCTTTTCGTCGGGCTCGCCGACGCCCAGATCGATAAGATCAACACCCGGATTTTTGCTAACCGCCTCGCGCTTGGCGCGCTTTATCTTCTCGAACTTGTATATCTTGTCTTCTTTTCCGAACTGTTCCCCGCCGATTCTTTCCGCGAAAAGCTTCTGAACAAACGACTCCATGGCGATCTATTTCTCCTTCAAAATGGTAATGTCGGCATTGATTATCTCGATTTTCGTGTACGCGTCGTCGAGCAGTGTGAAGAACCGGCCGAAATCGCCGACGACATCAATTTTGGATTTACCTTTAACGAGGCGCGATACCGTTTTCAACTCCCGGGAATAGATATAGCAGTCGATCATTCCCTTTTCGTACGGCACGCTGACCAGCACGCAGAATTCATAATCGATATTCCCCGAAACGATGACGTCCTTGATCGTGACGTTCTTTACCTGTACTCGTTTTTCCGCCAGGTCCCTGGTGGCGAGGAATTTGTAGGCCGGGTTGTCGGACCTGTCCATCTCTTCCTTTTTCGCAACGACCTCTTTAACATTCAGCGTTTCCTTGAAGAAGTAGCTGCACGAAAGCGTAAAGGGCGCCAGAAGCACGAGAACGACCACCAGCCTTTTCATTGAGATCTCCTGTTCCTGAAATCCAAGCGGCACCCGTATTAACGGGCCCATGCGACGAGCCACTATTAATCGGTGCGGACGGGTTTTTGTCAAATAATCTTTTTCACACCTCTATAAATGGGAAAGGCGATGATTCATATCATCGCCTTTCCCCTGTGATACGATCAGTTGAAAACTTACGCCCGCCGGTCCTTTTCGACCGCCGATTTCGACATGCGGTAGGCCATCCTCTTCAGTGCGGGGATACCCATGCTGAAGAAGGCGAGCATTTTATAGGTCTCGCGAATCGACTCGGCCTTGACCAGGTCGATGGGCTCGGGTTTAAGCTCGAGACCGTACTTCTCCGGACGGTCCCTGAGGATCGTGATGACCTTCAGTCCCTCGAACTGATCCCGGCCGTAGATACTGGCGTTCGGGAAATCTTTCTTGATCTCTTCCAGTCGCTTTTCGGCCTTCTTTACGATGCTCAACCGGTAATCATAGGTAAGCGCACCGGTCGGGCAGGCGAAGGCGCATGCGGGAATCTCACGCGGATTCATCACGCAGGCATGGCACTTGTGAGACTTGTGGTCCACGTCGCTGACCTGCGGCACCTTGTATATGCACTCGTTCACGCAGGCACCGCAACCGATGCACTTCTCCTGGTCGATTACCGTCCAGCCGTCCTTCTTGTAGATCGCTTTTTCAGGACACACGCGCAGGCAGTTCGCCACCTCGCAGTGGTAACACTTCTTGTGCATGATCGTCCAGATGGGGCGGTCGGGATTGGACCGGTCGACATCGAAAAACTTCACGTGGTTCCAGGTTATCGCCGAAAGCTCCTTAGGATTGGTCAGCTCCGGGCCGGCGAAGAATTCGGTCTTCTCGGCGGGGAGATTGTTCCACTGTTTACAGGCAACCTGGCAGGATCTGCATCCGGAACATTTAGTTGTGTCAACCAAGAATGCTTTTTCTGACATGACTTATGCCTCCTTCCTGATGTCTACCAGAAATGCCTTGAACTCGGGAATGTTGGTGTTGGCGTCCCCGATGCTCGGAGTGAGCTGGTTACAGCTGTCGCCCGAAACACCGCATCCATGGCCGAAGTGCCAGATCATGCCGACCATTTCCACCATTTTCCCCTGCACCCTGAGCGGCTGTACCCTCTCGGTTACGAGCGCATACGCGCTGATGTTCCCGCGGGAATTGAATATGCGCACCTTGTCGCCGTTCTTGATGCCCTTGGCCTTCGCGAGCGACGGGCTTATTTCGCAGAACATGTCCGGAACCAGCTCGGCGAGCCACGGGAGGTTACGGGTCATGGCGCCCGCCTGCCAGTGCTCCACCACGCGATAGGAAGTCGCGACATAGGGGAAGCGCCCCGCGTCTCCGAAATCGCCCTTCAGCGTATCGAGAACCTTCGCCGCCGGGTTGAGTTTCTGCGAGCTGAACAGGTTCGCCACCGGCGTTTCCATCGGCTCGTAATGCTCGGGGAAGGGTCCGTCCGCGAGGTCCTTCGCGAAGAGTTTCCCGACACCCTCGGCATTCATGATGAACGGGTTCTTGGCATCGGGGCCGGCTTTCGGGCCGCCGTCCACCACATCTCCCTTCCACGCGCTGCCGTTCCATTTAACCACCCAGCGATCCTTGTCCCAGGGCTCGCCCTTGCGGTTGACTGCGGCGCGGTTGTAGATGATCCGGCGATTGACCGGCCAGCACCACGACCATTCCGGGAACATGCCGATCTTATTGGAGGCGTCCTTCGCCCCGCGGCGCGCCATCATATTGCCCTTCTCCGTGTAGCTGCCGTTGTAGATCCAGCTGCCGCATGCGGTCGAACCATCATCCTTGAGATCCATGAAGGTCATCATCTGCTTCTTCGATTTGTAATCGTAACCGTTGATCTCCCTGGCCACCAGGTGCGGGCTGGCCTCGTGCTCGCCGGGCTCGGTATAGTTCCACACCAGTTTGAGGATGGGATCGGCGAACTTTCCACCCTCCTTCTGGTACAGCGCCTTGAGCTCACGATAGATCATATCGAGCATGTCGAGGTCGGTCTTCGCCACGCCGGGGGGATTCTGCGCCTTGTAGCGCCACTGTGCCCAGCGACCGGAGTTGGATACGCTCCCCTCTTTTTCGAACGAAGCCGCCGCCGGAAGGAGGAAGACCTCGGTTTTAATCTGCGCGGGATTCGCTCCGGGACGCTTCCAGAATATGGATGAGTCGGTTTCCCACAGGTCGACGGCCACCAGCCAGTCGAGCTTTTCCATCCCTTTCGCCGTGCGGTTGGAGTTCGGACCGCCGACGATCGGATTGGTCCCCATGTAGAAGGCGCCCTTGATCTGTCCGGCGTAAAGGTCTTCGAACAGCGTGATATACGGAACCGGCTTGTGCGCCTTGGGCAGCCAGTCGAAGCAATAATCGTTTTCCTTCGTCGCGGCGTCGCCGTACCAGGCCTTGAGCATGCTGACAAGGTACTTGGGCCTGTTCGACCACCAGTTGATGCTTCGCGGGTCGTTGGTCTTGGGCGTGGTCGCCTTGATATAGGCTTCGAGGTTCTGATGCTTGCTCGCCAATGGCGCGGGGAGATACCCCGGCAGGATGTGCCAGAGCAGACCGGCGTCGGTCGATCCCTGGACATTGGATTCGCCGCGCAGTGCGTTGATGCCGCCGCCGGCAAGACCCATGTTCCCCATGAGGAGCTGGATGACACCATAGATGCGCACGTTCTGGGTTCCGACGGTGTGCTGCGTGGTGCCCATCGCATACATGATGGTGGCCACCCTGTCGGGCTTATGGGTGGACGTGAACAGCTCGGCGACCTTCAGGAAGGTTTCCTTCGGGCAACCGGTCGACTGCTCGACCTTCTCCGGGGTGTAGCGGGCATAATGCTTCTTCATGAGCTGGTAGACGCAATTCGGGTCCTTCAGGGTCCTGTCCTGTTTCGGTATCCCCTTGTCGTCAAGCTGGTAGGCCCACGACTTGTTATCGTAGCTCTTCTTGCCGCCGTCATAGCCACTGAAGAGACCATCGTTAAACTTGAAATCGGGACTTACCAGGTAAGCCGCGTTGGTGTATTCAACGACGTATTCTTTCTGAATCCTTTCGTTTTCGAGGGCATAGTTAACGACTCCGCCGAGAAAGGCCAGGTCCGAACCCGGACGCAGCGGAGCATAAAGATCGGCGAGAGAGGCCGACTTGGTAAACCGGGGGTCGACGACGATAAGCTTGGCCCCGCGCTCCTCTTTGGCTTTCTGCACCCAGCGGAATGAAATGGGATGGTTTTCCGCGGCGTTCGATCCCATTATCAGGATAACGTCCGCGTTCTTGAGATCGATCCAGTGATTCGTCATCGCGCCACGACCGAAGGTAGCCGCCAGACCGGCGACTGTCGCGCTGTGTCAAATTCGCGCCTGGTGTTCCAGGTATGTTATTCCCAGCATCCTCGCGAATTTCGAGAGAGCGTAACACTCCTCGTTGTCGAGAGCGGCTCCGCCGAGGCTCGCGATTCCGGCGCAGCGGTTAACCGTAACATCGCCTTCCTTCTCGATGAAGGTCGCGTCGCGGGTGTCCTTGACCTTTCGCGCGATCATCTTTATGGCCTGGTCCCAGGATATCTCCTCCCATTCGGTACCGTATGGCTTTCGGTACTGGACCTTCGACAGCCTCCTCGGATTATCGGCAATCTGGAAGAGCGCGCTTCCCTTTGAACAGAGGGAGCCCTGGTTTATCGGATGATCCGGATCACCCTCGATATTGACGACTTTCCCATTCCTGGCGGAAACGATAAGGCCGCACCCGACTCCGCAATAGGGGCATATCGTCGTGCTCTCGCGAGTCCCCTGCAGTTTATCCGGTGCGGACTTGCATCCGCTGAGGAACGATACGCCACCAAAGAAAGCCCCCGCCGCCGTTACGCCGGACAGCCTGAGGAAATCTCTTCTGGTTATGGACATAACTATCCTCCTGCCTTTATTTTGATCGACCGTTGATGAAATGTATAAATTCTCTATGTGCATTCCGCGAAGGCGGAAGACATATATTCACGGAAGCTGAAAAGAGCTCGCCCCGGGAGTCGAGGAAAGGGGGATTCGATGAATTTAAATGAAATGCCGGACCGACAGCCAATCTCATTCTTCCCGACCCTGAAATTAGTGTAGCCGCACCAGAAGCGGCTCCCCCTCCCGGAACGGTGAAAACGGAGTCTTCATGCGCTGACTCCCCTTTCAACATCGGATTGAAGGGTTTTTTCTTCTTTACAGAGTCGGGAGGCGGGGTGATTTCTCGCCCGGCCTGCGGTCAGGCCCCATAGCATCCGCCGTAGGAGCAAAGACTCGAAGTGATTTTCTTTTATTTCCATAACCTTATATGTCAATGAATTTTTTTGAGCGACCCCATTATTTCAAACCGTATGAACAAAAGCCCGGCAGCCGATTTCACCCGAAAATGTTTGAAATCTCACAAATATCCTCCGGCCGCATGGCAGGGAAAAAACTCCTTTACAAATCGCGGCAGCGGGCCGTACGCTCGTAAAAGGGGCTGCCGGAGGCCTCTTTCCTTTAAACGACTCCTTAAAGCGCCGGAAATGAGATGAACAAACCTTCGCTGCGCATTCAGACAACCACTCTCTGGAATTACCCGTCCCAGAATTACGGCAAGGGGAAACAGGGCGACCAGAATTACGCCGGCGCCACCCCCTCCTACATCATCTGGAATGTTCTTTCCAGGTATACAAAAGAAGGTCAGCTCGTTGTGGATCCCATGTGCGGCAGCGGAACAACGATCGATGTCTGCAGGGATACCGGTCGCCGCGTCCTCGGTTATGATATACATCCGGTGAGAAGTGATATCTACAGAGCCGATGCCCGGAAGCTTCCACTCGAGGACCGGAAGGCCGATTTCGTCTTCGTCGATCCTCCCTACGGCGACAACATCGAATATTCCGACGAGAAGGATTGCATAGGCCGGATCAACGCGACCGATCCGGGATATTTCACCGCCATGGACGGCGTGATCGGCGAGATCGACCGTGTATTGAGAAATGACCGCCATATGGCCCTCTACGTCTGCGACTATTATCACCGGAAGAAGGGCTTTATCCCCATCGGCTTCGAACTGTTCCGCATGCTCTCACGGCGTTTCACCCCGGTCGACATAATCACCGTTACAAGACACAACAAGACCCTCAAGATGGGGAACTACCACAGGGCGGCCGAGGAAGGGAACTTCTTTCTCCGGGGTTTCAACTACCTGTTCATAATGAAAAAGGAAAAAACCAATGTTCAGGCCCGAAAGTAAAAGCAAGGGACGGATCATCCTCATCGACGACGACCCGGGGGTAACCAAGATTGTAAAGAAATTTCTGGAACGCTCCGGCCACTCGGTCGATACGGCCGACAGCGGAGAAGAAGGCATACGGCTCACAGGAAACGGTGGTTACGACATCGTAATCACTGACATTTATCTGCCGGGCATGGACGGTATGGCGGTGCTCGAAAAGATAAAGTCCATCAACGCGGACGTCGACATCATCGTGATCACCGGTTTCGGCTCGATCGAATCCGCTGTTTCGTTCATGAAGGCGGGTGCCATCGATTACATCAGCAAACCGATCAACTTCGACCATCTCGACATCATCATACAGAAAACTCTCGAGCGCAAGGAGCTCATTAAAGCCGCGCGCGAGCGGGACATCTATTTCCGCATGTCGCTCACCGACGCGCTCACCGGAATGTTCAATCACAAGTATTTCCACGACAGCCTCGAGCGCGAGATGCTGTATTCCCAGAGGAAGAAGGAAAGCCTTACCATAATGATGGCGGATATCGACAGTTTCAAGGCGGTCAACGACAACTACGGGCACCAGGCGGGGGACATGGTCCTCCAGAAAATATCTTCGAATATCATAAAGGCCTGTCGCAGTCACGATACCGTATCCCGTTACGGTGGAGAGGAGTTCGGCATCATCCTTCCGGAGACGGGGATCGAGAAATCGACGCGCGTGGCCGAGCGCATACTTGACGCCGTCTCGTCCAACCCCTATCCCCCGGTCGCGCAGAACATCACGATTTCGATCGGAATCGCGTCATTCCCCGAGCACGCCAAAGACAGGGAAGACCTGATCCAGAAGGCGGACCTCGCCCTGTACCACAGCAAAGAGAAGGGCAAAAACCGGTTCACGATTTACGACGGCACTCTCGATCCGGATACAAAGCATTAGTCATTATTACGCATAACACCGGTCGTCTAGCCGTCACAGCCCTGGGATGACTGCCGGGTGTCATACTCGTCGAGCACCCGGTAAATCTCCAGAAACGAGTAGAAAAGCGTCAGCAGAATCGGCCCCACGATCACCCCCGACAGTCCGAAAGCCTGGAGGCTGCCGAGAAGCAGGAAGAAGAAAATAAGGGGATGGAAATTCAGCCGCTCGCCGAAAACCTTCGGCTTCAGGAGGTTTTCGAGTATCAGATACCAGAAAAGGCCCCACCCGAACACGAAGACCGCCCAGCCCGTACGCCCGGCGGCCAGCAGGTACACGGCCGCGGGAATCCATATGACGGACGTTCCTATCACGGGAATGAGCGAAAAAACCGCCGCGACGCTTCCCCATAACAGCGGCCCGTCGAGCCCCGCGATGAAAAAACCCAGGCCCACCATCCCCCCCTGAAGCAACATGATCAACAGGTTCCCGGCGATGAGGACCTTTATTACCTCCTTGAGCCGGTTTACGATATCGTTTTCGATATCCCTGGGGAAGGGGCTGGCCCGGTAAATGGCCTCTTTGAACTTCCCCCCTTCGATAAAGAGAAAGAAGAGGATGAGCAGCATGAAGAAAAAGTTGATCGAAAACCTGATTGAGAATGTAAGCAGGTCCGTGAGGTTTCGGAAAACCGAAAAGGACGCGCTCTGCATGATCTCGGTGGTTTTTTTAATGAGCTCACCGCGGGAAATCCG
>CAZVEG010000035.1:0-10645 GCA_964625625.1 uncultured Leptospirales bacterium | reverse complement strand
TGCGGTAAAAAAATTCGTCCATCTTCGCGGGCTTGAACTTTTTCTCCACGAACTGATACACGTCGTAGCTCTGGTCGGCAAGATTGAGGAGCAGGAAAAAGAGCGGTATGAGAAAGCCAAGAATGAGCAGCAGGACCATTATTGACGCCGAAAGCGACCTCCTCCTGACGAACCTGCCGATGAAATCGTGCAGCGGAGACAGGGCGATATAAAAGACCAGCGCGAAGAGAAGCGGCCAGAAATAATACTGGAAGATGTACGCCATAGAAAAGAGAAGCAGCGCGAACAGGGCCAGGAAGAGATACTTGAGCTTCTTGTTTTGCTGCAGGTTCCTGTAAGAGTCGGTCTTTTCAATCATGGCAACGCCCCGGCCCCCGTACCAGCCCCGGTTTTCCCGCACATGTGCCGATCTGCGTCATTTCGTGAGATAATGAGACAGGTCCGTCGCTATCTTTTTGATCGCGTGGTCCAGGTACGTCTCATCGGAGATACGTTTTCGATATTCTTCTATCTTCTTTGGGTCGCCGCGGAGGGATCCCGGTTTTATCTCACGATCATCCTTGTTCATGAGACTCTTCATATGGTGCACTCCTTGCATTTAAGGTCGCCCGTTCCTCCATGAACGGGTCTTTGGACCTCATCTATATATATCGGAATGCGGAGGGCAAATCATGAGCGTTTTTTGCCCCGGGAGGGGGTGGTCAGCGAAGAATATCCTCGATCCATTCGACGGAACTTTCGTAAACGGCGATCATATCAAACCTGAAAATGATGTTTTCCGCGTTCAGAGAAGGCCGCGCGGAGAGGAAATGCGTGGCGACAAGCCTGAGCGTGCGTTTTTTCCGGGCATTGATGGCATAGAGAGGACCCCCGTAGACGGGGGTGTTCCGGCTCTTCACCTCCACAAAAACCAGCAGGTCGCCCCTTCGGGCGATGAGGTCGATTTCGCCGGCCCTGCCGAAACGATAATTGCGTTCGATGATTTCGAATCCGCGCGACTCGAGGAAAGACGCCGCGCGGTCCTCGCCACCGGCCCCGACCCGTCTGAAATTACGATCTCTCACCCGCGGGATCAGAGGACGTCGAGGAGGCTTACGCCCGCTTCCTTTTCGTCGAGCACACGGTTCACAAAAAGCGCCGTTTCCTCGAGCAGGTTGATGATGATGAGATCCGAAAGCCTGTTTTTCTCGCTGTCGAATATCAGCTTGATGATGGGACGCAGCGGCTTCCTCGGCACCGAGCCGATTACCAGACCCACGCTGCTGTCGTTCAGCTCGACCAGCGAGCCGATCGGGTAGACCGACATCTTGGAAAGGAAGACGCGGAGAATAACCGGATCGAACCTGTTGACTCCGCTCGAAAGCAGGTTTTTCATCGCGTGATAAAAAGACTGTTTTTCCCTGTAGCTCCGACTGGATATCTGCGCTTCATACGAATCGGCTATCGCGGCTATGCGCGCGTACTCGTCTATCTGGTTTCCCTTGAGGCTTCGGGGGTATCCCTTGCCGTCGAAGTACTCGTGGTGCTGCAGGCCCACCAGCGCGCTCTTTTCGCGTATCTTACCGAGCTGCTTGATGAGACGGTACCCGTGCAACGGATGCGTCTTGATGAGGTTGAACTCGTGATCGCTCAGGTTCGACTGCTTGTACGCGATATAAGCCGGCATCTTCACCATGCCCGCGTCGAGAAGGAGCGTGCCCAGGGCGAGCTCGCGAAGCTTCTCCTGCGTGTACTTGAGCGCCGTGCCGATAAGAAGGGCATAGAAGGTCACATTGACCGAATGCGCGACCAGGTAGTTTTTCCCCTCTTCGAGCCCGTAGAGGAACAACACTATATTGTTGTCCTCTTCCATGAGCTTTATTATGTTCTTCGCCGCACCCTCGATTGAATCGGTGGTGAACATTTCGTCGTTCTTGATCGCGTTGTAAACATCTCCCACCACCCGGCAGGCTTCGCGATGAACGTCCATCAGTTCCTTGCGCTTGAGGAGCAGCAGGCTGTACTGGTCAACGATTTTTTTCGCGTCGGCGGAAATCGACGCGTCTATTTTCTGCGCGAAACGCATGTCGTTTTCGCTCGAGGCGAGGTTGCCCATCGTTTCGATCTCGCTGATGCCCCATTTCATCAGCCGCTTGATGTCGCTTTCCTTGATGGTGACGTTCGCGCCCACGAGCATGTTATTGCTGTCGATAAAGACCGGCTTATCAAACCGCATCCCCGGCTTGAGGTCCTCAACCGGGATTTTCTTTATGGTTCCAGCCATTCTCTAATTCCCTTGTTCCGCCAGTTTCTCTTTCAAGCGCTCATTAATTCTATAACAGTATGCCAGCACTTCGGCGACCGCCCGGTAAAGCGCGGGCGGCACCAGGCTGCCCGTATCAAGGGCCGACAGCATCCGGGCAAGATCCGCGTCACTGTACACTTCAACACCGTGTTCACGCGCCATTTTTATCAGCCGTTCGGCCAGATATCCCCTGGCGCTCGCCAGAACGCGCGGAGCCCCATCCATGGGGGAGTAGGCCAGCGCGATACCCAGTTTCTCATCTACTTTACGCCCGCGCATCGAACTCACCACCCTGGGAAAGGAGCTCTCCGGCCGCACGGATATCCTGGATGGCCCGGTCGATAGTACTAACGGAAAACGAACAGCCCCGCCCGAGTGACTCACCTATCAGGCCGGCCAGTTGTTCCGCCCCTGCACTCATTTCGGCGCGAAGAGCATCGCTCTGACAGTATACGTCGATACTTATTCGGCCGTCACGGTCCTTTACCAGCACCTCCACTCGACCCGCCACGGAGAAATCAACAACAGCAACGATGGCATCCGGGCTTCCTATGAAACGCGCCTCTTTGAAACCATCGTCAAAATAATACATCACCCCGCTTTTTGCCCGGAGATCCCTCGCTCCCGCGTCCCCGTGAAGGGACATGAGCAACTGCCGCAAAAAATCACCACCATCCGGGCTGTCATCTGCGAGGTCAGCTATGGCGTCGAGAACGCCGTCCAGTCCCTCTCCTGAATGCAAGTCTTCAACAAAACCTTTCAGCGCCTGGTTGTGACGCCTCCTCCCTTCCCTGTCGGATACAGCCAGCACGGAAACAAGGCAATTTAAACTAATACCTTCGAAATCCGAAAAAAGGAAAGAAAAAAACAGCAATCTCTCCTTTTTTATGCCCCTGGCGGCCAACGCGTTCAGCAGATCCAGCATCGATCCCTTTCTCTCGATCCCACCGGCCAGCCTGAAAAGCAGGCTGTTATACGCGTACACGCCCGAAATTCCGTCCGCTGATGCACGAGCAAAGGGGATTCCGGCGAGGTCGGTCCGCTCGAAGGCCGTATAGCCGATCAGGCGCTCCCGGGCCACGGCATGGGGATCGGCCGTCGCGAGCCTGAACATCAGGGTCGTTCCGCTCCTCTTTTCGAGCACCAGCGTCAGAAGGCTCCCCGGTGGCAGACCGCGTATAAAACCCGCGGGAATGCGACGCCCCGCCACTTCGATGATCGCACGGTTCGTGTCGATGCGCTCGACTATTCTGGCGCCGATCTCGCCACCCTTTTTCAGGCCCTTGAAAGCCTCAACCAGGCCTCCCTTCCCCGAAACGGTAATGGTGGCGGCGTTATCGATCCTCATGACCCGCGAAAAGATCCCCTGGGAACGTCAGATCGCGCAGAGGGGCGAAACTCCGACGGTGTACCGGCGACGGGCCGATACGCCCGATGGATTCCCTGTGCTCAAGTGTACCGTATCCTTTATTTCTATTAAACCCGTAGCCGGGATATAGCAAATCAAATTTGTCGAGAATGGCGTCCCTGTGTATTTTTGCCGCGATCGAAGCGGAGGCGATGCTGGTGGAACGCGAATCCCCCCCTTTTACCGCGATAAAGCGAACACCCGGGGAAAAGGCGAAACGGCCGTCCATGATGACGACGTCCGGAGGCTCGGGCAGTTCGGTTATGATTTTGGACAGCAGGTATTCGGTGGCGCCGTTGACGTTGAGCCGGTCGACGGTCCTGTGGGAGGCCATCGCCGTATGGACGCACACGGCGCTTCGATGGATGTGTTCGGAGGCGCGCAACCTGGCGGCATGAGTAAGCTTCTTGGAGTCGTCAACGGACAGAAGAAGCGCGGCCGGCGGGCCGATGAGAATCTCGGGTGGATACACCACCAGCCCCACGCAGAGGGGCCCCGCGAGAGCGCCCCGACCGACTTCGTCAACACCGGCTATGCGCCGGTATCCCTGCTCAAACAATTCCCGCTCGATGCCGAACGACGGCATACCGGAAGGCGGAAACGATCCGCCGGGCGGATCAGGCGTTTTCGGTTTCCGGGGTCTCAGGCGCCGCCTCGGTAGTGGCCGGCACTTCCACAACGGGAGCGGAGGACTTGCCACGGGCGACGCGCTTCTCTTTCAGTTTGGCCGATTTTCCGGTACGTTCACGAAGGAAATACAGCTTGGCGCGCCGGATCTTGCCCTTGCGAATGGGTTCGATTTTAGCGATGCGGGCCGAATAGAGCGGAAAGACCCTTTCGACGCCGACATCATACGAAATTCGGCGCACGGTGAAGCTCTTTCCGATACCACCGTTATTGATGGCGATCACGATCCCCTCGAACACCTGTATGCGCTCGCGGTTACCTTCAACGATCTTGTAGTGCACCTTGACGGTGTCACCGACCTCGAAATTCAACGGACGATCGAGCGGCATGATTTCTTTCTGGACGGCTTCAAGTATATTCATCGATCTTCTCCTTTATCCTTGCTTTCACAATATCGTTTATACAGATCGGGTCGTACCCTTCCGGTTCTTTCAATCCGCTGTTCATGGCGCCAGTTCCTGATCCTGGCATGGTCGCCGCTCAGCAACACGTCCGGCACCGCAAGCCCCTCTATCTCCGCCGGCCGCGTGTACTGCGGATACTCCAGCAGGCCGTCTTCAAAGCTTTCCTCAACGAGCGACTCGCTGTTCGACATGAAGCCCGGTATGTAACGCGCGACCGCATCGACGATCGCGAGGGCCGCGAACTCGCCGCCCGAGAGCACATAATCGCCGACGGAGACCTCGTAGTCCACGAACCGTTCGACCACGCGCTGGTCGACTCCTTCGTAATGCCCGCAGACGATACAGAGTTCCTTTTCGCCGGCGAGTCGCTTTACCATCTGCTGCGTAAGCAGCGTACCGGAGGCGCTGGTGAGAAGCACGCGGGTTCCCTCTCCCCTGACGGAAGCGATGGCCCGGAACAGCGGTCCTGGCATCAACACCATGCCGCTCCCGCCCCCGTACGGATAGTCATCGCACTGACGGTAGCGGTTTTCGGCAAAATCGCGCAGGTCAACCACGTCAACACGCAGAAGCCCCGCCTCTATCGCTTTACCCAGAAGCCCCGTTGAAAGGGGGCTGCCGAAAAACTCCGGGAAAAGGGTTATGATTTTTACCGCTGCCAATGACGACCGGCCATCATCCTCAGATTGTTTCGGATCCTCCCGTCTTCCCGTCAGTCCAGAAGACCTTCCACGGGATCGATATCGATTCTTCCCGCCTTGATTTCCTTCGTATCGACCATCGCGCCGACGAAGGGAACAAGATATTCGCGACCGCCGGAATCGGCGATGACAAGCAGCTCTCCCGCGCCGCCGGAAACGATGTTCGTCACCCGGCCGAAATGCCGCCCGTCCCTGTACACCTCACAACCAATAATATCATAGTAATAGAAGGAATCGCCGTCCAGCAAATCCCTCGTTTTTTCCGCCGTTTCCCGGGTGATGAACAACTCGGATCCCCGCATGGCGAGCGCCGCGTCCCTGTCGTCAATGCCCTCCAGGTAAAGCAGCGCCGATTTCCCGTCCACAGGCTGAAATTCCCTTATAGTGTACGCGGTATAGCGTGATTCTTCTTGAATATATACCTGGTTACCCGGGGAAAAACGCTCGGCGATGTCGGATATTAGAACAATTTTAAGGCGCCCCTTCAGCCCGTGAGCGCCCGCAATCTTCGCTATTCTGATATGGGAATCGCTCAATCAAGTATTTCCAGCACTACCCTCTTTCCGGATTTGGTGGCCGACGCGTTAATGATCGTCCGTATGGCCCGCGCGATGCGGCCGTGTTTTCCTATGACCTTCCCGATGTCTTCCTTGGTGACCTTGAGCTCGAGGATGGTGGATTTTTCACCTTCGACTTCCCGGATCTGCACCGCATCGGGGTGGTCCACCAGGGACTTCACCATGTATTCCACCAGGTCCTTATAATTCATTCCGGCCTCCAGGGATTACTCCGCGCTCTTGAATTTCCGCCATACTCCGGTTTTCTTCAAAAGCCGCGCGATAGTCTCGGTCGGCTGGGCGCCTTTTTTCAGCCAGTCGATCATCCGAGTCTCGTCCACCGTGAACTGGTTCCCGGCGGATATGGGCTGGTACTGCCCCAGGTTTTCTATCGCCACGCCATCCCTGCGCTTGCGCTCATCAACCACAACCACCCGGTAAAAGGGTTTTTTCTTGGTTCCAACTCTCTGCAACCGAATCTTTACCGACACACCGCTACCTCCTGAGAAGATTAGGGGATGATTATTTCCCACACCCGATTTTTGTCAATACAAAATGACAGGACCACTGGCGCGGCACGAAGAATTGACGCTCTGCAGGGGGATATCGGGCGTTTTGAGGGCAATACCGCTCTTCATCCGCTCTGATCGGCCCCGGAAGAGCGGTATGGAACGATTAAATTGCCGTATTCATTCAGAATCCCGACCGTCGGAGAGAGCTTGGCATTTAACGGTCTTATGAAATGCCGTTTTGAGCCGCTTTTTTAAGCTCCAGGGCCGCATGGTTAGGGTCGCCGGCCCCGAATACGGCGTTACCCGCCACGATTATACGCGCACCCGCCGCCGCCACCGAGGCGATGTTCTTCAACGATATCCCGCCGTCCACCTGGATGAGCGTTGCGGCACCGCCGGGGAGCCTATCGAGATGCTCACGAAGGCGCCCGATACGGTCGAGGGCGATCGGCATGAACGGCTGACCGTAAAAGCCGGGATCAACCGACATGATCAGAACCAGATCACACTCGGAACAAAGATCAAAGATCGCCTCGAGCGGGGTGGCCGGGTTGACCGAAAGACCGGCGCGTACGCCCGATCGGCGGATGACCTGCAGCAGTCGCGCCGGAAATCTCGTCGACTCATAGTGTATCGTCACGCACCACGGGGACAGATCCAGATAGCTCTCCACGGAGAGCTCGGGGCGCTCGATCATTAAATGAATATCGAGCGGAATGGCAGTGTGTGCCTTGAGGCTTTTAATATATCCCGGACCGAAGGTGAGGTTGGGGACGAAGTTCCCGTCCATAACGTCAAGGTGCAGGAGGTCGAAGGCCAAGGGGTCATAGGTCGCGACGTTTTGCCCCATCATGGAGAGATCCGATGCGATTATCGAGGGCGAGAGAAGAATGCCGTTTTCAGAATTCGTCGGCATCGAACCGCAGCGTTTTAATCTTCTTTTTGTTATACACGATAACGACCCGTGCATTCCCGTTCCGGTGAAACACGAAATCCATCTTCTGCCCGGGCTGCATCATCCGCGAATACGCTATGCGCCGGGGACTGTCATCCTCGACATAGGCCTCGTACAGACCCGGATCATCGCCCTTCGACACTTCATACTGCACGCGTTCGTACGCCCGGTATAGCTGTTCCACCGGCCTGTAGTACGACACCTTGAGCTTGACCGCGTCTCCGCGGCCGATGGCGGTTTCCTTTTCCGGCTTCTGGGACTCGACCAGACCGCTCCGCTCGGGAAGGCCCGTATCGACGACCTCCTCCTCGACCGACAGGCCCTTGGAAAGGAGCAGGTCGAGACAGAGATCGACCGACTGCCCGGTAACGTCGGGCATCAGCATATCCCCCTCCACTTTCCCTGCGGACACAAGGATATTCACCCGACGGTCCGGTGTGACCTTTTCACCGGCCTTCGGGCTCTGGTCCAGGACTATGTTCTCGGCCGTCTTGTCGGAGGGTATGTACGTTATCGCCCCGGTGGCCAGCGACACCGACCGGTTATGGCTGTGAAGGTTCTTCAGCTTGTTGACCGCAAATGGAAGCTCGATCCCGGTCAGGTTGGGGACATCCACGTAGAGCACGCTCCTGCTGACCATGAGCTTAAGCGCTCCGCCCTCGTAGACGATTTCTCCACCCTCGGGATACTGGCTCAGCACGGTTCCGCTCGTGATGTCATAGACATCGTAAAACCTGACCTCCGGCTTCAATCCCTTTCTCACCAGCCCGTTGCACACGTCGATGAACTGCTTGCCGACGACGTCCGGCACCTTGACCTCACGGTCGGGTTTGGTAAGAAGGAGCAGTGTAATCGTGGACACGAACAGATAGAAGGAAAGCCCTACAAAAAATATGAGCGCGATCCTGCCCACCGGCCTGAAATAGGTAAAATCGAAACGAGCCTTTTCCCTGCTGTTGTCTGATTGAGGTTGGTCCTGCATCGCCGTCCCGCAATATCAATGAGTGCATGCCGCATAAAAAAACCGAGGTGGTCGCGAGAAGCCGCGCGGCAGCGAGATACTGGAGTATCTGAAATAAGTCACCGCCATTCGTCAAGCATTATTATTCACGGCGGGAAATTCTCTTGACTGAATGCCTTCAACATATGAATAGTTGCACAGCACCCACGGCATAAATGCCACCGGGGGTGGCGGTTTCGTCACCAACAGGGGCGGTCTCCCGGCACCGCCGCAAAGACCGAACGAAGGAACGATGAAGATACGAGAGCTTTTCTCCGGCAGGGTTTTTACGATCTCCAATTTCCTCTCTCTGACACGGATATTGCTGGTCCCCTTTATCGCCGTCGCCTTCCATCTCGAGAAAGTCAACGGCATTCCGGAATACCGCTACTATGGAATCGTGCTGCTCGTCTTCCTGGCGGCAACCGACTTCTTCGACGGGTTCCTCGCCAGAACGCTCAACCAGGTATCGCGCCTCGGCCAGTTCATCGATCCTCTCGCCGACAAGATCGCAGCACTCAGCCTGGGCATCGCCCTGTGCGCATATAAGGGATTCCCACTGTGGATGCTGGCCGTCATTCTTGCGCGCGACATCTATGCGGTTATCGGCGGCACGCTTCTTTTTTCGCGAAGGGACGTTCAGGTGCGCCCGAACATTTATGGAAAGATAATGGTGGGTTTCATGGCTCTATCCGGGCTGATCTTCATCCTCGAGCCCGAGGTTGCCGTATGCGGAATTTCCCTGCAGGAAATTTCACTCGCCGCGATACTGGTGTTCCTCTTCCTCTCCTCGTTCGCCTACTGGAAGATTTATTCAAGGATCTACTTTGGAAAAGAGCGGTAAAGCCCGGCTCGCCCTCGTGCTGTTTTATCTGTTCATCTTTTCCCGTGCCGTGGCGGACAACGGATCGATACCCGTCATCCATATCGCCGGATCGGATTATGTCGCGTTATCCGACCTGGGACGAATTAACGGGCTCGACAATTCGTTCGATATCATCACCCAGCGCGGCAGGTTCTACCGCGGTACCGGCACGGCGGTATACCAGGTCGGCCTTTCGGCCGCGCTTTTCAACGGCGCACTGAAGAAGTACCCCCGCCCGGTGATCAGGAAATCGGGTGATGTTCTTTTTCCGGCATCCTTCGCCGAAGATCTCCTGCGCGGGTTTTTCCCCGCCTGGAACATTACGCGTAAGGAGCGGCTTATAGCCTATTCGATGGCTGAACCGGTTCCGCGCGAAAAACCACCGACCGGGAAGACCACACCCCCGGGAAAAACCGACACCCCTCCGGTCCGGGACAGGATCGGTTTCATCATTATCGACGCGGGCCATGGCGGCAGGGATCCCGGGGCGATCGGCAGGGGCGGGCTCCATGAAAAGAAAATCACCCTGAGTGTCGCCGGCAGGCTCGAGAGCTATCTGAAAGCGAATCTCAAGGGGGTCCGCATAATTCTCACGCGGCGTTCGGACAAATTCATCGAACTGGCCACGCGTACGAAAATCGCCAACGGCCACCTCCGGGAAAACGAGAACGGCGTGTTTGTCAGCATCCACGTTAACGCCTCCATATCGCCGCGCGTATCCGGGTTCGAGACCTATTACCTGTCCCAGAACCCGTCCAACGACGAGGCGCGCGCCACCGCCGCGCTCGAGAACAACGTGGTGGTACTGGAAGAGAAGTCTCATCGAAAGAGCTACGACGATGTCGAGCACATGGAGGCGTTCATGCTGACCGCCCAGATCCAGCGCGAGAGCGCCCTGCTCGCCGAGTGCATCCAGTCGGGCATGGACCGGAACACAACGGAGTTCAAATCGCGCGGGGTGAAGAAGGCCGACTTTTTCGTTCTGCGCGGCTCCCTCATGCCGGCCGCCCTGGCGGAGATAGGGTATATAACCAACTCGCGCGAGGCACAGCAGTTGACCAGGGCCTCCTATCAGGAAAAGCTTGCGCGCGGGATCGGGGAAGGGCTCGCCTCCTTCATAAAAAAATACAACCTGATGATAAAAAATTAGTGACATCGCCGGCTTGAGGCGAATACCCTGCCTGCACCGTCAGACGAATCCGGGCTCCACGGCATGAAAAAACTAAAGGATACCATCAGAGCATTCATCTCGAAAACCAGGGACTTCACCAC
>CAZVEG010000034.1:16488-31319 GCA_964625625.1 uncultured Leptospirales bacterium | reverse complement strand
GCGCGCGCGTCGCCGCTCCCATCCCACGCCGGCACCGCTCCCTCTGCTGCGGCTATGTCCTCGAAGGGGTTCATATTGAATACCCGCTCATACGTTGCCTGGAACTCAGGGGCTACTTATGGCTTTTCCAACGAAGCGAGCGCGTGAGTACCGGTATCCTTTCACGTATGGGCGATCTCGGCGCGCGCTCCCTCTTCGCCCGCCTGAACGACTTTCTCGCCCGCGAACACCCTTCCGCTCGTGCCGTCTCGCGCTACGCGGCGCTCATCCCCTCGGTGTGCGACCCGGCCTTCTTCGACCTCCCCTGCGCTGGCGACGACTGGCTCCTCCTCGGTGACGCCGCGGCCCACGTGGATCCGCTGACCGGCGAGGGCATCCGCTACGCGCTCGCGGGGGCGCGCTGCGCGGCGGGCGGCCTTATCGACGATAATCCGCGCTCCTACGACGAGTCCTGGCGCGCGGCCTTCGGGGACCTTCTCCGCGCAAAGGCCTCCCATCTGGCCCGCATGGACGCGCTCGCCGAGGCCTTCGGCACCGAGATGTACGGTGCGATGCTCTATGCCCATTTCGCGGGCGACGGCGCCTGAACGGATGTCATCATCACCCCCTGTTTTTTTTGCGTTTACAGGTGAAACGATCCGTGCTCTATAGTATCTTTAACCGGATACGGTGTCCACAACCGCGCGGACCCTCAGGTTTGACCCCGGGTGTGACGATAGATGTACAGGGAAACGGCACGATGAGAGTGAAAACGGCGATTTTCGTAATTCTGGGACTGGCGCTCTGCGCGACGGCGTTGCCCGCGCAGGTGAAGGGCAAGGAACCGGCCGGGGACGACGGCTTCAAGAAGGCCACCGCCTACTTCTACGAGCGGAAGTTCGAGATGGCGGAGATCCTTCTTCAAGAGGAGCTCAAGAAGAACCCGGAGAACCGTATGGCCTACTCGTACCTCGGGGACATCTTCTTTCAGAAGAAGCGCCTGGACGGCGCCATGGAGCTCTACAAGAAGGCCCTGGAGCTCGACCCGAAAAGCGCCGAGGAGTACTTCAGGCTGGGGCAGATTCATTACTATAAAAAGGAAGCCTTCCCCGCCATCCAGAACTTCGAGCGGGCATACGCGCTCGATTCCAAGATCAAATTCTCGCACTACCACATTGGCCTCACGCACCTCATGCTGGAGCGCGACAAGCAGGGGACGATCGCCAGCTGGGAGAAATATCTCTCCATAGCGCCCGAAGACCCGCAGTATGAGAAGATACGGCGCGCCATAGAGCTCCTCAGGGACCCGAACTTCGTGCTGCCGCCGGTGGGAAGCGACATCTCCATAGAGGAGGCGCTGCACCTGGGCGGCGCGGTGCTCCGTGAGACCGATCGCAAGGCCGAGGACAAGGCCGCGGGCCACGAGGCGAAGAAGACCAAATCGAAACTGGAAGACATATACCGCGACGACGGACTCTAAACGGGGAGGCTTAAACATGGCATCATTCCGCAGGGACAACACGGCACGCAACATCGGAATCGCCGCGCTCATTCTGCTGCTTCTGGCCGGCGGCGGCTATCTCATCTACCGGAGCGCGGGAGACCCGCTGCGCGACATCGAGGACCTCCGCATAAAGCAGATCGGCCTGTACGAAAAGCTGCTCGAGACCGACCCGTCCAACGTGGACATGCTGGTGAAAATCGGCAATCTCTACAAGGCCGTCGGCGACATCGACCGCGCGATCGAGTATTATAAAAGGGCGCTGGCCGTCGACCCGAACAATTACGCCGCGCTGAACGAGCTGGGCCACGCCTACGCGCTCAAGGGCGATTACGAGAAGGCCATCGCCGCGCTCGAACGGGCCAAGCGCGCCTTCCCCAGAATGCCCGTGGCGTACAACAAGCTGGGCAACGTCTACGACGACCAGGACAAGCTCGACGCCGCGCTGCGCGAATACAAGAAGGCCGTGGCCGTGGCGCCGAAGTACCAGGAGAGCTACTGGAACATCGCCCAGCAGCGCCTCAAAAAGGGCGACCTGCGCGGCGCGATAGAGATATTGAAGAAAGGCATCAAGGAAAATCCGAACGATCCCGAGGGCTACTACAACCTCGCCAACCTCTACATGAAGGCGCGGGATTACGGCAACGCGCTGAAGAACTACGAGAAGGCCGCCGACATCGACCCGCGCGTGTCGAAATACCACCGCGGCGTCGGCGAGGCCGAGCTGCGCCTCGGCCGCGAAGACCGGGCCATCACCGCCTTCATGAAGGCGCTCCAGGCCGATCCCGGCGACGCGCTTGCCGCGGAGCGCCTGGGCGATATCTACGCGAAGGACGCCGACTATCCCGGCGCGGTGAAGTACTACAAACAGGCCCTCACCTACAACAGCCGCGACAAAAACCTCCAGCGCAAGTATCTCGCGGCGCTCGCCAACCTGCGCAACGCCGAGCGCATCGCCGCGCGCGGCGCCTCCGACGGCGGATCGCGCATCGCGGGAGACGGGCCCGGCGGCGACCGCATCGCCGGGCGTCGCGACATCGCCCCCGGCGGCGATATGGCCGAGGACCCGGGCGTAAAGGCGCCCAAACCGCCCGACACGAAGGGCGACGCGGCGAAGTGGCGCGAGCTGGGCGACAAGTACCGCGACGCGAAGGACTACGACAACGCGATCAAGGCCTATGGAAAGGCGACCGAGCTGGAACCCAACGACGATTATTCGCACTACTGGCGGGGCCGCATCTACTACCACAACAAGCTCGACGAGGAGGCCAAAAAGTCGTTCGAGAAGGCGATAGTTGCCAATCCCAAGAACGCCGATTCGCACTACCGGCTGGGGCTCATCCACTACATGAACAACAGGTTCGACACGGCCGTCCGCCATTTCGGCAAGGCCGTGGAAATCCAGCCCGACTTTCCGCGCGCCTACTACTCACGCGGACTGGCGTACCACAAGCTGAACGACCAGGGCAAGGCCATCAACGATTTGAAGACCGCCATTCGCCAGGACCCGAAGCTCGACCGCGCCTATTTCAACCTCGGCGACATCTACCTTAAAAGCAAAAATTTCCCCGAGGCGCTCGCGCAGTTCTCGAAGGACCGCGAGCTTCGGCCGAACAATCCCGACACCAACTTCAAACTGGCCGAGACCTATCACGAGATGAAGTCGTACAACAACGCCTCCCAGTTCTACCAGAAGACCATCGATCTCGACCCGAACTACTTTCAGGCCTATTTCAACCTGGGGCTCATCAACGCCGAGAAGAAGCAGTACCAGGCCGCGGTTGCCCTCTACGAGAAGGCCCTTTCGATAAAGGGCGACGACTACGCCACGCTCTACGAGCTCGGCAAGTCGCACGAGGCGCTGAAAGACGACAACAAGGCGATCGAGTATTACTCGAAGGCGATCGCGAAAAACCCCAACTACGCCAAGGCCTACATCAACCTGGGAAACCTGTACGCCAAGAACAACCTGAACGACAAGGCCATCCAGCAGTACAAGCAGGCCGCGACCAACGACCCGAGGTCCTATGACGCGCATTACAACCTGGCAAACGCCTACCGCGAGGCCAAGCTGTACGACGAGGCCATAGAGGAATACAAAACCGCGCTGGACCTCAACCCGCTCGACGCCAAGGCCCATTTCTACCAGGGAATCGCCTATCGCGACAAGGGCGTGTACGACGACGCGGTGCGCGCCTTCGAGCGTTCGGTCCAGATCAACAAGAGCAACTGGCAGGGGCACGAGGAGCTGGGGATGATCTATTACCGGAAGATCAAGGACAAACAGAAGGCAATCAGCAATTTCGAGCGGGTGCTCTCGCTGAAACCGGACCACCCCAGCGCGGACAAGATCCAGGACATCATAGGGCTCCTCAAAAAGGAGCCGTAGGCGCGAAACTCTTGACAGCGGCACGCCGTCCGCTAGCATTCGACGCTGAACGAAGATTATGGACGGGATTCTGATGAACGCCATCACCCATCGCGCCGCACGGGCGCTTCTCTGCCTCGCCGCCGCTCTGTCCCTCGCGGCGGCCTCGTGCAGTATCCGCGTGCTCGACACCTCGGTTCTGCTCGACGACTTCCGCACCGAGGGCTTCCTGGACGGCGACCACTTCCAGGTGGTCGTAAAGGGAACGCCCGATCCGACGGCGCGCGGCCTGGTTGCCAGGCGTGAAAGCGCACTTAAGGAAGCCGAGTCGAAGATCGCCGGGGCCGTGGCCTCCGGCATCGGGGCCTACCGGCTCGATCACCTCATGCGCGGGCTCGAGCCGGCCGACCGCGCGCGCGTCACCAATCTTCCACGGGTGCGCGCCGAGATCGAGAGGGATTCGGCCGCGTACGTCAAGTACGGCCGCCGGGCCTTCGAGTACTACAACGAGGACCATTCCGCGGTGATAGTGTTCCGGATATACCGGAAGGGACTGCAGAAATCGCTTGAATCCGGGGGGCCGAAGCTCGCGCTGCCCGAAGACGCGCCGAAAAAGGACGATAAGGCGGGCAAGGGATGACCATGATATCACACCGAACTCCGGCCGCGGCCGTTATGCTTCCGTTCATACTGTGTGCCGTCCTGTTTGTGAACTGCGCCAAAGAGGTCAAAAAAGCCCCGCAGCCGGACATCTGCGCGCCGGGCATCGGGGACGGCCCGCGCGTGGAGTTCGAGAAGGAGGGCTTCATCAGCGTCGACGTGTACCGGGTGGTCATCGTTGAGCCGGAAAGCGTTTTCGACGCGACGGCCGCGACTAAAACGGCCCGCATGCGCGCGCTCAGCTCCCTCCAGAAATTCCTTCAGTCGCGGGACATGGTGGTGGACCAGAACGTCACGGCAAGGCTGCTGGCGCTCATCGACGAAAGCGGGCGGCTCGGCGAATCGAGCGTGAACGGCGGCGGGCGGTGCGTGTATTATTTCGATATCACCAGGCCGCGCCTGGCGGACTACGTACTGTCCATTTCGAGGAAGCGGTAGGCCCTCCGGCTACCTGCTGTTGCGGTAGATGTAATAGGCGAGGTTCTGGAATATGAACATCTCGAGCTTCTCGCGGTGCTCGTCGTAGATGCTGCTGAACATCACTCCCACCCCGTAGGTATCGTCGGAAAGCCTGTCAACGCGCACCACCATGGCCAGCGCCTCGATGTCCCTGAGGTCGGCGTCCATCATCGAGAGGTCTATGTGGACCCGGATGATGCTCGATATCTCGATCGGCTGGCTGAACTTGAAGTAAAATCCCCCCTTGCTGATGTTGACCAGCGTCCCCACGAAATCGAAGGCCTCGGTCTCATCGCTCGACGATTCGATGAGCGTCTCGACTATGCGCACCGGCACCTCGATGTCGAGACGGAAGTGCTTCCTGCGGACGGCGGCCCTGCGGTCGGATGCCTTCTTCGCCGGCTCGGGTTCGGGCTCCAGTTCCACCCGCGGATGCCTGCGACGTTCCTGCAACCTTCTGTCCCGTTTGTCGCGCCCCGCGTAGTTCTGCACCATCCAGACGTCGAACTCCTTCTCGAACCATACCAGCATCGCGTCTTCCTTCGAAAGCGTCTCTCCGCCGCCTTTATTCTCTTCATAAAAGCGTTCGATTTCCTTCTTGATTTCCGAAGAGAGGTCCTCGTATTTGATATAGTTCCTCTTCATATGCCCTCCATCGGATGCGAACGGGTATCGCCAAGCCTGCGATTGAGAATCTGAGGTGACGGACGCCGGGATTGCCGCTGACGTTTATATTTCGTTCGTGCCGCGATACCGGAGAATAACGGATTATCCCCCCGAATGACCCTCTTTCTAACAATTATACGGGAAAAAAGCAATTATTTTCTTGCAATGGAACGATATTATTATTATAAACAACCGGTGTCGTTTTATTCAGCGTCCGCACGGCGGCCGCCACGGAAGACAGTCCGCCTGATGAAAGATACGAAAGCTAAATTATCCATATATACCTCCCTTCTCGCCGCCGCGATCATGTTCGCGACGGCCTCGGGCGCGGAGGAACAGCAGTCGTACAGCACGCTCGGCCAGCCCGAAACGGTCAGCACCGTCCTCTCCAAAGAAAACAACATCGTCTACCTCAAGCTGGCCATCGATCTCCTCAAGAGCATCGACGACACCTACGTCGACATCGAGAAGAGCCTCTCGTCCGGGAAAAAGCTCGTCGTCTTCGTGGACCCGGCGCACGGCAAGCTCGATAACGGCGCCTGGGAGGGCGAAATGACCGGCCGCCTCAGCGCCACCGGGCTTCCGGAGGAATACTATTCGATAATGCTCTCGCGCGAGCTCTACCGTACGCTCTCGGCCAACCGTTTCATCGAGGTCAGGTCGACCGAGGACTTCATGCGGGTGATGAAGGGCAAGAGCGACGTCTACAGGAACATCCCCTTCGTCGACACGGTGCGCATGGCCACCGAGGCCGGCGCCTTCATCATCGTGAGCGAGCACCTCAATAACATTTCGTCCATCGTCAAGGCCAGCGGCCTCATGAACATACCGGGCGTACACATCACCACCGATAAATGGGGAAACCGGTACCTCTCGTACGTCAGGGACATCCATCGCGGTTTTCTCACCCTGTACAACAAGTACGATGCCACCGATTTTTCGCGCCGCTACGCTCTCAACCTGAAGGAAACGCTCGTGGCACAGGGAATGCGGGCCAACAGCTGGCAGTTCGGGGCCGTTCCCGACGACCGTTTTTCGTACTTCGTCGACTTTCCCATCTCGGTGATATATGAATCGGGCTTCATCTCCAATCCCGAGGACGAGGAATTCCTGCGCGATCCGGAAAACCAGCGGCTCATTGTGCGCGGCCAGTACGAGTCGCTCATGGAAACCGTCCGCGAAGTCTTCGGCGTCGACATCTCGGGCAGGACTCCGGTACGCGTCGGGAAGACCCCGGACGAGCTCGTCGAGCTCCTCAAACTATCGAGGCTCGCGATCTTCTACGTTAACAACTGCGAGGCGCAGAAGGCGATCGGCGTCATCAACCTCATGGAAAAGAAATTCGCCGGCGTCAACCCGCAGTTCGTCGCCCCCTACCGTGAGATCAAGACCACTCTCATACGTGCCGACAGCTACTTCAGGCAGGGCATGGCGCACTTGAAGAAGAAGAACTACAAAAGCGCCACCTGGTGCCTGCACCGTGCCAGGCGCACGCTGCGTTACAGGCCGCTTTATTCGTCGCTGTTCGCGCGCTACTCGGGGCAGTACCAGGAGATGGGCGTTCCCGGCCGCGCCGTGGACCTCTTCGTGTACAATCCGAAGAAACTGCCGCCCGCGGCGCCGTCGCGCCCGACCCCACCACTCGTGCCCGTTCGTTCCGCGGCGCTCACGACGCCCATCATTCTGGCGGTCGACAGTGACCAGACGCTCGAGAACGCCGTTAAAAAGGCTCTCAATCCCGACAACAAGACGCTGGAAAGGCTGGTGAAGTCGTTCGCGAACGCGCACACGTACAGGAGCGTGAAGACCGGCGGTAAATGGCGCAAACTGCGACAGAGGGTCAATTTCGTCCCCGGCATCTATATCGTCGGGCTGGACCGCAACCTGAATGTCGTTTCCGTTTCGCCGGTCAAGAAGGTCGCGCTCAACCCGGCAAAATACCAGAACCACCAGTATTTAAAGAATTCGTACTTCGCCCTTGAGCACAAAGAACGCGCGCTCTGACCTTCCCGGCCCCCGCCCCCGGGCCTACAACTTCTTCGGCGACTACCTGTGGAACACCTACGGCACGCGCGTCCTGAAGCTTCCCATCGATGCCGGGTTCACCTGCCCCAACCGCGACGGCACCACCGGCGACTCCGGATGCGTCTTCTGCTCCGAGGAAGGCTCGGCCTCGCCGACGACGCTCCGTGCGGGAGATATACGTGAACAGATGGAGAACGCCCGCCGGAGTTTTCACCGCTCCGAGGCCGAGACCCGCTACATCGCCTATTTCCAGGCCTTCAGCAACACTTACGCCCCGGTCGGCAGGCTGAAGGAGCTCTACGATACGGCCCTCTCCGAAGAGGATGTCATGGGCCTCATGATCGGCACACGCCCCGACTGCCTGGGCGACGACGTGCTCGACCTCGTCGCCTCGTACGCGCGGCCCGGCTTCGAGCTGTGGCTGGAGGTGGGCATGCAGACCATGCACGAGGCAAGCCTCGCCTTTCTGCGCCGCGGCCATACGCACGGGGCGACACGCGATGCCGTGGCCCGGGCCGCGGAGCGCGGCATACCCGTATGCGCGCACATCATCCTCGGCATTCCAGGCGAATCATGGGAGGATATGATGGCCACCGCACGCGAGGTGTCGTCTCTGCCGCTTCGGGGCGTGAAGATCCATCACCTGCACGTCATCGAGGGAACGGAGCTCGCACGGCTGTACCGTGGCGGCGGTTTCCGGCTTCCGTCGCTCGGTGAATACGTGTCGGCCGTATGCGATTTCCTGGAGCGCCTGCGGCCCGACATCATCGTCCACCGGCTGCTGGGCGACCGCTCGCCGGCAACGCTCGTGGCCCCGGCCTGGGGGCTGCACAAGGGTACGGTACTGGGAGCGATCGACGAGGAGCTCGCGCGGCGGGTCACGCGGCAGGGCTTCCTGTGGCGGGATGAGTAGCGCGCCGTGAGACAGGAAAAGGGCGATCGTGGATGGATCGCCCTTTTCAATCATATACGTCCTTTAAAAAAACGGGAGGGGAGCGTAAGCCGAATCCTGTTTACACGGCCATTTATCTTGGACGCACGTTGCCGTACGCCTCCTTGCGACCTACCCGCAACCTCGGACGGGCCGTCCTCGAACGGTTACCTACTTGGTCTTGCACCGGATGGGGTTTACACTGCCGCCCTCCTCGCGGAGGGCGCGGTGAGCTCTTACCTCGCCATTTCACCCTTACCACGCGATTTCGCGCGTGGCGGTATGTTTTCTGTTGCACTTTCCGTCGCCTCGCGGCGCCCGGGCGTTACCCGGCATCCTGCCCTGCGGTGTTCGGACTTTCCTCACCGCCCGCCTTCCGGCGGGCCAGCGCGGCCGCGTGCTCCCCTCCCGCGATGTTCAGTATCGTCTTTCCCGATTGTACGTCCAGCGTTTCTTTATTTCGAGCGAAATAATCGGCGGCGCGTTCGCCGGCTCCCGGGACGGCCGCACGCGTTCATTCGGCGGGCGTGATGGCCTCGGTCCGCTCGTAGAACGCAAGCGCATTGGTTCCGTAGACACGATGATCGACGAGACGAAGGGAGCCGATCGATTCCTCCATCTCATTGTGCACGTAATGTTGCACGATCGCGCCGCCGGCGGGTGCCAGCAGGTCGTGCCGGTCTATCTCTTCAAGAACCCCCCGGTAAACCGGCACCCTGCCGCGCGTCTTTTCATAGGGCGGATCAAGAAAGATGTAGTCGAACCGCACTCCGCGCGAATGCATGAGCCGCATACAGCGTGATGCGGGAAAGTTGAACAGCAGCACGCCCTCCCCGTCCTCGCCCCATTCCCCGAGGAGGCCCCGTATGAACTCGTAGCGCCTGCGTTCCTTCTCGTTGAAGACCACCGGCGAGCAGCCGCGGCTGAGCGCCTCGATACCCACCTGACCCGAGCAGGCAAAGAGGTCCAGGAAGGATTTACCGGCAAGCTCTCCGCCCAGCACCGAGAACAGGGCCTCCTTGATCATGTCGGGGGTCACGCTGGCGTCGCCATAGCGGCGCACGTTGAAGGGGATGGAACGGCCCTTGAGCCTTCCCGTTATGACGCGCATCGGTTGTCAGCCCTTTTCACGAACGGCCCTGTTCAGCTCTCCGAGAAGGTCCCCCAGGTCCAGACCGTTGTTGAGCGCCACCTTTTCGATGGTGTCTTCCCCGGCCCCCCTGCACGACGGGCAATCGAGCCGGTGTTTTTTAAAGACCGCCGCCACCGCCGGCGATTTTTTCATTGCCTCTTCGACCGTGGTTTTTGCTTTTATTTCCATTGGTTGTCCCTTTTGTTTTCAGTCTCAGCCTCTGGCCCGCAGGCACGGATTGTCAAGCGATTATACGCCATGGATGATCCGTGCTCTACACTCATCGAAACCACCGCCCACACGGCGCCCGTATTCGCTTGACTTTCCGGTTGACCGGGTCCATATTACGAATCGATTCATCAGTCCACGTCCATGCGAGGCGACGCCGCCATGATCGACCTGAGAAGCGACACCATCACCAGACCCACCTCCGAAATGCGGAAAGCCATGTACGAGGCCGAGGTCGGTGACGCGGTGTTCGGCGACGACCCCACGGTAAACGCCCTGGAGGCGCGCACGGCCGAGCTCCTTGGAAAGGAGGCCGCGGCCTACATGCCGAGCGGCACCATGACCAACCAGGTGGCCCTGCGCGCGCACACCGAGCCCGGAGACGAGATCATCATCGAGGAGCAGGGCCACGTGTACTACTATGAGGGCGGCGGCCCGGCGGCGTTGTCCGGGGTAATGTGCCGGCTAGTAAAGGGAGAGCGCGGGATATTCACCGCGGACGCGGTCTCGGCCCTTCTTCGCATGGAAGACCTTCACTTCCCCCGTACCAGGCTCATCTGTCTGGAGAACACCCACAATCGCGGAGGCGGCAGCGTCTGGCCCATGGAGCGTATCATGGAAATCGCCGCCCTCGCGCGGGAGAACGGTCTCGACATGCATCTGGACGGTGCCCGCCTGTGGAACGCGTCGGCGGCGACCGGCATCCCAGAACACGACTACGCGCGGCATTTCGATTCGGTGAGCGTCTGCTTTTCGAAGGGCCTGGGCGCGCCGGTCGGATCGGCCCTTGCCGGTTCCGCGGATTTCATCAGGCGGGCACGCCGCTTCATGAAGCAGTTCGGCGGCTATATGCGGCAGGCGGGTATTATCGCCGCCGGCGCGCTGTACGCGCTCGAGCATCACCGGGAACGTCTGGCCGAGGACCACGCCAACGCGAAACTGCTTGCCGAAGGGCTGGCCGGTATTCCGGGCATCGAGCTTGATCCATCGACCGTTCAGACCAATATCGTACTTTTCAGGCACCGCAGGCTGAACTCCGTGGAAGTCATGCTCAGGGCGCACACCTCCGGCGTATTCATACTCCCGGCGGGTCGCGAAAACCTGCGGGCCGTTACCAGCCTGGCGGTGAACCGTGAGGATATAAAAAAGGCGGTGAGCCTGGTCGAAGCGGCCTTAAAGTCGTAAACGTCCGGTGCATGCCACGAGACGTCCGGTAAGAAGCCCCGTGCGGGGCTTCTTACCGCCTGTTTTCCCCGCGGGGATCACTCGTCGAAGCCCGGTATCCGGCCGATTATGCGCTCCCAGTCGTAACCCCGCTTCTTGATCCATGCGACACGCAACCGGTAATACAGCAGCACCGCGACGGCCCATGCGGCGTAGACGACTCCTACGACGGGAGCTTCCATCAACACAATGAAAACGAATCCCAGGGACGAGATGACCGAGATCACCGCGGCCGCCACAAGAGCCGGTTTCGACATTTTGAAATAAGACCCTTCATAGCGTTCGGGAAACCTCGACGGCAGGCGTACCGCCGCTACGGCCACCAGCGCGGTCATCAGTAAAATCCCCACGGCGGTCATAACACCGTAGAAATCGATGCTCTGCCTGAGCAGTATGAGGAGCACCGTGAACATGAAATAGGCGATCACCGCATTGAGCGGCGAACCCGTCCGGCGGTCGATTTTCCCGAACAGTGCCGGCGCCACGTGGTCGCGGGCCTGGGAAAACAGCTCCCTTGGCAGGGCTATCGCGCCGGCGTTGAAGGAGGTGAGACCGGCGCTGAGAGCGCCGATACTCAACAGCATCACCCAGAAGGGGCTCAAGAATATTCCACCGGTCTCCATGAGGGGGGCCTTCATGGCCTTGACGGTCTCGAAATCATAGGGAACCGATGAGATGAACACCATGCCCACCGCCAGATAAATTACCAGTACGATACCGCCGCCGATCAGCAGGGACAGGGGAATGTTTCGCCGGGCGTTGACCATCTCCTCGCCCATCTCGGCTATCACCTGGAAGCCCATGCAGACGCTGTAACAGAGGATGGTTGCCATAACGAGACCGCCGATACCCTGCGGCATGTTGGACGCGAAATCGAGCGGCGTAGCGAGCGCGCCGGCGAACCCGTAATACAGCAGCGCGACCAGAAGCTGGGCCGTCATGATGACCTGCACCCAGGTGGCCAGGCGAAGTCCGAAGAAGAGCAGGACAAGAAAAAGCAGCGGAACTATGACCGCAAGCACGTGGATCGGCACATTCCACGGCAAATAGGGCGCGATGTAGTTCGACAGCCCGTACGCCACCATTGCGGTCGAGCTCGAACCGCCGAGTATGGCCATATACGAGGTCACAGTACCGGTCGCGGGATTGATGAGCCTGCTGACGTAAAGGTATCCGCCGCCGGCCCTCGGCATTGCGCTGGAAAGCTGTATGAGCGGCGCCACGCCCACCACCGAAACGGTAATGGCAAGGATGAATGCAAGCCACAGCGTCGTTCCGGCATACGCCCCCACTGCGGCGATGAGGGCGTAGATACCCATGCCGATAACGCCTCCGATGACCAGTGCGACGCCCCCCAGCAGATGAATCGGCCGATCGAGTTTCACGTCCCCGCCGGTCTTCCCCGTCGATGAACTCATACACCCTCCGTTTTGTTATGGTTTTCCGCGATCGTATCGTCGCCTCCGTGAATTTCGGCAACGGCGTGCGATACGACATGCCGATCGCGGCATGCATCCCTATCCTTCACGCTTTTTCCTGGCCTTGTCCTCGTACATCGCCCGGTCCCCCGCCTTGAGGAGATCGTCAAGCGACATCGTCCTTTCCGGATCGTAATGCCCGACCCCCATGCTCATCGAAAATCCGGGGATGCCCCATTTCTCCCGTGACCGCCCGATACAGGCCTTGAGCCGGTCCGTTATAAGGGAAGATTCGCAATCGGCATTGATCGGAAACACCACGAACTCGTCACCGCCGACCCTGGCTATTATGTCGGAATCCCTGAAGCAGCCCTTCAGTACCTCGCCCGCCGCCCTTATGTAATTGTCGCCGGTCTCGTGGCCCATGGTGTCGTTGATCGCCTTCAGCCCGTCGAGGTCAATATATATAAGACAGGCCTTCCGGCGGTTCCTCTTCAGGATTCTGAACTGCTGCTCCGCGAGCGCGAAAAAGCCCCGTCTGTTATAAAGGCCGGTCAGCTCATCGGTGAGTGAAAGCGCGAGCAGTTCGTCTTCCAGCCGTTTCTTTTCCGTAACATCCTCGAATATCACGCTGAAAAAACCCCGCTCCGGGCTGTATGCCGAAACCGAGAACCAGCGCTCCCTGTCCAGAAAATTTATCGGCATCTCGGTTTTCCGCTCTTCTCCATGGAGCGCGACCCCGCCGTAAAATCCGATCCAGTCGAACTCCGCGGAGACTATACCCGGCAAAACCGTTGAGACCCTCTTCCCGATTATCGCTTCCCTCTTCAGTCCCGTCTGGCGCTCGAAGGCGTCGTTCACCTCCAGAAAGACATAATCGACCGGAACGCCGTTCTCGTCCGTGACGATTTTATGGTACGCGAAGCCGTTAAGCATCCTGTCGAAAAGTGTCCGGAATTTCTTTTCGCTTTTTGCGAGCGCACCGCTCATCGCCGAGCGCTCGCGCAGTTCGCGTTCCAGCGTGCGGTTCAGTTCAAATATTCTCTCCCTCGATCTTTTCTGGATGAGGAATGTCGCGATGAATACGATGCTGATAACGCCGACAAGGCCGGCAATAATGATACCGAAAATGCGGTACGTCCTGATTATGCCGAACCATCGGCCGGCCTCCATATCCATGCCGAAAACCGCGACGACGGTTCCGCTTTCGGGGTGCACTATCGGCGCATGGCCGCTTACCCATTTCCCCCAGCGATCGCGCAACGGCCCCTCGACAAAGGGCAGCCCGTCGGTGAATATCCGCAGAAGCTCCGGCGAGGCCTCATTATAGACATCGCCCGGCGCGGAGTAGTCGGGCGAATCGACGAATTCCGAATCGGCGAGGAAAACGATCCCGCCGTTCCGCATCCGCATGAGATAGACGAACCGGACGTCCGGGTTCGAGTTTTTGATCCGAATGAGCTGTTTGCGGACCTCCGCGTACCCGCCGGTATTTATATCCGACGAATCCCCCTTCAGTCCCGCGATCAGCCCCGGATCGAACGTCGAGGCCGAGGTCACCGCCCTCGATATGATGTTGTCCCGCTCCTGCTTCTCTCCATACTCCGTCAGCATGCCGACCAGAATCCAGCCCCCCAGGCATATGACGAGGAGCATTCCCAGTGGAAGCGGAGCATAGGTTCTCACGATTGCCCCGACCGGTTTCATGACTCTGTTTTTCACCATTACAGTCGCACCGCGTGACATTTTCCGGTTCCCCGTCTTTCACGGTCCGGGGCCCCGCCTTCCCGCATTTTTCCGTCGCGAAGATCAGGGCCGATCATACTACAGGCGGCAGGCCGGTTCAACGATTTAAATCGAGTTTATGGAACGGAACGGGCGAAGACGTGGGTAGCCCGCCTGGTGATTATTAAATTATTTTCCGTCGTGGCGGTAAAATTGTTGCAAAATTAGGCGTCGGCAACTAAGTGTGTCTATCACTTTTTCAAACGGAGAATCTCATGGCCAAGTGCGAAGTATGCGGCAAATCGATCCTGTTCGGTAACAGCGTGAGCCATTCCAATAAAAAGACCCTGAAAACCTGGAAGCCCAATATCAAGAGGCTGCGCGTTATGGAAAAAGGCAGGGTGATGCGGAAGTATGTCTGCACCCGCTGCATCCGTTCCGGGATGGTTACGAAGGCGAGTTGACCGCCTGCACATCACCGGCGCCGCGCGGCGCCGGTGATGTGCAGGCGGTCA
>CAZVEG010000034.1:0-16478 GCA_964625625.1 uncultured Leptospirales bacterium | reverse complement strand
TCCCGGCATCCTCAATTACATTCTTTAAATGCTTGACATCCGAGAGGTGCACGCCATATTAGAATTTAATTAAATACTAATATATTCACGGGTTAACCACCATGACCAACGCACCGAGCCCCGGGGATTTTCGTGAAGAGATACTGAAATGTCTCATTGAGCATTCCAGCACGGTTCAAAGTACAGGAGATTCCGACGGTGAACGTGACGCACGACGAAGTCTTGAAGAAGCCTTCATCGAGAGCGGCGGAGATTACGACAATCCGGATTATAAAGCCCTGCTCGAAGCCATGAAAAGACTCGCCGTCCGGGAAATGAAAACCGGGAAGGATATGAAGACGATCTCGAACAATTTCATGGCGATAGCCAGAAAAATCAAGGCCGCGGAATACCGCCTTCTCGGCAAAACCGTCAGTACATCATAACCGTCATCGGAACGGGAAACTAAACGCCGAATCCTCAGGCGGTGAAATAGCCGAAGATCGATATCACGGTCAGCACCATCGCGAAGAAAGCGACACCTCCAACCAGTATGAACGGCATGAAGAAAACCGCGGCCGCGCGGGTGAGCCCCGCCGAGTGCATTTCGGACAATCCCTGGATGACGATGGCGGCTGACCAGCCGAAGAGGGCCATCGAAAAGAGCACGTAAAAGAACACCGGCGCGAAACCGAATACGCTGAAAATAAGTACGGCCGGAAGCAGCAGCACCCTGGGGAAGACCGCGTAGTTCATGATATTGATGACGTTCTTTATGTTCGCCTGATGGCCGAGGAGTTGCCCGGCCGTGTCGATCAGGCTGGCGACCAGTACGTTCTGAAACACCAGCAGGATGAAGAGCAGTATCCAGCCATAGGTGATCTTCGTGAAGAAAAACGGCGTCTCCGAGCCCAGAAGCGAAAACGCGAGTATGTCCATGATGGATACGAACGCCGGGACGATGAAGCCGAGGGGCAGCGACTTCGATTCGCGCATGAGCGCCGCGGCGAGCTTGCGCGGATCGGTGAAGACCATGTAAAAGTAGTCCACCCATGCGAGGGATTTCAGGAATTCCTTCATGGCTGGTACCTGTATTCGACGGCCGGCAGGTTTGAAAGGACCTGGCGGTCCACGCGTATATCGATGCCTCCCCGGGCGCCCTGAAGCGACATCAGGAAGCGCTCTATGGGATTGGTCACCTCGTCGTACACGGGCGCGTCATCGGGCAGCTTGGCGAGGGCGCGTGCCTTGTCGAGCGCCGTCTCGAAGGAACCCAGCTCATCCACCAGCCTGTGCCTGAGCGCCGTCTCGCCGCTCATCACGCGCCCGTCGGCGACGGGTTCTATTTCCGGGATCGGGATGTTCCTTCCCAGCGAAACATCCGCCAGGAATTTTTTATACGACGAATCGATGATTTCCTGTATCAGCTCGCGCTCCTCCTGGCTGATGTCGCGGTAGGAGGAGAGCAGGTCCTTGTAGCGGCCGCTCTTGATGACGTTCATGCGGATGCCGAGCTTCTCGAAAAGCCCCTTGAGGTTGGGCGACACGGCGATGACGCCGATCGAGCCGGTGATCGAGCCGTGATTGGCGAGGATGTAATTGCAGGCCGAGGCCACGTAATATCCTCCCGAGGCGGCCAGCTCCCCCATCGACGCGACAACCACGACGTTGTCCTTGCGGAGACGCATGATCTTGTCGTATATCTCCTGGGTGGCGGCGACGGTGCCGCCCGGAGAGTTGATGCGGACCACGATGGCCTTTATGCGCGCGTCGCGCGAAAGATCGTCAAGACGCTGTACAATGGCGTCGGACCCGTAGGTTATGCCGAACGGTCCGCCCCCCGCGGTGTCGATTGCGATGGGCCCGTATATGCGGACGATTCCCACGCCGGGCCCGGTTCCGGGCGAGCGGAGGTGGTATCCCTCGCGCCCGGTCCCCTGCATGGAGAGGCTGATGTCGATGATCGCGAGCACCGATGAAAGCACGAGCAGTATGAGTATGGAGACGACTATCTTCCTGTTCTTGTCCATTTTCCTTGTCTTTTCCGATCTTGGAATTGCGCGTGGAACGACGGCGCATGAAGCCTACAGCCGCGGGGCATTTTTGCAAGAATTATTTCCGGGGCAATTTATATTGACACATCGCCCGAGATCGATTATCCAGTGGACCTGTCGCGGTACCGGGGCGCGGGACGGGCCCCGCGATGACACCGCCCCGGGCGAAACACGAACGGGCGGGGGGCGAACCCTCCCCGCCCGCAGACAGAGGTCAGCGTGAAGAAGCTCCCGGACAGGATCGTGGATTTTCATGTGCATCTCTTCCCCGACAGGCTTTTCGAGAAGATCTGGGAATATTTCGGAAAAGGATACGGCTGGGACGTCCGGCATCGACTCTATTACCGGGAGTGCGTCGAGTACCTGCGTGAACGCGGCGTGGGACCCATAGTGTATTCCAATTACGCCCACCGCGAAGGCGTCGCGAGGGCGCTGAACGAATGGAACCTCGCCGTGCTCGACGAGATCCCCGATCTCCACTGCTTCGCCGCCTACCACCCCGGCGACGATGACGCGCTGGAAATCGCGCGGCGGACGCTCGACCATCCCCGCGTGCTCGGTTTCAAGCTGCAATTGCTCGTCCAGCGCTTCCACCCCCACGACGAGCGCCTCTTCCCGATGTACGAGCTCGTAATTGAGCGCGGAAAGCGCCTGCTCTTCCACGTCGGAACCGGTCCCGTCGGCAACGAGTTCGTCGGCTTCGATCACTTCGTCAGGCTGCTCGGGCGGTATCCGGATCTTCCGGCGAACGTGGCACACATGGGCGCGCTGGAATTCAGCGAGTTTTTCGGGCTTCTCGACGCGCACCCGCGGCTCTTCTTCGACACCTCCTTCTCGTTTCTGCCGGGCCTGCCGGTGCGCTTCGACCTGGGAAACGCGGTACTGGAGCGATACAGGGAGCGGATAGTCTACGGTTCGGATTTCCCCAACATCATCTTTCCGCGCGAGGATGAAATCGACTGCCTTCTCGGTCTTGACCTTTCACAGGAGTTCTACGATACTGTCTTCTACGAAAACGGTATGCGCCTCATTCACGGCGAAATATAATGAAAGTCGCGCCGTCGACCTGTCCGGTACTCCGCAGGAGCATTCATACATCGGATCGCGACCCGACGTTCGGTTGAATACGCGACTTTCCAAGAAATGTTTGCTTTTCAGGCTATAATTTGAAAAAGTGCCACAGCGTTTTAACACTGGCGTATCGGCGGTAACCAACTGATGAGAAGAATCGAAACGCGGGCGATCGTCATAGGCGGAGGGGCCACCGGGGCGGGTACGCTCCGCGACCTGTCGCTGCGCGGCGTTCCCGCCGTCCTCATAGAAAAGAGCGACATCGCCTCGGGGACCACGGGACGCAACCACGGCCTGCTGCACTCGGGCACACGGTACGCGGTCAACGACCTCGAGTCGGCACGCGAATGTATCCGCGAGAATAAAATCCTGAAAAAGATCGCGCGCCACTGCATCGAGGACACCGGCGGGCTTTTCGTAACGCTCCCGGAGGACGATCCCTCCTACCATGGCAAATTGATCGAACACTGCAAATACGCCGGCATCCGCTGCGAAGAGATAAGCGTGCAGGAGGCCCTGCGCATCGAGCCCAACCTCAACCCGGGAATCCTCGCCGCGCTCCGGGTCCCCGACGGCACCATCGACCCGTTCCGGCTCACCTCGGCCAACATTCTCGACGCGCAGGAGCGCGGCGCCACGGTACTCACCCACACCGGGGTGAGCGGGATCATCCGCGAGGGCGATCGCGCCGCGGGCGTCCGCTGCCGCGACCGCGGGACCGGCGAGGAATTCGAGGTCTACGGTGAAATCATCGTAAACGCCTCAGGCGTCTGGGGCCAGGAGCTCTGCGCCTCGGCGGGCATAGAGCTGCGGATGTTTCCCTCCAAGGGGTCCATGGTCATCATCGATTACCGCATCAACAACGTCGTCGTCAACCGCTGCCGGGTCCCCTCCGACGGCGACATCATCGTGCCCGGCGATACGGTTTCACTCATCGGCACCACGTCCAAGAAAGTGGATTACGACAAAATCGACGAGATCTCCGTCGACGAGGACGAAATAGCGACGCTCCTCGAGAGCGGAGAGAAGCTCATCCCGAACGTTTCGCGGACACGGGTGCTGCGCGCGTACTGCGGCGTGCGCCCGCTCATCGCCGTTTCGGGCGAGATGGACGGCCGCGAGATAAGCCGCGGGATCGTGCTCATCGACCACGAGAAGCGCGACTCCGTGGGCGGCATCATCACCATAGCCGGCGGGAAGCTCATGACCTACCGCCTCATGGCGGAGATGGCCGCCGACCTCGCGTGCGCCAAGCTGAAGGTCAGGAAGAGATGCCGCACGCAGAAGACGGCGCTGCCCGGCTCCGAGCGCAGGCTTGACCAGGCGAAATCGGTGAAGTTCTTCACGGGCATCCCCAACTCGGTCGTGGGCTCGACCCTGTACCGTCACGGGCAGCGCATACGGAACATTCTGCACCGCGAGAAACGCAACTACGGGCTCATCTGCGAGTGCGAGATGGTCACCGAGGGTGAAATCGAATACGCGCTCAAAAAGCTCAACGTGAAGGACATCGTCGATCTGCGCAGAAGGACGCGCATCGGCATGGGTCCCTGCCAGGGCCAGCTCTGCGCCTACCGCGCGGCCGGGCTCTTCGTAAAGTACGACTCCGCCACATCGACCGAATCCAATAAAATGCTCGTCGATTTCCTGGAGGAGCGCTGGAAGGGGATCAAACCGGTGCTGTGGGGGGACGCACTGCGCGAGGTCGAGTTCAGCTACTGGATATACCAGGGGCTCTTCGGGCTCGGCGACGTCAGGTTTCCGGAAGAGGGAGAGGACAGGTGAGGTACGACTGCGTAGTGATCGGCGGCGGGCTTTCGGGCCTGACATGCGGCATACGGCTCGCGGAAAAGGGAGCGCGCTGCGCCGTCATATCGACCGGCATGAGCGCCCTGCACTTCTCGTCGGGCTCCATCGACCTCTTCGGCTACAACGGCGACGGCAGGACCGTATTCCGTCCCTTCGAATTCCTGGACGAGTTCATCGGCTCGCACCCGCTGCATCCCTACGCCCGTTGCGGATCGTCGCGCGTGCGGGAGGCTCTCTTCTATTTCAGGGACACGCTGGCGCGCGAGGACATCGACCTGTACAACAACGAGGACGCGAACCACTTCCACGTCACCACGCTCGGCACGCTCAAGCCGACATTTTTCTCCCAGCGCAGCGTGTTCAACGAGAAGATACGCCTGGCCTTCGAGAAGAAATCCAAGATCGCCGCGCTCAACTTCGAGGGATACCGCGACTTTTACCCGGAGCTCGCCGTCATCAATCTCAGACGCAACATACTGTTCAGAAACATCGAGGTGATATCCGGCAAACTGCTGTACCCGGACTACGGCGACCCCCAGCGCAATCCCTTCGAGTACCGCTCCATCGACATCGCGCGCATCTTCGACACCGAGCGCTACATCGAGGACCTGGCCGCGCAGATCCGCGCCGCGGCCGGCGACGCCGCCTTCGCCGCGATGCCCGCCTTTCTCGGCATAACCAATTTCAGGCGGCACCACCAGCTTCTGCAGCAGCTCACCGGCCTTCTCATCTACGAGATACCGACGCTTCCCCCGTCCATACTCGGGATGCGCATCGACAACGCGCTCAAGTCCCGCTTCGCCGCGCTCGGAGGCGTGTACATTGCCGGCGACACCGTAAAGGGCGGAACGATAGAAGGCGGAAGGCTTAAATCCGTGGCTACCGTAAACGGCGGCGGCTCCGAGCTCGAGGCCGGGAGCTTCGTGCTGGCGAGCGGCAGTTTCTTCAGCGGCGGGCTTGTGAGCGAGTTCAGCCGCGTGCGCGAGCCCGTATTCGGCCTGCGCGTCTACAGCGATGCCGAGCGTTCGAAGTGGCACGCGCCGGAGTTTTTCCCCCGGGGCGGGCACCCGTTCCTCGAATACGGAGTGGAGACCGACGAACGGCTCAACCCGTTCACCGATGACGGTCAGACGCTCAAAAACCTCTACTGCACGGGGGCGCTCCTGCCGCACTACAATCCCATCCGCGAGGGCACGGGCGGCGGTGTCGCCGTGTCCACCGGATACCGGGCCGCCGAGCTCATTCTCTCAGGAAACCGATAGCCCATGATCAAACTGGAAAACATAAGCTTCGACCATTGCATCAAATGCACCGTCTGCACCATTTACTGCCCGGTCGCCAGGGCCACGCACCATTTCCCCGGCCCCAAACAGTCGGGCCCCGACACCGAGCGCCTGCGCATAAAGAGCCCGGAGCTCCTGGACGACTCGCTCAAGTACTGCACCAACTGCAAGCGCTGCGAGATAGCCTGTCCGTCCAACGTCAAGATCGCCGATATAATACAGAGCTCCAAGTGGCGCTATTTCAAGAGTACCTTTCGCATACGCGATTTCTTCCTGGCCCGCACCGACCTCATGGGAAGCGTCGCCACGCGGGTGAGCTATCTGGTGAACTTCTTCATCAAGCTCCCGCCGGCGAAATTTTTCCTCGACCGCTTCCTCAAGATCCCGTCCGAGCGGCGTTTTCCGAAATACGCGCAGGGGACCTTCCGGTCATGGTACAAGAAGCGCGTGAAAGAGCAGGAGACGTTCGCCGAAAAGGCCGTCTATTTCCACGGCTGTTACGTCAACTACAACAACCACGAGCTCGGGAAGGACGTTATAACGGTGCTTAACGCCCTGAACGTCGGCGTGATCGTCACCGACGAAAAGTGCTGCGGCGTGCCGCTCATCGCCAACGGCTACATAGACAAGGCGAGGAAAAACGCGCTCTTCAACATCGGATCCCTTGCGAAGGCGGCGTCCGCGGGCGGCGCGCGCATCGTCTCCGCGTCGTCCAGCTGTTCGTTCGCGCTCAAGCACGAGTATCCCAATCTCCTCGAGCTCGACAACTCGGCGATCTTCGACGGCCTCGACTACATCACGCGATTCATCCACGAGCGCTTCGAGAAGGGGAACGTTCCCGCCATGAAACCGGTTCCGATAAGGGCGGCCTATCACTCGCCATGCCATCTCGAACGCATGGGGGGCGTGATGAACACCATCGAGGTGCTCAAGAAGATACCCGGGCTGGAGCTCACCATACTGCACTCGGAGTGCTGCGGAATCGCCGGGACCTACGGGTTTAAAAAGGAATACTACAAGGTATCGCAGAAGGTCGGCGCCGAGCTCTTCAGCCGTATTGAGCGCGCGAACCCCGAGATCGTCATAACCGACTGCGAGACCTGCAAGTGGCAGATCGAGATGAGCACCCCGTACCGCGTCGAGCACCCGGTGACGGTGCTCGCGCGCGCCATAGACGGAAAGAAGCTCTAGCCCGTTCCTTACAGGCGCGCGGCCAGACGCGCGACGAGGCCGTCCATGTGGAAGAGGCCCTCGAGCGTGAAGCGGAACCTCCGATCGCCCTCCTCCTCCCCGACTGTAGCCAGACCCTCTTCCGCGAGCCGTTCGAACTCGCCGACAAGCGCGCCGGGCATCGGCGCTCCCGTCGCCTTTTCGAATTCCGATCGCGTTATACCCCGTCTCAGCCGAAGGCCCGTGAGCAGAAACTCCTCCGCCGCGGCACCCTCCGTCCGCTCGTCGAGCACCGGCGCCGTCGAAGGGCGCTCGATATACTCTTCCACCGTCCGCGCGTTGTAGAACCGGTCCGTGCCGTTGAACGAGTGCGCCCCCGGACCGTACCCGAAATACGGCGCGAAGGTCCAATACTTCATGTTATGGCGCGACTCGAATCCGGGCAGACAGAAATTCGAGACCTCGTAGTGGATATATCCCCGCTCTTCCATGACGGCGATAAGCTCCTCGAACCGCTTCCGCTGCTCGAGCGCGAGCTCGTTCGAATCGCTCATCCGCCGGGAAAGCGGCGTGTCCTTCTCGATGCTCAGTATGTACGCCGAAACGTGCTCGGGCCGGTACGCGAGAATGCGTTCGAGCTCCCGCGCCAGGGCGCTTCCGTCCTGCCCGGGAATTCCCGTAATGATATCGACGCAGTGAGTTATGCCGCCGACGGAGAAAAAGGAATCGAGCATCGCCGTATCCGGGGCCATCGCCCTCCTGCCGATAACGCCACGCAGGCGTTCGTCGAGCGTCTGGAGGCCAAGCACGATCCGGTTGACGCCCGCGTCCCTGTACTCCCCGATGGATGCGGCACTGAAATCCTCCGGGTTGCACTCCAGCGTGATCTCGCAGGCGGCACCGGTGCGAATGAAGCACGATCGCACCGTTTCGATCAAGCTGGCGACAGGCGTCGCTCCAAGGAGCGACGGGGTTCCGCCGCCGAAATAGATCGTGTCGAAGGAATACGCTGACGTTTCGGGCGATCGTCCCCGTATCTCATCGATCAGCCCGTCCACGTAGCGGCCGAAGAGCTCCCGGCGCTCCGGCTCACCCGGCGCGCCGATCGGGACGGAGTAGAACGAGCAGTAGTCGCATTTGGAGCGGCAGAAGGGAACGTGTATGTAGACCCCGGCATTCACCGGTGCGCCCCCGCGCTCACCGGATGCCGAGGTACAGGTTCACCTCGGTGCGCGGCCGGAATTCCCCCCGCACGCAGGCAACGACCTGCCGGAGCGATTCGTCCGTGTTCGAGAAGCTGAAAAGCACGGGCGGAAGGGGCGTAATCGCGGCGACAGGAAACGGATTCCCGGTGCAGAGCACGACGAGCGTGACCCCGGACATGTCGCGAAGCCGCGCCGCCTCCGCGAGGAGCGCCGGTTCGGGCCTGTCGATGTGGAAGTATACGAGGCTACGGCCGTCCTTCCGGCGCGCGATGGCCGCGGCCAGGTCGGCGGAGCTTCCCAGCACAAGGAGGTCCCGGACCGGTTTTTCAAGGAGCTCACGCCGCATGACCGGGCTCGCGGTGACGATATAGCTTGCGGCGTACGCGCCCCCGTCGGCGGCCGTCACGAACGGGCCCGCGCCGTGATAATACAGTGCCCGGCGGGACAGCTCCCGGTTGAGCCCGGCGGCTTCGACGAGCGAATCGAGCTCCCCTTTCGAGTACTCGATTTTCACCGGCAGGGCGCGGCCCGAATCGATCTCGAGTATCGAATAACGGATCTTCGCCATGATGATCCGGCGCACCGATTCGTCAATCCTCTCGACCGGAAGCCGACCGTCGGCAACGGCCTTCAAGAGCGCCGCGTGGATGAGCCCGACACTCCGGCCGCTGGTGCTGATGAGGATGATGTCCGTGCCCGCTTCGACCGACCGGACGGCCGCCTCCCCGAGGTCCATGAGCTTCGAGACGGCGTTCATCTCCATGTCGTCGGTGATGACAAGCCCCCGGTGACCCATTTCGTCCCTGAGCAGTCCGGAGAGCATTTTCTCCGACAGGGTGGCTGGAGTTTCATCCCCGAGGATGGACGGGTACGAGATATGGGCCGACATGATGGCCGAAACGTTTTCGTCTATCGCCGCGGCGAAAGGCGGAAGCTCGACCTTTTTCAGGTGCTCCAGGTCGTAACCGATCACCGGCAGCACGTGATGGGAATCGCTGTCGGTATCGCCGTGTCCCGGAAAATGTTTTCCGACCGCCATGCACCGGGACTCCTGCAGGCCCCTTATGTACGCGCGTCCCATCGCCGCGACGACCGCGGGGTCCGAGCCGAAGGAGCGCGTGTTGATTACCGGGTTCTCGGGATTATTGTTCACGTCGATCGCCGGCGCCAGGTTCATGTTGACGCCCATCAGGCGCAGTTCGATCCCGAGAATCCGCGCGGTCCTGTACGACAGGTCCCCGTCGTTCACGACGCCCAGCGGCATATTGCCGGGAAACTGGGTCACGCCGTCCATGATGCGGCGCACCCTTCCGCCCTCCTGGTCGATCGAGATGAAGAGCGGCAGTCCCGCCGAATCGATCGCCGTCTTCTGCATATCCGCGATAAACGCCGCGGTTTTCCCACGCGAGGCGAGGTTATACCCGAACAGTATTATGCCGCCGGGATTGCAGCCCTGTATTATTGCGCGCGCCTGAGGGGTGATTTCCGCGCCCGGTACACCGACCATCATCATCTGGCCGATCTTCCGGTCCAGCGACATGCCGGCAAGCAGCGCTTTTATGTCGGCCTCTCTTTTCATCGTTGATCCCGCCACCACTCCGCCGGCCGCGAGGCCGGCGACAACGATCCCGGCCATGATTTTCCTGTACATGCATCCCCCCTCGCACCGATCCAGCCTTTCAGCATAATGGGGGACCGATCGGGCACGGGATCAACTACTTTTTTGCCCGGCGAGGTAAAGTCGCCCCCGTCATTTCCCCGATACTTGTACTGTGTAAGGAGAAAGCGCCGGGCCGCCGGCCCGCGTAAACCCGGAACGACGCAGGACTCCGGCGGCACGCTCCGGAAAACAGGCCCGTTCCATGACACCGTTCTCACGATGAAAACCATACAGCACATCGACAGCTATCCAGCCGATTCGTCGATCGTCCGACGGGTCATTTCGGTGTTGTACGATGACCTGCGGTCCATCGGCCATCCCCAGGAGGAAATCGACGAGATCGTCATCTCGATGGACGAGGCGCTGACCAACGCGATCCAGGAAACCATCCGCACCCAGGAAAGCATTCCGATCGCCCACCCCGACCGGATCCGTGCCATCACCGTGCGATACCTCCTCGATGAAGAGCACTTCGAGGCGACCATCATCGACCACGGAGGCGGATTCGACCTTGTTCAATCGTTCCACGACTCGCCAAGCCGCTACACCGAGGACTATTTCGGGCAACTCGTCCGTTATATCGACAAAAGCGAATCGGGGAAGCTCCGTGTGACCGTCAACGGCCGGGAGTTGAGCCTGAAGGGAATAGGGGCCGGGCTGAAAATCCTGCTGGCCTTCATGGACAGCATAACGATCGACCTGATGGACAGGAAAGACATCATCTCGGACTCGGTGACGGAATTCACCGACGGCACCATTCTTACGATCAGCAGAAAAAGGAGATACCGATGACGCAGAAGAAGGCGCCCAAGGCGTACAAGAACCTCGATTTTCTCAACTCACACGAGGCCCGCACCATACGAATTCTCTCCGAGTACCTCGAACCGGAAAAGCGTCTGCGCGAGACGAACATCCTGCACACCGTCGTCTTTTTCGGCTCGGCGCGGACACAGCCCGATAATCCCGCGACCGGGAAATACTACATCGCGGCCGAGGAGTTCGCCTACCGCCTGGCGAAGCTCGGCAAATCCATGGCGCGGAGAAAACGCGGCTTCCACATCTGCACCGGCGGCGGCCCGGGGATAATGGAAGCGGCGAACCGCGGGGCCCACAGGGCCGGCGCGAAGAGCATCGGGCTCAACATCTCGCTGCCGTTCGAGCAGCACCCCAACCGCTATATCACGCCCGAGCTCAACTTCGAGTTCCATTACTTCTTCATGCGCAAACTCTGGTTCCTGTATAACGCGAAGGCTCTCGTCGTATTCCCCGGGGGGTTCGGAACCCTCGACGAGCTCTTCGAGGCCCTCACCCTTCGGCAGACCGAAAAGATCGACAAGAAGAACATGCCCATACTCCTGTTCGACCGGGCCTACTGGGAATCCATGATCAACTTCGACAGAATGGTCGAGATGGGATTCATCGAAAGGGAAGATATGAAGCTGTTTCATTTCTTCGACAGCCCGGGTGAAGGAGTGAAATACCTCAAGGGCCGGCTCGAGAAGGGCATAAGCAGCATAAACCATAGATTCCACGCCTGAGACGGTCGGGCCGGGGACGTTTTCTTATTGCAATTTGCGGGTGTGGGCATATACTGCGCGGCGTAGATTCCAATACACGAATTCAGGCAGGATACGGCGATGAAAAAGCTGGCGGCGCTCGGACTGATCCTTTGCTCCATTCTCTCGACCTCGACCATGCGGGCGGAAAGTCCGGGGTACGAATACCGTAACGAGCGCTTCAATTATACCATCTCGCTTCCCCCCGGATGGGAGCGTTCCGACCTGACGCTGGATGGCCGACACCTGCTCTACGCGTTCCCCGACAGGAATACGGAGATAAAGGTGAAGGCGGTGTTTTCGGACGAGTCAGACCTGGAAAAAATAGCGGGCGACAGATGGAACCTCAGCGGCATCGATCCGAATCTCAACAAGATCATTGAGACGGGCAGGATAAGCATCAGGCAGAAGGTAAGCGGCAAGCTCCTGGTCTTCGAATACCGCTCCCGCGGCGGGGCGACGCTCCAGCGGACACTGATCACGCATAACGCCGGAATCCTGTACATAATACAGTGCACCTCGCCCACCGCCACGTTCTACCGCCACGAGGGGGCCTTCAACGCCGCGCTGTCGTCTTTCAGTTATATCGCCGCAGGTAAGACCGCCGGGGAGGAAACTCCCGGCGAACCCGCCGTGGAGCCCCGATAGGAATACGTGTCGGAGAAAAGCCGGATCCCGGTTCGCCGCCGGGTATGTGCCCAAGGCCGGACTTGAACCGGCACAGACCGAGATCCGAGGGATTTTAAGTCCCTTGTGTCTACCAATTCCACCACTTGGGCGAAAAACAGTCCAAAGCCGAAGGCCGCGCGCCCGGGGCGCGCGACGATTGACTTTGGACTGGAACATGAGGCGCCGAGCGGACTTGAACCGCTGAATAAAGGTTTTGCAGACCTCTCCCTTAGCCACTTGGGTACGGCGCCGTGGTGTGTCCGAAACGCGAAAAAACAGCTGTGCCTTCCGTTGCAGACATGTATAGATATCGTCATGACGGATGTCAACCGAAAATGCGCGGCGCGCGACAAGAAAAAATTGCGCACCGTAAGGAGCGAAAAGCCTCCTTCAATTTTTCTGCCCATAATCGGCTCTAATGGTATGCACAATTATATCAAAAAAGGAAAATTCCTTATTAATATTTAATTATAAATATTGACAATTTAAATTTGTGTTCCACACTTGGTTAACAATGCCTTAACAGACTTTCGCCTTAATTTGTATTTTTATTTTTATACTTTAATTACACTCAAACAGGAGGTTCGTATGATAAGAAGGATCGATAAAGCAGCCGTTATCGGCTCCGGTATCATGGGGGGCGGTATCGCGGCCCTTCTAGCCGATGCGGGAGTGGAAACCCTGCTTCTCGACATCGTTCCCTTCAACCTGACGGATGAAGAGAAGAAGGATCCCAAAGCTCGCAACCGAATCGTCCAGACCGGCTTCGACAACTTGATGAAGGCGAAACCCGCCCTCGTTATGGACAAGGCCAACACCATACGCATCAAGCTCGGAAACCTCGAGGACGATTTCAAGAAACTCGCCGATTGCGACCTGATCATCGAAGTGGTTGTCGAAAACCTCAAGGTCAAACAGGAGCTCTTCGGCAAGATCGACAAGATCCGCAAGCCGACCGCCATTGTCACGACGAACACCTCGGGTCTTCCCCTGCAGGAGATATCCAAGGGCCTGAGCAAGGAGTTCAAGGAGCATTTCATGGGGACCCACTTCTTCAACCCGGTCCGCTACATGCACCTCCTCGAGCTCATCCCCGGCGCCGACACGAAGAAAGATGTCCTCGAATTCCTGGCCGATTTCGGCGAGAAGAGGCTCGGCAAGGGTATCGTCTGGGCGAAGGACACCCCCAACTTCATCGGAAACCGTATCGGCGTTTACTCGATCGTGGACATTCTTCCCACGATGAAGGAGATGGGTGTGACCATCACCGAGGTTGACGCCATCTTCGGACCCGCCATGGGAAGGCCGAAAACCGCCGTTTTCAAACTTTCCGACATGGTCGGTCTCGACACACTGGACCACCTGGCCGACAACTCGTACGAACTTCTTCCCAAGGACGAGCGCAGGGAGGCCTACAAGGTTCCCGCCTTCTTCAAGAAGATGATCGAGAACAAATGGCTCGGCGACAAGACCAAACAGGGCTTCTACAAGAAGGAAAGATCCCCCGAAGGAAAGAGGGTGACCCTGGTTCTGAATCCCGACACCATGGAATACGCACCGGCCGACAAGCCGAGCTTCCCGTGCCTCGACGCCGCCAAAGCGGCGAAGTCAGTTCCCGAAAAGATCAAAGCCGTCGTCTATGGCGATGACAAGGCCGCCAAGTTCGCGTGGAAGGTCACCGCGGCCGGTTGCATCTACGCCGCCAACCGCGTTCCCGAAATCGCCGACTCCATCGTCGACATCGACAACGCGATGGTATGGGGATACAACAACGAATTCGGCCCCTTCGGCACATGGGACGCCATCGGCGTGGAGAAGTCGGTAAAGCTCATGGAAAAAGAGGGAATGAAGGTTCCCGAAAACGTGAAGAAGATGCTCGCTTCCGGCGCCAAGAGCTTTTACAAGAGCGAAAAAGGAAAAGACTACTACTACGACCTGGTCAAGGGCGGATACAAGGAAATCAAGAGGAGCGAAAGCGCCATCCTCCTGAAGAACTGCAAGGAAGTCAAATCGAACGCTTCCTGCTCGCTCATCGACCTCGGCGACGGCGTTTTCAACTTTGAATTCCACACCAAGATGAACGCCATCAACGGCGAAATCGTCGATTTCATTCCCGTCGCTCTCGAGCACGTCAACAAGAACGGTATCGGTCTCGTCATCGGCAACCAGGCCGGCGGCATGCCCGGCGCGTTCTCGGCCGGCGGCGACCTCGCCTACATGGGCGGACTGGCCAAAGAAGGCAAGTTCAACATGATCAACGACTTCATCGCCAAGGTTCACGACGGCATCCAGGCCCTTCGTTACGCCAACTTCCCGGTAGTGGCCGCTCCGTACGGCATGACCCTGGGCGGCGGCTGCGAAGTCTGCCTTGCCTCCGACCGCATACTCGCTCACACCGAAACCTACATGGGCCTTGTTGAGATCGGCGCAGGTCTCCTTCCCGGCGGTCTCGGTATGCTCAACCTGTGGAGAAAGGTCATAGCGAACGTTCCGGCGTCGGTCAAGATAACCGACCTCGGCGGGTTCTTCCTGCCCTGCTTCATGGCGGTTGCGCAGGCCCAGGTGGGCATGGGCGCTTTCGACCTCAAGAAGAAAGGATTCCTGGGCCCCAATGACAGGATCATCTTCAACCGCGACCTCCAGATCGGCGAAGCCAAGAAGGAAGTCATAAAGATGGTTGAGGAAGGCTACGCCCCTCCGAAGCACGACCCGATCCTCGTAATGGGCCAGGAAGTGCACGGCATGGTATGGGCGGAAATGCTCAACATGAAGGGCGGCGGCTACATCACCCCGCACATGGAGTTCATCGCGAAGAAGATCGCATTCGTCATGTCGGGCGGCGAAGTCATCCAGGGAACCAAGATTCCTGAAGAGCAGTGGCTGAAGCAGGAGCGTGAAGCGTTCGTCGAGCTCTGGAAGACCGAAAACACCCAGAAGATGGCCGCGCACATTCTCGCGACCGGCAAGCCGTTGATGATTTAAGGACCCACACCAATAATAATAGGAGGAACAGATATATGAGAGAAGCATATATCGTTTCATCAGTAAGAACACCGGGTTGCAGAAGAGGCAAAGGGGCGTTCGCGCAGACGAGGCCGGAAGACCTTCTGTCTCAGGTAATGGCGGCGGCCGCCGACCGCATCAAGCTCGACAAGGCGCTTGTCGACGATTGTTTCACCGGTTGCGCGTTCCCCGAAGCCGAGCAGGGAATCAACGTCGCCCGTATTTCGCAGCTCATGGCCGGCTATCCGGTCACCAGCTCCGCCGCGGTCGTCAACCGTTTCTGCTCGTCGGGACTCGAAGCCATCGCCCTTGCGGCCCTCAAGATACAGGCCGGCTGGATCGATGTTGGAATGGGTTCCGGACTCGAGAGCATGTCGATCGTCCCCATGGGTGGGAATCTTCCCAGGCCGCATCCGGAGTGGGCGAAAAAGAACGCCGATGTATATATATCCATGGGTATCACGGCCGAGAACGTGGCGTCGCGCTACAACATCAGCCGCGAAGACCAGGACAAGTTCGGCTACGAATCTCAGATGAAGGCCGCAAAGGCCCAGAAGGAGAAACTTTTCTCCGAGATTCATCCGACCACCGGCACCCGCTTCGTCCAGCAGGCCGACGGCACCTACAAGAAGGAAACCTTCATCCAGGATTTCGACGATGGTGTACGCGCCGACACGACGCTTGAGGGACTCGGAAAACTGCGCCCCGCATTTAAAGCCATGGGTTCGGTAACGGCCGGCAACTCCTCGCAGACCACCGACGGCGCCGCGGCGACGATCGTTGCAAGCGAAGAAGCCTGCAAGAAGTACAACCTTAAGCCTCTGGCCCGCATAGTCGGTTATGCCGTAGCGGGTTGCGAGCCCGACGAAATGGGTGTTGGTCCCAAATATGCCATACCAAAGGTGCTCAAGCAGACCGGCATGAAGCTCGACCAGATCGAAATGATCGAGCTCAACGAGGCCTTCGCCTCGCAGTCGCTGCATTGCATCCGCGAGCTCGGCCTCACCGAGCGCATGGAC
>CAZVEG010000033.1:0-31971 GCA_964625625.1 uncultured Leptospirales bacterium | reverse complement strand
TGCAGCGCTTCGAGTTCAATCTGCTCAGCGCTCCGAGCGGGGAGGAGGCCCTCCGTATCGCGGCGCGCGAGACCCCGGACCTTGTGATAATGGACATCCAGATGGCCGGTATGGGCGGTGTTGAGGCCATGAAAAGAATAAAGGATCTGACCGGTGGCAGTTCGATATGTGTCGCCCTCACCGCTCATGCCATGAAAGGCGACCGGGAGCGGTTCATCGCCGAAGGCTTCGACGGGTATATATCCAAACCGCTCAGCATCCCCGTGCTCTACCAGACCATCCGGGACCTGATCGCTTGAGCACTCCCTCCCGGCACCGGTGAACTCATATTCCGCCATCTTTCCGGGTACGAAATAATTACGGCTTATCCGCCATAATTTAATTGACATATTGTCGGCTCGTTCTATACTGAGTAAGTACTCACTCAGTATATGTGATACCTCCCCGCGAAAAGGAGCCGGTTATGAATACTGACCTGGTCAAGGCACATCTCAATCTCAATGCGGTGCTCGTCAATCTCGAAGACCTCGTCGTTTATGACGAAGAGATGGCGGCGCTGTCGAAGGGCTGGAACCTCTCTATTCAGTTCATCGTCAGAAACGGGCCGAGCGCGTACATACAGTTCGAGAACGGAACGTGTACGGTAAGGCGGGGCCGGCGCAAAAAGGCTTCGATCATTCTCTACTTCCTTTCTCCCTCGCACCTGGTCAGAATGTTCGACGGCAAGGCACAGCCCGTTTTGCTCAAGGGCTTTACGAAGCTCGGCTTTCTCATGAAGGACTTTCCGAAACTCACCGCCAGGCTGGAACATTACCTCAAGCCGACACCGGAGCTGCTGGCCGATAAAAACTACCTTGCAGTCAATACGCGCTTCACCATAACCACCGCCGCCTTCGCGATAGGCGAGCTCGGTCTGGTCGATCCGGTGGCGAAAATGATATCGTCCCACATCCGTAACGGGGTGACGCTGATGAAAGTCAAACCGGAAGGCCCCTCGGCAATGCTGAAGTTCCAGGACGGTAAAATCGAAGCCGCGAAGGGCGATTTCGAAAAACCGATGTCGGCCATGCTGTTCCGCAACCTCAAGGTGGCGAACGACATCCTCAACCAGAAACTGGACGCTTTCACCGCGATCGCCACCGGCGATCTGATGCCGCGCGGGCAGATAGGGATGATCGATTCCCTGAGCCTGCTTCTCGACAGAATACCACTGTACCTTGGCTGAAGGGAGGGACCCATGAAGACCTACACGTATAAAAAATCCGTCGCCCTTTTCAAGCGCGCCGCGAAGGTGATCCCCTGCGGAATTTACGGACATCTCAGCCCGGCCCCGCTCGTGCCGGCGACCGATTACCCTTTTTACGCATCCAGGGCGAAGGGCTCACGTTTCTGGGACGTGGACGGCAATGAATTCATCGATTACATGTGCGCGTACGGTCCGATGGTGCTCGGCTACAACCATCCGAAGGTTGACGCCGCGGCGCAGAAGCAGCTTAAAAGCGGAAACTGCATAACATCGCCGGCGCCGATCATGGTCGAGCTCGCCGAATATCTTGTTGATCTTATCAGTATTGCGGACTGGGCCTTCTTCGCTAAAAACGGTGGAGACGTCACTTCCTACGCCATCATGACCGCCCGCGCCGCCACGGGGCGGAAGAAAATCGTGCTCGTGCACGGCGGCTATCACGGCGTAGCTCCCTGGGCGCAGGCTCCGGGGCATCCCGGGGTGCTGGATGAGGACCAGTCGACATTTCTCCGCGTGGAATGGAACGACTTCGAGGGGCTTGAAAGGCTGGTGAACGCGCACCCCGGCCAGATAGCCGGTTTCATGGCGACACCCTATCATCACCCGACCTTTTCGGACAGCGTAATGCCCGCGACGGGCTACTGGAGCAAGGTCGAAGCGCTCTGCAGAAAGAACGGCATCGTACTGATCATCGATGACGTGCGTTGCGGTTTCAGGCTCGATATGCGCGGTTCGAACGAGTACTTCGGTTTCAAGCCGGACCTCGCGTGCTACTGCAAGGCGATCGCGAACGGTTATCCCATCTCGGCGCTGGTGGGCACGGAGGCGCTCAAGACGGCCGCGGCCAGGGTCTTCTATACGGGCAGTTACTGGTTTTCGGCCGTCCCGATGGCGGCGTCGCTGGCGGCGTTAAAGGAGCTCCGGCGCATCGACGGCCCGGCGCTCATGCTGTCCCGTGGGAAGAAGCTTCTTGACGGACTGGTGGATATAGCCCGATCTTACGGGTATACCCTCAGAGTGAGCGGGGCGCCCTCCATGCCTTCGGTTTACATTACGGACGACGAGAGCCTCATGCTGCATCAGGACTGGTGCTCGGAATGCACCAAACGCGGCGTGTTCTTCACTTCGCACCATAACTGGTTCGTGTCCACCGCGCATACGGATGCGGATATAAAGAAGACGTGGAACGTGGCCGATGAAGCCTTCAGGGTTGTCAGAAAGAAATACGGCGCCTGAGCCGACGCCGGCCCTGTCGTTTGGAATCAGCGTCGTATGCGTCGAGGATATACGGGCGGGCCACCCCGGCGGGGGCCGCCCGGAGTGCTTTCCCTGCGCGGAGGCCGTATCCAATAAACGACACCGTCTCGAAGAAATAGTTGACGCATCCCGTCATTGCGCCTACCATAAGCCCTTCTGAAACATCGTAAATATACAATCGGATAGCGCCTGATTATGCCGGAAGACAAGAAAATTCAGCACGAGATTATTGCGCTCAAGGTGAAAATCAACCTCCCGCGACAGTCGTCGGCGGGACTGCTGGTGGCGTACGTCGATGCCGCGCGGCTCAATTTCCTCGGCAGCTTCTCGATTGTCGCCGTGGGCCAGGACCTGGCACGGGAAAAGCTGGCGCGCCCCCATGGAGAACTCGTTAAGGCGATAATGCAGGGGCTTTCACGCCTCGAGCTCAATGTCGACCTGCACGGCAAGCTCAAGGCGAATATCGATGGCGTTATAACACAGGAGATGATCCGGGCGGTGGTGGGCAACATCCAGGCCCAGGACATCGGCACCGCTGAGAACTACATCAAAAAAATCATCGAGAAGGCGCTGTCGCTCGATAAAACCGAAGCCCAGCTGGATTTCGAACCCGTGAGCTATGGGCAGTACGCGGAGCTCATGGTGGAGGACGAAGTCGAGAAGATGACCTTCGCACAGAAGATCAAACTGGTACTGCCCTATGTGAATCACAGGAACGACATGGCGGAAAGCGTGGTAAAGGGCGCCATCAACGATATCGCGCTCATCAAGTTCGCCTTCGAGCGCGGGGAGCGGCTTTTCGGCCTCGGCATCATTATCTACAGCATGGTGGGCAAGTCGGTCAACAGTGTTTTTATCGCGGCGGGTTCGGAGGGCTCGTTTAAAAATGGCGATGTACAGGCACCCATTTCCGATTTTTTCGACGTGGTCGAGTCGTTGATGGACGCCGCCGCTTTCGACGACGCAGCGGCGATGAAAATCGAGAGCGCCCTTCGGCGGGTGAACACGGCGCCCCTTGCGGAGGCGGCATCGAAGGGTGACAGGGCCGTGCTGGGCCGTGCGGTCACCGCGCTTCTCGCTTCCGGCATAGGGGATGGCGTCGCCGCTGAAGCGGACGCCGTTTTGATGAACTCTCTCCGGATGGAGGTCCTGCTCAAACCCGGAAGCAGGGCGCACAGGAAGGAGGCCCGGGAAGAGGCCGCCCCCGCGAAGGAGGAGACGCCCGGCGGAATGAAAATGCTGAGTGTCGACCTCATTCTTTCGCCCACGAGGGGACGCAACATTTCAAGCCTCAAACCGGGTGACCACGTTCAGGTAATGCTCGACAGCTCCAATCCCGTGGCGTATAAAATACTCAAACAGCTCAATCTCATCAGCGGCGACAAGGTAAAGCCCGTGGGCGCGACCGTGTACTCGATAAAGCAGCACCCCAAGGAAGGATACAAGGTTTTTGTCCAGATCGCGAAAGGCATCCTGGGAAGGGCGGAGGAAGAGCAGGACATCAGGATAAAGACCGGCGACCCGGTCGTCGAGGAGACGATGCGGCAGGCCTCGAGCAGTATGATGATCGGTGTCATTGCCGGAGTGGTGGTGCTGCTTATCGTAATCCTCATATTCCTGTTATTATAAATACCGAACACGGGTCGCGGACGTTATCGCGCGGTACCGCGATTTTGGTTTGACTTCTGGCTTCCCGGTTATAGTGTGGGAAACTTTTTCGGAGGAAGCCATGGCTTATAAAATCACAACCGACTGCACCATGTGCGGGACCTGCGCCGACGAGTGCCCGGTCTCCGCGATCAAGGAAGGGAAGGACACCTATGTTATCGAGGCGGATACCTGTACCAGTTGCGGGACCTGCGTCGATGTATGTCCCGCCGAAGCGATAATCGAGGCATAGTCCCGGAGAGCGTCAACCTGACGGTTCCGGCCGCGGCCTAAACGGGAGTCGGCCGTTAAGCCGCGGCGAAACCGTGCCGATCGGGAAAGCGACGAGGCATTAAATACCTGGAGATATACCGGCTGTAATTGAAAAATCTTGCGAATCTTTTCCTCACCCCGGCCATCGTGCTGCTGTTGTCCATGTTTTCCGGAGAAAGCCCCCCCGCCATGGGCGCCGAAGGAACCGCGGTCGTCGATTCAGCCGCGCACCAGACGCGCAGGCGGATAGAGGTACTGTACCGCAGGTGGGATGACGGCCTGTTCGGAAGCAGGCGGTTTCACAGGAGAGAGCTTCAGGCTTACCTCGCGGGCGGTGTGGGCGGAAGGATAGCCACCGGATACGATTACCCGCTGATATACCCGGAGGTGCTTGCGGAGCGCCGGTTTCGCTGCAGATTCAGATACGGCGATTGGCTGGAGATCCGCGGGGAAATCGACGAGGCCGGGCTCAGGGATCTGTCGGGCGGCGGCCTGCCGGAGCCCTCGCGCTGGTGGCGCGGCCCGGTGCTCGTTTCGCTGGAAGGAAAGCTCAGGCGGTTCAGGCTCGATGACGGGCCGCCGAGGAGGGTCGTCGTCGTGCTGGGAGACCTGCGTCCCGGCTTGCCGAAAGGATCCGCGCCGGCCGCGGGGGAGCGACGGGACCGATGACGAATGAAGAGGAGCGCGAACAATGTGCGGAATAATAGGATATGTCGGCGGGCGAAGCGCCACGGAGATCATAGTCCGGGGCCTGAAGAGGCTCGAGTATCGTGGCTACGATTCGGCGGGGATCGCGCTCGTGGACGGCGGGATGTATTACCGGAAGAAGCAGGGAAAGATAGCCGACCTCGAGGCGGTCCTCGATTACCCGTCGCTCGAGGCGTACCATACCGGAATAGGGCATACGCGGTGGGCGACGCACGGAGTTCCCTCGGACCGCAACGCCCATCCGCACCTGTGCTGCGCCGGAAAGATCGCGCTCGTGCATAACGGAATAATCGAAAACTTCGCGACGATCAAGAAGATGCTCCTCGACAAGGGACACAAGATTTCGAGCGAAACCGACACCGAGGTGATCGTCCATCTCATAGAATACTATTACTCGGACAACACGCTCATCGATTCGGTGATGAAGGCGCTCTCGAAAATCGAGGGGACCTTCGGCATCGCCGTGGTTTCGAGCGACGAGCCGGACAGGATAATCGCGGCGCGGAGGGGAAGTCCCCTGATCCTCGGAGTGGGCGATAACGAGATGATACTGGCCTCGGACGCCAGCGCCATCGTGGAACACACGCGCAGGGTGATCTATCTCGAAGACAACGAAATGGTCGAGATCACCGGCGGTGAGTATCGGACCTACGATCTCAACAAGAACCGGAAAAACAAGATCGTCGAGGACATAGACTGGGACATCGCCCTGATCGAAAAACAGGGTTACGACCACTTCATGCTCAAGGAGATTTTCGAACAGCCCGAAACCATCCTCAACGCCTTCCGCGGCAGGGTGCTTCAGGAAACCGGCACCGCCCGACTGGACGGCCTCCGGCTTTCGGAAGAAGACCTCAACGGCATCGAACGGATCATCTTCATCGCCTGCGGGACCTCCTGGCACGCCGGGCTCGTCGGCGAGTATCTCATCGAGCAGTACGCTCGCATACCCGTCGAGGTGGAATACGCGTCCGAGTTCCGCTACCGGCGGCCCATCCTCCGCAAGGGCGACCTTGTGATCGTTATCAGCCAGTCCGGCGAGACCGCCGATACGCTGGCGGCCCTGCGCGAGGCGAAGGCGCGCGGGGTGCGGGTGCTCGGACTTACCAACGTGGTGGGCAGCACCATCGCGCGCGAGAGCGACGGCGGAGTGTACATCCATGCCGGCCCCGAGATCGGCGTCGCCTCGACAAAGGCCTTTACCTCGCAGATCACGGTGCTCATTCTGATAACGATTCTCCTGTCGCGCCGCAGGGACATGACCGCCGAGAAGGGAAGAGGGATAATCGAGGACCTCATTCGAATTCCGGAGTACGTCCAGAGGATCCTCGACGGAAGCGAGGCGATCCGCGAAATTGCCCACATCTACCGGGAGAGCAGGAACTTCCTCTACCTGGGGCGGGGCATTCACTTTCCTGTGGCGCTCGAGGGGGCGCTCAAACTGAAGGAGATATCCTACGTGCACGCGGAAGGCTACCCGGCGGCCGAGATGAAACACGGACCGATCGCCCTCATCGACGAGAACATGCCGGTGGTCTTCATCGCGCCACGTGACGAGGTGTACGAAAAGATCGTGAGCAATATGCAGGAGGTGCGCGCGCGAAACGGCCGCATCATAGCGATAGCGAACGAGGGGGATGAGGAGATTCGGTCCCTCGCCCGGCACGTCATCTACGTCCCGGCCACGAAAAAGATCGTTTCGCCGCTGCTCACGGTCGTTCCGTTACAGCTCCTCGCGTATCACATCGCCGTCATGCGCGGCTGCGATGTGGACCAGCCGCGCAACCTCGCCAAGAGCGTGACGGTGGAGTAGGAGCGCTCACACGGCGCGCAGCGAAAGCATGTGCGTATCGATGGAGGTCTTGTCGAGGATGTTGGCGACGTAGACCGAAAAATCGTTTTCGAGGTCGATGATTATCTCCCGTTTCTGGGGCTGGAGCTTCTTGTCGGTCAGAAGCCGCACTATCGGGTTGAGCGAGTTATTCCTCCTGAGCTCCAGTATCCTGGCGATCTCTCCCGTGTTGAGGCGTATCATTTCCTCGGCGTCGAAGATGTAGTCACCCATGTTGATCATGAAGCCGATCCCCTTTATGAAATCGCGAAAATCATCGTAAATGAACTGTGAATGTTTCTTGAAAGTGGCGTGCACGCCGTTCTGCATGATGCGAAGGGCCCGCTTCTGGGTGTATGCGGGCTTGTAGGCGCGCTCGGTGGTGAGGGCGCTGAACGTATCGCACATGCTGATCAACCGGACGTCCCTGGGCACCCTCGTAATGAAACTGTGATAATCGAATCCGAAGGGATATCCCATTCCGTCGGGGCGTTCGTGATGGAACAGTATTGACTGCTTCTGGAACCTCGTGATGTTGCGGTTGTTCTCGGATATCTTGTACCCGTAATGCGGGTGCTCCATGAGGCTCTTGATCTCTTCCACGGTGAGCTCGGTCGGCTTGTTGACGATCCGGTACCCGACGATCGCCTTGCCGATATCGTGAAGCAGGCCGCCGACGCCTATCTCGATGGTCCGGTCGCGGCTGTACCCCAGACGCACCGCGAGCGTCGAAGCGATCACCGCGACATTCGCCGAATGGACGAACGTGTACTCGTCATAATTCTTCAGCTCCTTGAGTGTAACGAGCACCGCGTCATCGTTCTGGGCGACCTCATCGATGATTCCCTCTATGAGCTCTTTCGACTTGCTTATCTTCACACGCGAGATGTCGATCTCCTGACCCATGTGCAGGCGCTCGGCGATTTCCTCCAGTATGGCCTTGGATGTTTCACGGGCTCGGGCCTGGGTTTCGGAGGAGACGGCGTTCTTCGTAAGATCGAGGCCTGCCGGGTTGGTTCCCGCGTCGAATGATTTACTGTAATAGAGGTAGCGAAGACCCCGCTCGAGGCAGGTTTGTATCATTCCGTCGGTGAGCGGGGAGTTCGCGGCCACGATCTGGGCGCCGTATTCGTCGTAAACGTTATGGCTGTAAACGCTTCCGGGCTTAACGCTTTTAAGGTCGACTTTAATGCCTTCGACGCGTATGTTTTCGGGTAGTAGGTTTTTTTCCATAAATGCCTTTGCCGTTTTTACCGAAAGACTGAAACCCGAAGTTCCCGTATGCGTGCCCGTCGGCGTTCTCCATGAATTACCGCCGAATAAATCATGCCGAGAGACAATTGTAAAAGGTACTAATACAGCCTTTATTTTTCAATTAAAATATTCATGCTCCATCCCCGGTGTATTATTATGTCGTTCATGCCGCCGTGAATCGCCACGGCGCGACATAATGGAACTTTTTGACGTCGGGCGGTAGATAATGATTGACATAAAAAAATACGGGGTATACCTGAAAAGCAGATACGATCGGAGAGCCGGCCGGGCCGATTCTCTGTCCGTGAGCACGCGCGGCGTCCTTCGAGGCCCGGAGCGAGGCGCATATTCACCGAACTGAGAGGGAATGATGATAGTAATTGAAAGCATAGACCATATAGGCATTACGGTCTCAAATCTCGAGCGCTCCATAGAATTTTACCGCGAACTGTTCGATTTTGAGGTCGTCGAGAAAATGAGCAACGCACGCGAAGCCTTCATAAAGGTGGGAGAAATAATGATCGGCCTTTTCGAGATCGAGGGATACGCGAACCAGCAGGGGACGAAGAACCATATCAGCCTCTTCCTGGACGAAGAAGATTTCGACGATGCCGTCGACGAACTGAAGGATAATGATATTACCATCGTGTTCGGTCCGGAGAACCTTCGTGGGGGTAAATCGGTGGTATTCCTGGATCCCGACGGCAACCAGATCGAGCTCTGTTACCCGAGGATGAACGTATAGGCGCGCGATATCATGGATGCCCGGATCAGGGATTCCCTCCAGGCGACCAGAATCGTCCCGGTCGCGGTCTTCGGGGATTCGGACAGCGCTCTTCGGGCGGTTGGACTCCTCATGGAGGCTTCCATCTCGCTGGTCGAGGTGACGCTTCGTACGGAGGCCGCCTTTCGCTGTATAGATGAAATTGTGAGGCACTACCCGGAGGTTATGGTGGGGGCGGGGAGTGTGCTGTCGGTGGAATCACTTAAAAAAGCCGCCGACGCCGGAGCGGCCTTTTTTGTAGCTCCATGCCTGGATCATGAAGTGATCGAATACGCCTCGGCCCTCGCCCTCAGCTTTATTCCGGGAGTCGCGACCCCATCCGAGCTCAACCAGGCCCTCCGAATCGGATGCGATGTCATCAAGATCTTTCCGGCCGGCGCTCTCGGCGGCGTCGGATATATCAACGCGGTCACGGCGCCTTTTAAGACGCAGCGTTTCGGGCTCATCCCCACCGGCGGCATCGACGAAACGAACATCGCCGAATACCTCAACAATCCCTTCGTTATCGCCTGCGGAGCCTCCTCGATAGTCGATCCCTCCCTGATGGCGAGCGGGGATTACGAGGCACTCGCCCGCAAAATCGGACGCATGAAAAAAGCCGCCGGCGCATGAGCCGGTGACGACCGCTCTCTACTCATAATGATTCTCTCCGATACATTTGTTCGCGCTTTCGAGCGGAGGGCCGGGTTGTACGGTCGCCGGGGTGACGACTGTTTCAGGCTGTTCAACGCCGCCGGTGACGGCATTGACGGGCTCACCATCGATCTTTATGGCGACTACCTGCTGCTGCAGTTCTACTTCGATCACGTCTTCGATCGTGCGGCCGAATTGCTGCCGGCCATTGAGACCGCGCTGGTCAGGCTGCCGCGCCGGCCGCTGGGGTTGCTCGTCAAGGACAGGCGTAAAATCGATGACGGTGACGGATTTACCGCCCGGCGTTCGAGTGAAATCGTATGGGGAAGCGGTCCCCCGGCGGGATACGGCGTGCAACATAACGGGATTACGGTAATCGTTGACCTCGTGCGCGGTCAGCATACCGGACTTTTCCTCGATATGCGTGAAATTCGCCGGGCGCTCGAGCCCTGTTACCAGGGCTTGGGCCACCTGCTCAATCTTTTTTCCTATACGGCCGTTTTTTCCGTTCATGCGCTGGCCAGCGGTGCCGGTTCGGCCGTGAACGTGGATCTTTCCGCTCCGGCGCTCGAAAAGGCCCGGGAAAACTACCATGCCAACGGTCTAGAATGCGACGACAGGGACTTCATACGCGGCGATTCGTTTGACTGGCTGAGACGATTCGGCAGAAAAAACAGGCATTTCGACTTTATCATCTTCGACCCGCCCACTTTTTCCCGGAACAAGCGGGGGAATTTTTCGGTGAAAAAAGATTATAATGCCGCTCTTCATGCGATCGGTTCGTGCGCACGGGGCGGACTTGTCCTGTCGACCGTCAATGCGGATTCGGTCTCGGAAGAGGAGTACCGGTCCTTTCATCCAGCGCCGTGGAGGCTGGTTTATTTTTCCAACGAATCCTCAGATTTTGTTTATAAAACGAAGCCATATTTAAAGGCGGGTTTGTGGAGGATCTCTCCGTGAAACCGGCCTGTTCCCCGCCGTGACGGTACGCGCTTCGCCCACGACGCGCGGAGCGGGAGAAGTACCGGGCCGGGAAATAAAATTCTTGACATCGTTGTCGATCATCGTAGGCTATAGAGACTAAAGTGGGATATAATCGAATTCATGCTCTACCTTTCGCTGATACTCGTCGCTACCGGACTGTACCTGGTCGTATCCTCCATATTCTCCAGACAGGGCGCACGAAGCGGCATCCACTTCGGTGACCGATATATACCCAACGATGATTTCCAGGCCGGTCTCAATACGTACCCGGCAACCGGCAGACGTGAACATTCCGGAGACATGGTCGGACCCGGGGCCGCGCGCACCGGCGCTGTCGGGACTTCCGATTCCGACGAGTCCGCCGGAACGGTTGCACTGGAGGACTTTCGCGGCGAGGATGACACCCCGGCGGATGACATTCCCGCGGGAAAAGAGGGAATTTTAGACGAACTTGACGCAAGTTTTAACGATACTATCAGTAGTGATGTGCCGGAGCCGGGAGACGGCCCCCGTGAAAGTCGCTCGCCGGGCAATGCCGTCCTCTACGAGGACGCGTCGGGTCTGGTGGATTATGAAGGCGGTGAAAGCACCATAGACCCCTCGCTGGAGGCGTACAGGGATCTCAGGAGAGTTGGAAGCGGCGGTGTCGAGATAGCGAGCGAGGGACTGATCGTCAGGATCGGCAAGGCGGTTCACCGGTTTGATTTTTACAAGGTGCGGGATTATCGCATCGGTGACAATTATATCGCCCTGTACCTCAAGGGCAGCCGTGCCGTGAGGCTCTTTCTCATGGACGACAATCCGGATCTCAGATTCGAAATTCAGGCGGCCGTCGAGGATTATTTCCGCGCTGCGAGTTGATAATGTATTCCCATTATAAGACAAGAAAAAGAAACGGCGGTCTTCTCAGGATTATCGGCATCACTCTGACGGGAGCGGTGATCGTGTTTCTGTTCGTCAATTTCAAGCAGTATATATTTTTCTGGAAATACACCCAACACCGGATCGCCCGCGAAATCGCGATTGCTGTGAATACCCCTTCGCCCGAGGAGCGCGAGAAGCTGCTGTTGAACATCGCGTCCAATTGTGAGGACCTGGACGGGGATAACCAGCTTTCAGCGGAAGCGTTTTTTCTGGCCGGCGAGGCCCACTGCCTGCTCGGCGAGGCCGTGATGGGCAGGTCGTTTTCCGCGTCGGTCATCAATGACGGTGTGCCCGTGATGACCGGGGAGACGGCGAGGCCCCATTTCCTCTCGGCCATACGATGCATCAACAAGGGGCGCGCCCTTTCCGGGGGCATGGAGCCCCGGCATGCCCTGATCCTGGCGAAGGCGGGGTTTTACGCCGCCTATTATGACGGGCCCCGGCTTTTCGCCGTAGCCCGTGACATCGGTCCGGTGTCCGCGCTGCGAACGGTCGACGATGTTCGTTTCTGTGCATTGATGTATGTTCTGGCGGGCAAAACCCAGGAGGGCTTCGGCATTCTCGGCGAACACGGCAAGACGTCCGATACCCTCGAAGGCAGGCTTTTCCAGGCGACGCTTTACGCGATATCCAAGCAGTATACAAACGCCATCATCAATTACCAGGAAGTCCTTCGGAAGACCTCGGACAGCTCGGTACTTAAGCTGGCGCATATAAACCTGGGCAAGCTGTACTATAACCAGTCCCTGTTCAATGAATCCCTCGGGCATTTCACGAGCGCCCTCTCGATAGATGAGCGCGATAACCAGCTCAAGATCTGGATCGGGAAAAATTATTCGGCACTCGGCAACAAGGCGAAGGCGCGGGCGATCTGGAGCGAGGTACTGGCGATTGACGCCGGAAACGAAGAGGTGAAAAAGCTCTTAAATCCCATGTAGGGGCTCCCCCACTCGGGTAAATTTTATTTTCAGATATTATCGCTTGACAAAATATTCTGATGTAATAAGTGAAAGGGGACGGACCCGTGCATGTCGGGTCCGCGGATGGTATATCCTGTAATACCGTAGAATTATCAATCCCTCGGGAATCTTTACGGGAATTATCGCCGTGAATAATGCGATTTTCCACAGATGATCCGCGGCCTTGGCCCGCTTTCGGCGAAGACAAAAACGATCAAACTGTGCATTGCCAAATTATTCAGGGGTGAACACAACGGGCTGTTGAGGAAGGGCTGGCGCGAACCGGAACAATTGATTTGATCGGCTTCAGCTCCACGGGGGCCGCGAGAGGAACGGAGTGCGTGACGCCTTAATTCATTCAGGGTGACTGGGAAGAGGAGATCGGTATTATGTTCAGTTCTATATATGGAATGTTTTCTAACGATATGGGGATCGACCTCGGGACGGCGAATACGCTCGTGCATGTTAAAGGGCAGGGGATCGTTCTGAGCGAGCCTTCGGTTGTGGCGGTTCAAAGCGGGACGGGCAAGGTGCTCGCCGTGGGCCATGAGGCCAAGCGTATGCTTGGAAGGACCCCGGGGGATATCGTCGCGATCAGGCCCATGAAGGACGGCGTTATTGCCGATTTCGAAACGGTCGAGAAGATGATTCGTTATTTTATCACCAGGGTCCACAAACGCAAAACCCTCGTGAGGCCGCGGGTGGTCATCGGCGTTCCCTCGGGGATAACCGAGGTCGAAAAGCGCGCGGTTCGGGAATCGGCCGAGCAGGCCGGTGCCCGCGAGATTTTCCTGATAGAGGAGGCCCTCGCCGCGGCGATAGGGGCGAATATTCCCATTCATGAGCCGGCCGGCCATATGATTGTCGACATCGGCGGAGGCACCACCGAAATCGCCGTCATTTCACTCGGCGGCCTGGTAATTGCGGACTCCGTGCGCATTGCGGGCGATGAATTCGACGAGGCGATAATAAAGTACATGCGCACCCAGTACAACCTGGTTATCGGGGAGCGCATGGCCGAAGAGGTCAAGTTCAGGCTTGGCAATGCTTTCCCGGAAAAGAAGGCGGAGTCGATGGAGCTCAAGGGTCGCGACGCCATTTCGGGCCTGCCCCGTACCCTTGAGATCGACAATTCGGAGATTCGCAAGGCGCTCAAGGAACCGGTTGACCAGATTCTCGACGCCATAAAGCGTATTCTCGAAAAGACCCCGCCGGAGCTCGCCGCGGACATCGTCGAGAGGGGTATCGTCATGACCGGGGGCGGGTCCCTCCTCAAGGGGCTCGACAAGTTTATCAGCAAGGAGACGGGGGTGCCGGTTATCAGGGCCGAGAACCCGCTGACATGTGTTGTGCTGGGGGCGGGAAAGTTCCTCGAAGAACTGAAGAACCTGTACCGGGCGAACCTCAAATAGAATCGAACAGCAAGCGGCGGCCCCCATGGGCCGCTCGTCAATTACGGGGACAGGTGAACGATCCCAGTGGAATTCCTGGTCAGACATAAATCGATTATCGCGTTCTTCGCGTTCTCGCTCTTCTGCTTCGTCTCGCTATCGGTCCGTTCTTCCGCACTCACGTTCAGCATCGAGGGGGTCGGCAGTCTCGCTCTCATGCCCTTCCAGAAAGCTTATTACAGCGTACAGCAGGGAGTGCACATGCTCTGGGCCGGCTTCACCGAACTCGGTGATGTGAGGGATGAGCTTGTCCGGACCAGGGAGAAGCTCCAGCATTACGAAGCCGTGGCCGAGGAGCTCGGTGAAATCAAAAGAGAGAACGACAGGCTGCGCCAGCTTCTGGATATGCAGCAGCGCGTCGAATACCAGTCAATACCGGCGACCATCATTTCAAAGGACCCCGATAACTGGTTCAGGACCATCGTGATAAACCGGGGTTCGGTTGATGGCATCAGAATCAACATGCCGGTAATCGCGTTCAGGGGCGACGAAAAGGCGGTTGTGGGCAAGGTTATTGAGGTGCGCGGCAGCATTTCGCGCATCCTTCCCATCATCTCCCCCGATATGAAGCTCGGCGTGATGTTCCAGGAGAACAGGTTTCCGGGGCTCTGCATGGGGTACGCACCCAATTCGACGCTCGTGCTCATGGATTATATCAGCAAGTCCGCCACGATCAAGTTCGGTGACATCATCATTACGTCGGGTCAGGGCGGAGTTTTTCCGCAGGGTCTCCTGGTCGGCAAGGTTATCAAGACGCTGGTCACCGATACGAGCGCTTATCAGAAGGCCCTGGTACGGCCGATCATCGATTTCAACGAGGTCGAAATTGTCTACGTTATCAGGAAAGAACCGGATCCGGAGCTTTCCAAATTGATCGAATCAGAGGAACCATGATCGTCACGTATATTCTGACCGCGGCGCTTGTGCTCGCCTCGCTGATCGTACAGGGACATTCCTCTTTCGAGATTCTGCGCATAGCGGGCTGCAAGCCGGACATCATATTTATCGTAATAGTGTACATGGCCTATAATTTCGGGTCGTTTTACGGTGAGACCACGGGCTTTATCGCCGGCCTCTTTCATGACGCCATTTCAAACTCGCCCCTGGGCCTGCTCGCCTTTCCTAAAATGATGCTCGGCTACGTGGTCGGCTTTTTCGGTCGATCGGTGTTCAGGCAGAACATCCTGACGATCGCCCTGCTTATTTTCCTTTCATCGCTGCTGAAGGGCGTAGTGACCCTCTTCCTCGGCTATCTGTTTCATACGGCTTCAGTGTCTTCAATAATCAACGTAATATTCCCCGAAGCGTTTTACAATGCGCTGCTGGCGCCGCCCCTCTTCTTTCTGTTCGACAGGCTTTTTGAAAAGGAACTGGCCAGGGAGGGGTACTGAGCCATGTCCCAGACGTCCCTGCGAACCAGAATGCTCGAGGCGTTCAGGCGCCGGATGTTTTTTCTCATCGGCCTCATTTCCGCCGTGTTCGTGATCCTGCTCGCGCAGATAATCAATCTGCAGTTGATCCAGGGGGAAACCTACCGGCAGAGGGCGCGGATGAACATGGAGAACTACATTCCCATACCCGCGTCGAGGGGGGAAATGTATGACCGTAATTTCAAGATCGGCGAGCGCAAGGTCGTTATCGTTTCCAACAGGCCGTCGTTCAATATAACCACCATCCCGGCCAGCTTCAAGAGCAAGGAGGAAATGGCGGCCGTAATCAGGCCGCTGTGTCGGCTGCTGCAGATTTCATACGACGAGGTGATGAGCGATATATCTTCCAGGAATCCCTGGGAGCGCGTGGTGATCCGCGAGGATATCGGGTTTGATACCATCGTCGTCATCGCTTCGAACCAGCATCGGTTTCCCAACATAGACTGGGAGGACGCCCCGGTACGTGTCTATAATTACGGGAACATGTTCTCCCACGCCGTGGGATATATCGGGACGATCAGCCCCGCCGAGTATAAAAGGCTGCGCGACTCGGGCTATCGCCACTACCAGAAAATCGGAAAATCGGGCCTGGAGGGCGAGTATGACAGTCTGCTGCGCGGAGTGGACGGCCATTACCGGCGTGTAGTCGACGTGCGCAATCGCATCGAGGGCGAAGAGGTCGGGCTGCAGGCGGTCGCCGGGAATAACGTCGTCCTTTCCATCGATTTCGAGGTACAGAAGGCCGCATGGGAATCCATGAAGGATCTCAAGGGGAGTTGCGTTGTGGTGAAGCCGCACACCGGCGAGGTTATCGCCCTGGTGAGCAGACCCGATTTCGACCCGAATCTGGTTATATCGAAGAACAACGCCAAAATAATCGAGGAGCTCAATACCGATAAAAACAAACCTTTTCTAAACCGCGCCATTCAGTCGAAGTATCCGCCGGCGTCCACGTTCAAGCTCGTCACATCGATCGCCGCTCTCGAGGAAGACAAGTGGAACCCCAATATTACGTTCCACTGCCCGGGGAAATATACGCTCAAGGGCTTCATCGACAAGGATTTTTACTGCTACGATACGCATGGCACTCTGGACATGTACTGGGCGATCGCTAAGTCGTGCAGCGTGTACTTCTACCAGCTCGGTTACAAGATCGGCCCGACGATTATTTTAAAGTACGCCGATTATTTAGGGCTGTCCGACAGAACGGGGATCGACCTTCCGGGAGAAACGCAGGGTTTCCTGCCGACGAAAAAGTGGAAACTCAAGACCTTCGGCCAGCAATGGTTCGACGGCGACACGGTAAACCTTTCGATAGGGCAGGGCTTTCTGAGCGTTACCCCCGTCGAAATGGTGAACCTGGTTTCGGCCATTGTGAACAACGGCATAATCATGCGGCCCCATCTGGTCCGGGAGGTGCTTTCTCCGGACAACAAAAAGGTGCTCAGAAAGATCGAGCCCAGGAAACTCAGGGAGATTCCCCTCTCGCCGATGACGCTTGATACGCTGCGGCAGGGCATGCGCCTGGGGGTCAAGAGCGGTACTTCCGGGAGGCTTTCATATCTCAAGGTGCCGGTTGCGGGGAAAACCGGCACGGCCCAGACCCGTTCCAGGAGAGGGGACGATTATTCCCAGCATGCGTGGTTCGTCGGCTATGCCCCGTTCGACGGTCCGGTTGAAAATGCCGTTGCGGTCGTCGTTATGATCGAGTACGGGGTCGCCGGAGCGGTCGGTGCCGTACCGATCGCCGAAAGGGTTTTTTCAAAGATGATCTCCCTGGGGTATTTCTGATGCTCAGAAGAAGCGAAATCTACAAGATTGATTATGTCCTGGTCGCGGCGGTGATGGCGGTTATCCTGATCGGCATCCTGATGATCTATTCCGCCGGCTTCGATCCGATCGACCGAACGAACAACGGCCTGTACAAGCGACAGATCATCTGGTTCATCATCGGATTCATCCTCATGCTCATGATGACGTTCGTGCGATACAAATCGCTCGGCGATTACTGCCTGTATATCTATTTCTTCATACTGGTGCTGGTGGTAATCACCACGTTTTTCGGTACGCCGATCCGCAATACGAGGGCCTGGCTCAACTTCGGTTACTTCTCGATTCAGCCGTCGGAGTTTATGAAACTGGCGGTGGTCATCGTGCTGGCGAAATATCTCGAGCTCAGGGAGCGCGACATACGCCACCTGAGGGAGCTCCTCGTGCCAACGGCGGTCACGGCGGTTCCGGTGCTGTTCATCATCATGCAGCCGGATTTCGGCACTGCGATGGTCTTCATCCCGGTGCTGTTCGCGATGCTCTTCATCGGCGGCGCCGACGTTTCGCATCTCGTAGCGGTGATCAGTATCGCGGCGATCGCGCTTATCTTCCCGATGGTCCTCACGTACCGTGAATGGGTGGCGGACCAGGACGCGAATATCATCGTGAGCTTTTTCCGGGACTACAGCCTGCTGTTTACGGTGGCCGGTTTCCTGATGGTGGTATCCATAACGACCTACATACTCCATTTCTTCCTGATAAAAAAGATATTCAGAAAGATTTATATTCCGTCTATCGTCATGTCGCTCGGGCTTTTTTTCTCGGTGGTGATCATGCGCTTCCTGAAGGATTACCAGAAGAAGAGAATCCTCGTTTTCCTGAGCCCGGACCTCGATCCTCACGGCTCGGGGTATAACGTTATACAGTCGAAGATCGCGATAGGGTCGGGGGGATTTTTCGGAAAGGGATTTCTCAATGGATCTCAGGCCCAGCTCGGCTTTCTGCCTGAAAAATCCTCGGATTTCATCTTCCCCGTTATCGCGGAGGAATGGGGTTTCGCCGGGGCGGTTATACTGCTCGGCCTCCTGTCCCTCATAGTCCTGCGCGGTGCGCAGATCGCGCTCGAGGCGAAGGACAAATTCGGCGCCCTCCTGGCCGCCGGAATATCGTCGATATTCTTTTTCCACATACTGATCAACGTGGGAATGGTAGTGGGCATTATGCCGGTTACCGGTCTCCCCCTCTGCTTCGTCTCCTACGGCGGATCGAATCTCCTTGTCGGGATGATCTCCGTCGGTATTCTCATCAATATTCGCATGAATAAGTTCGTTTACTGAAACGAGCCGTCCCTCCTCTTTACGGACAGTTACGCCTGCCCGCCGGGGGCGGTTCGGCCTTCCGACGGTTGGCAACGGGCGGGGCTGCCTTAACTGGATGGGCCGGGCCTTCTCTGCGGGCAGGGGAAATCCCCGGCCGGGGTTTCCATGGTGTCGATGATGTAATACTGTAATAATGTCCATACTGCATATTTTAATATAAAAAAGAATTGAAACTTTCATAATTAACTGCATTAATAAAGGAATTTCGGCCAGGACCGGAAGCGGGGACGCCGGACCTTGTTGAGGCGAAGGCCGGGACAGCGTCGTCCGGTTGTCCGTACTGGCGCGGCGGACGTTCGCATCCTTCCACCGATGGACGGGGTATGGTAATAAGGATCATATTATTGCTGCTGCAGGTATCCTTCACCGCGCACATATATTTCCTGATTCAGTACGTGCTCAGAAGGGAAGGGAAGTCGTTGCGGCGCTTCATCAACACCGCAATCAGCAATATCATGCTGGCCGGGGCCCTGACGGTGCTGGTGATATTCCGTCCCGATCTCATCCGCAACGTGAACCTGCAGTTTCTTCTGTGGATAATGGCGGGCCTCATCATGATCATCATGGTTATGATCAAGGTCACCATATTGCGAAACATGTATCGACGCTCGCAGGATCCCGCCAATTATCATTTCAATTTCTTCGGCAAGAAGGTGCTTCATTCGAAGGTCGTTCTGCAGGAGGAGATTTACATATTCCTTTTTACGATTCCGTTTTTTCTGTTCTGCGGTGCGTACTTTTTCGCACGCCTCGTCAACCTTTTGATGTTCGGGCAGCTCTGATGTCCGGTATCTCCTGTGGGTCGCGGTCGGGCGTTTCCGACCGTGCGGGGTGACGGTCGGTTCTGGCTTTGGGCCGGGACAAAATATTAGTGGATTTTTTCCCGTGATCAAAATAAGTTGTATATAAAACACACCAAATGGGGGTCAGCCATGCCATTGATTACCGATAAAGTCAAGGAAAACGCCGAAAAGTGCAAACGCTGCGCTTTTCTTAAGATTAGAAATATCGAGATCGACAAGAACAGTGTCCTCTTCGACGAGGCGGTCATTACCATGGAGGGGATTTACCGCGCCAGCTGCACGATGTGTCCGTTCGTCAAGGACTTCGAAAAGGTTTTCGGAATGAAGCCGTACGATTACTTCCCGATGAAGAACGTCGTGGTTAAAGACTAGGCGTGACGGTCAGTGATTGGATAGTGGAAAAGCCGTAATACTTCTAAGCGGCGGTCTCGATTCGGCGACCGCCGCCGCCGTCGCGCTAAGGGAATCCTCCGGCTGTTCGGCGATAACGTTCAGGTACGGGCAGCGTCATCAGGTTGAGGTCGAGTTCGCGCGAAAGCTGGCGGCTTTTTTCAACATCGAGACCCACCTCATAATCGATCTTCCCGTCGATATTTTTCAGCGAACGGCGCTTAATCCGTCCTCGGGTATCGACGTGCCGAAAAACAGAAACATTTCCGGAACCGAAGAAATTCCGGATACCTATGTACCGGCCAGAAACACGCTGTTTCTCGCGTATGCCCTCTCGTTCGCGGAGTCCTCGGGAATCAGCAGAATATATATCGGGGTGAATGCACTCGACTACAGCGGATATCCCGACTGCAGACCCGAGTATATCGCCGCTTTTGAGAGGATGGCCAACCTGGGCACCAGGGCGGGAGTGGAGGGACGCGGCTTTTCGATCAGGGCACCGCTGATCGCGATGAGCAAATCGGACATTATCCGCCTCGGGCGGGACCTCGGAGTGGATTATTCACTTACGCACAGCTGTTACGACCCCGGCGGGGACGGTGTCTCGTGCGGGGAATGTGACAGCTGTATTCTCCGGAGGCGGGGGTTCCTCGAGGCCGGCGTGGCCGATCCGACCAGGTACAGGATATGAGGCGAAAAGCCTGCACCCTCGCGGGATCGATAGTTACGGCCATGGTGGATGTCCTTTTCCCATCGCATTGCGTCGCGTGCGGAGTCGCCGTTCCCTATACCGCGCACCTGCTGTGTGCGCGCTGTCTCCGTTCGATCGAACCCGTCCGGGCGGGCTGCCCGCGTTGTTCGGGGATTGAAACCGGGGATGGATGCACGCTCTGCGGCAACAGGCGGTTTTACCCTTCGCGGCACATTGCTGCCGCTGAATACGAGGGGCCGCTTGAAGAGGCGCTTCATGCTTTCAAGTTTTCCGGGCGCCGGAGGCTTCACGGACCGCTTGCGGAGCTTTTACACGGGGCTTTGTCCGAAAGGGCCCCGGTAGTGGATGTTATCACCGCGGTGCCGATGAACCGCGACAAAAAGTGGAAAAGGGGATTCAACCAGTCCGAACTTATGGCAAGGCGCCTCGCCCGGTTGATGGAAAGACCGTACATTCCCCTCCTTGCGGAGAATCCGCGTTCGGCCACACAGAGAATGCTCCATTCACGCGACCGTTATCTCAATGTTCTGGGACGCTACAGGACGATCAACACGGTCGCGGCGGAGGGTAAGCGGGTTCTACTGGTGGACGACGTCCTGACCACGGGGGCGACCATCAACGAGTGCGCGCGGATGCTTGTCGACGGCGGGGTGGCGGAAGTGATTTCGGCGACGGTTGCGCGCGCCGGAATAAAAAAACTTGAAAACATCTGATTGTGGTATACTATAAGTAACCGCCACCGGCCTTCCGGCTGCGTCATTCTTTAACCAGAGGGGAGATATCCACCCATGAAGCGGATTTCACATGAGAATGCGGAAATAATCGTTCTGGACGGCAGGATAGACCAGGACGCATCCGAAGAGCTTGAAACGGCGTTGCAGGAGTGCATAAAAAGCGGCACGTACAACATCTGCATAGACATGATAAATGTTAAGCACATATGCAGCTCGGCTCTCGGTGTGCTGGTGGCCGTCAAACGGAAGATAAAGGACAAGGACGGGGACATCAAACTCGTCATCGTCAACGACAATCTGCTCAAACTTTTCCAAACAACAATGCTTGACAAGGTATTCGAGATATTCGAATCTCAGCGGGAGTGCATGAATGCCTTTGATTAATTGTTCCGGCCGGGGATATGCAAAAGCGACTTAAATCCGATCTCGCGCGGATTCTCGAACCAATAGAACCCTATCTAAAAAAGGTCGACGATCAGATCAGGGAGAAGCTTTCGACGGGCGTTCCGCTGATCGATGAAAGCGCCCTGTATCTTTTCGAAGGGGGCGGAAAAAAGATCCGAGCCTCCCTGGTGATCCTGAGCTCCGGCATGAAGGCCGTGCCCTCGAATGACGCGGTCGATCTCGCGGCCGCCGCCGAAATCGTCCACTGTGCCAGCCTTATTCATGACGATATCATCGATCAGTCTCTGCTGCGGCGCGGCGTGCCGACGGTGTCGAGGAAGTGGGGGAGCCGTGTCGCCGTGCTCGTGGGGGATTACATGTATACCACGGCGCTCCGGGTTGCCGTGGGCGAGGGGGCGCGCAGCATGTTCCCGGTGCTGGTTGCCGCCACAAGCGACATGGTCAAGGGCGAGCTCTATCAGCTTGAATATTCCGGTATAGATCGCATCGACAAGCGCCATTATTTCACCATAATCGAGCTCAAGACCGCGAGGTTCATGGCGGCCTGCATGAAGATGGGGGGAGTGAAGGGGGGATTCTCCGACGAAGAGAGCGACATTCTGTATAACGCGGGCCTTAACCTGGGATTCGCCTTCCAGATCGTCGATGATGCGCTGGATGTCATGGACGACAGCGACACGACCGGCAAGGACGGTGGGAACGATTTCTTTGAAGGAAAGGTGACACTGCCCTTCCTGCACCTCCTCGAAAACGTTGACGGCCGGGAGAGGACGAAACTCACGGAGTACGCGAAGAACCCGACACCGGAGGGGTGGGAATACACCAAGAGGCGGATCAGGGAAGCGGGTGCGGTCGAGTATTCGCTCGAGCTTGCCCTTGGCTATAACAGTAAACTCGTGGAGTTAATGGGCGCGTTTCCTTCATCGCCGTACAGGGATATTATTCTGGACCTGTCGAAATTTTTGGTTGAAAGAAATTACTGAGGCTGTGACTATCATTGTGTATTAGGTCGCCGCATGACCTGGGTAAGTTTCATACGGGGTCCGGAGGGAGGTCGCATGATTACCAGTGAGAAGCGGGAAGTTCTTAACCATTACAACGCGGGGCTTGCGGCGTACAAACAGCGCAAATGGGACGAGGCCATCAGGGCCTTCGAAAAGGCCCTGCAGATCGATCCTGAAGACGGGCCGTCGGCATTGTACCTCGACAGGTCGAAAAAATATAAGGAAGTTCCCCCGCCCGTTGATTGGGACGGTGTTTTTATTATGACCACAAAGTAGTTGATAAAGGAAAAACATGACTAAAAAGATCATCCAGGTCAACACCAACCCCGTCTACGAAAACGGGATGATCGGCACCGTATTCGCGAAGGACACGGAGTTCTACGGAGACCTTTCGTTCAAGAAGTCCCTTCAGATCAACGGCTATTTCGAGGGCGAGATCGTTTCCGAGGGCTTTCTCGTGGTCGGCGAGGGCGCCGTTGTAAAGGCGAACATCAAAGCCCGTACCGTGATCATTCATGGAACGGTCCATGGGAATATCGAGGCCCTTGACCGGCTCGAAATACAATCCAGCGGCAAGCTGTATGGCAATATAAGGACATCGAAGCTGAAAATTGCCGATGGTGTCGTCTTCGAGGGGAAATGCGAGATGGTCAAATCGCCTACCGGGGCCGCCCGGAAGGAGGAAGAGGCAAAGCTGGAAACGGCCTAGACCTCTTTCCTCTCCATGTTTCCGGGGCGGCGACCAATAATCGCCGCCCTTCGACTTTAAGGCCGTTGGCGCAGCATATGGCCTGGGAGGTGATGTATCATGAAACGCACCGAAGCCCGGCATTACACCAGAGGAAGGGAGGGAAGGCTCGAGTGTGCCCTCTGCCCCCATAATTGCTCGATAGCGGACGGCAAAACGGGAATCTGCGACGTGCGCACCAATGTCGGCGGAACCCTCTATTCGAGCATCTACGGCCAGGTGAGTTCGATCGCCATGGACCCGATCGAGAAAAAACCCCTGTACCACTTCCATCCCGGCGGCTCCATCCTCTCCATCGGAACAGTCGGCTGTAATATGAAATGCTCCTACTGCCAGAACTGGCATATCTCGCAAAACACGGCGGCGTCGACGTCGTATTACGAGCCGTCCGCGATCGTGCGAAACGCCGTGCGCGAGGGTTCGATCGGTATCGCCTATACGTATTCCGAGCCCATCGTCTGGTTCGAGTACGTGATGGATTGTGCGAAGGAGGCCCGGGCGGAGGGCCTTAAGAACGTGCTGGTTACCAACGGCTTCATCAACCCGGCGCCGCTCGAGGAGCTTCTGGCCCTGGTGGACGCGATGAACATCGACCTGAAAACCTTCAGAGACGAGACCTATAAAAAGTACCAGAGGGGAAGGCTCGCACCGGTCCTCGACACCATCCGGAGATCGCACGCAAAATGCCATGTCGAGCTCACCACGCTCATCGTCACCGGTATCAACGACGATATGTCGGAGATGCGCGAGATCATCGACTGGATCGCCTCGATTGACAGGAAAATACCCTGGCATGTTTCGAGGTACTATCCCAGCTACCGGCATGACGCCCCTCCGACCGATATCGCGTTCATCCTGGGCGTTTACGAGGAAGCACGACGAAAGCTCGATTTCGTTTACTGCGGTAACATCCCGGGAGGTCGCGACGGGAGTGACACAACCTGCCCGTCGTGCGGAAAGCCCGTAATCGGGCGCAGCGGCTATTCCACGCGGATACTTGCGCTCGATGGCGGGTGCTGCGGCCACTGCGGGGTCGATCTTGGCGTCAGATGTTAGCGGGATCGGCAAATCGTGCAAAACGGCCTGTTGATGAGCGGTGACTGATGCCGATAAAACCGGAACAGTTGCGGAAAGTATCGGACTATTGTTACGAGATACCGCGAAGCGCACGCAAGGGGATGAGAGTGCCGGCCCGCATATACGCGGACGCGGCGCTCCTCGAATCGATGGATGACGCGGTGTTCGAGCAGGCGGTGAATGTCGCCATGCTCCCAGGCATCCAGAAACATGCGCTTTGCATGCCCGACGGTCATTCGGGCTACGGCTTTCCGATCGGCGGTGTGGCCGCGGTTGATCCGGAAGACGGCGGTGTGATCTCGCCGGGCGGCATCGGGTTCGATATCAATTGCGGCATACGCATGATGGCCACCTCACTCACACTCGCAGAGGTGAAGGATCACATCCAGCCGCTCGTGGACCGGCTCTTCGCGCGCGTGCCGGCGGGTGTCGGTGCCGCGGGAGAAATCACCCTTAAAGGCTCGAAGCTCGATGAGGCCATGACAAAAGGCTCGCTATGGGCCGTACAGAACGGGTTCGGCCTTCAGGAGGACCTGGAATACTGTGAGGAAAACGGCTGCATGAAAGGGGCCGATCCCGGGGCCGTATCACAAAAGGCCAGGGAGCGCGGGAAGAACCAGACGGGCACACTCGGCTCGGGCAATCATTTCCTCGAAATACAGGTCGCGAAGAAAGCGGGCATAAGCGACGAAAAAGCGGCGCGGGCCTTCGGCATCGACCGGGACGACCAGATACTGGTGATGATACACTCGGGCAGCCGCGCGACGGGGCACCAGATCGCCACCGATTATCTCCAGCGGTTTCTTTCGGTACAGCAGCGCTACGGGATCAGCCTGCCGGACCGCGAACTGGCATGTGCGCCGCTTCATTCCGACGAGGGACGGGCGTATTTCGGCGCCATGAACTGCGCCATCAACATCGCCTTTCTCAACCGTCAGCTCATCATGCACCGGGTACGCGAGGTATTTGCCGATTATTTCAATAAGAGTCCGCGCGAGCTCGGATTGCGGCTCGTCTATGACGTATGTCACAATACGGCAAAGCTCGAAAACCACGAGATTGATGGTGGACCGCGAATGCTGCTGGTTCACCGCAAGGGGGCCACACGTGCCTTAGCTCCGGGAATGGAGGGGATCCCCGAACGCTACATGCGGTACGGACAGCCGGTGATCGTCGGCGGGAGCATGGAGACGGGATCGTATCTCTGCGCGGGGACGTCTCGGGCGAGCGAGAGCTTTTTTTCCACGGTGCATGGAAGCGGAAGGCTCATGTCGCGGACCCGGGCCAGGAAGCTTTTCAATGGGCGCGACCTGCAGCGAGGTCTCGGCGAGCGTGGCATTCATATACGGACGGCGTCGTTTTCGGGTCTCGCCGAGGAGGCCGGAGGCGCGTACAAGGACATCGACGAGGTCGTCGGTGCGGCCTTCGGCGCGGGGCTCTGCACTCCGGTCGCGCGGCTCGTACCGCTCGGCAACGTGAAGGGGTAGGTGCGGTGCCCTTCGAGCGGATAGAGAATATCACCAGCGCCGATATCGCGCTGAGGATCACCGGTGAGACGCCCGGCGAGCTTTTCGTCGCGGCCGGCGCGGCGCTGCGTGCCGTGATGCTGGAGGAAAACGGGAGGGCCGCAGATTCGCCGGAGATCATGTTCGATCTGCACGCCGAATCCATTGAGGCGCTGCTCTACTCTTTTCTCGACGGGCTGCTGTTTTACAAGGACTCCGAGGCTCTGCTCGTCAGGCCCGCGGCTGTCGCGGTACGGCACGATGCCGGCGGTGTCTCGCTTAAGTGCCGCGCTTTCTCCGAGCGGATCGATCCCTCGGTTCACCGTTTCATCGTCGACATCAAGGCGGTCACCATGCACAGATTCTCCGTGCGCTTCGAAAACGGCCTGTGGACGGCAACCGTCGTGCTTGACGTGTGACAATCACACAAAGGGTTGACAGGACTGCACTATCTGCGTTGATAGTGCCCATGAAGACGGCCGGGACGAACGCGCCCGGCGATTATTCGTCAGAGAGGACAATCAATGGCACTGATCATCGATGGTAAAAAGATAGCCTCCGAGATACAGGAAGAGATACGGAGGGAGGTTGCCGCGCTTGAAAAACGCCTCGGTGCCGTCCCGGGCCTGGCGGTGGTACTGGTGGGGAACGATCCCGGCTCGGCGGTTTATGTCCGAAACAAGGGCAGGGCCTGCGAGGAGGCGGGATTCGCTTCTTTTCAATACACGCTTCCGGAAAACACGCCGCAGGAGGAGCTCGTCGCACTGGTGGATGAGCTGAACGCGAGGGACGACGTGGACGGCATACTCGTCCAGCTTCCCCTGCCGAAACATATAGACGAGGCGGCGATCATCAACCGGATATATCCGCAAAAGGACGTTGACGCGTTCCATCCGGCCAATGTCGGGAAAATACTTATAGGCGATGAGAGCGGCTTCCTGCCCTGCACGCCGCAGGGGTGCAAAATCCTCATCAATCGCGCCGTGCCGAGTCTCAGAGGCAAGCACCTCGTTGTGGTGGGGCGCAGCAACATCGTCGGCAAGCCCATGGCGGCCATGATGCTCCAGAAGAAGAAGGACGCCGACTGTATCGTCACCGTCTGTCACACGGCCGCTCCCGATATCTCGTATTATACGCGCCAGGCGGACGTGCTGGTGGTGGCGGCGGGCAGGGCCGGGATGATCACCGGTTCCATGGTGAAGGAGGGGGCGGTGGTCATCGACGTGGGTATGAACAGGATTACCCATCCCGACGATCCCTCGAAGACGAAGCTGGTCGGCGACGTGAAGTTCGACGAGGTCGAAAAGATCGCCTCTGCCATCACCCCGGTTCCAGGAGGCGTGGGCCCCATGACGATCACCATGCTGCTCTCCAACACACTCAAGGCCTTCAGGATGCACCGGGAAGGGTCGTGATACCCAGGCCTCACGCCACCAGAAAGCGACGATGGCATCGTCGCCCCATCCCCATCGTCGCCCGGACATGAAAAAACCCCGCTGCGAAGCGGGGTTTTTTACGGTCACCGTGATCAGGATCAGGCGTGCGCACCGCCGTCGCCGTGTTCTCCCTTTTCCAGGTGCGGGAAGAGCGGGAAAAACCGCGCGAAGGCCATGTAGATAAGCGTCATGCAGGCGAGCGAACCGAGGAAGACGAACCATTCCTGTATGGTCGGATTGTACGCGGTGAAGTCCTTCCACGGGAAGTTCGGCACCGAGAAACCGTGCAGCACCGCCTCGACCTTGCTCATGGCGATTGCGGACACTCCGGCGATGAGCCCCGCGAAGTAGTATTTCTCCTGCTCGCGAAGCCGGGGAACATTGAAGACGGCGATGGGCACCAGGCAGAGCAGAAGCTCGGCGATGACGACCCACCAGCCATAGTATCCGCCGAGGATGTCGGCGTAACTGCGGTCGGCGAGCGGCGCGTACTTGGTGAAGAGGCTGTAGAGATCGTACGACCTGAATATGAGGTATAACACGAACATCACGCCCGAAATCCGGGCCAGTGTCATGAAGGTTTCCTTCGGCGCGACCTCCTTCTTCATGATCTTTCCGGCTATCTTCGGGATGAGCATCATGAAAGCGGTGCCCCCTGCCGTCGCCGCGACGATTGCCAGGAAGAAATAGTGCGGGCGGAACCAGCCGGGCTTTCCGTAGAGGACGCCCCACATGCCGCCGCCGAGCGAACCCTGGTGGAAGAACGAAAGGAACGTACCCACCGCCGCCATGATCCACATGAGCTTGTGGAGATAATGCCCGAAGTAATGGAAGAAGGGTATTTTATCCAGTACCTTGTGCTTCAGCGGGATGGGAATGAGCTCAACGCAGAGCACCAGGAAATAGAAGGTAAGGCACCAGACCACCTCGGTCAGCATGGACTGGGGCATGAGGCCGGGTCCCCAGTTGGGATAGGTGTAGCCGAACCATGCGCGCAACGGCTGCCCGATGTCGAACACCAGCAGGATGAAGGTGAACAGGTAGCACATGAATCCCAGCAGTACGGTCGAGTTGATGAGCGGCTCCAGCCTGTCGACCCTGAGAATGTAGAGGAAGAAGCCGGTAAAAAAGGCCCCGCCGCCGAGCGCCACCAGTCCCAGGTCGCCGATGATCCAGATTCCCATGGCGAAGTTGTTGTTCATGTCCGTGTAGCCGAGGCCCCAGAACAGGACCTGGATGGCGAAGATTACGAAAAGCGCGACCAGCCCGAAGAGTACACACAGGGCGATCTGCATGTTCTTCGAATAGCTGTTCCATTCGTTTTTTAACCAATCGATAAAGTTCTTCACAGTCGGTCTCCTTGTCTGTCCTCTTAGGATTTCTTGAATCCGCTCAGCTTCTCCCTGAGCCACTCATTGCTGGTGAGATACCAGACCTTGGGATTGGGGAAGTTCTTGATCTTCGTGCGACGCTCGTATTCGGCCGGGTTGGTGTCCCGGAGCGCGTCGATCGAGTGCACGAGGCGGACCGCACGGGGGTCCCTGCGGAGCTTGTCTTCGTAAACCGGCGACTGGGGATCCCTGAGGTCGCCGAATTTCATCGCGCCGGTGGGACAGGAGGACACGCACGCCGGCGTGTACTGTACCGCGTTGATGTCGGTGACGCCCTTCGCGATCATCCTGTCGCGCTCGCGCTTCCAGATGTGGCTGCAGAAGGTGCACTTCACGACGGCGCCGCGCGAGGAGACCGATACGTCGGGGTTCAGGCCCTCCTGGAAGCTTCCCTCGTAGCGGGGCTTCCACCAGTTGAACACACGGGCCTCGTAGGGGCACGACGCCTGGCAGTACCGGCAGCCGATACAGCGCGACCATATCTGGCTTACCACGCCGTCGTCGCCCACGTCGGTCGCCACGACGGGGCATACCGAAACGCAGGGCGGATGCGGGTTTTCCGGATCGTTGCCCGCGCACTGCATGCACATTTTTGGGAGATACGCGACCTTTACTTCGCCGAATTTGGCGCCGGGATCTTTTTCGTTGGTGACTTTCATCAGATCTAGAAACACGACGCGCTTGGGCAGGTCCGAATCGTCGTCGAAGATCGGCATGTTGTTTTCCTGGCTGCACGCAACCTGGCACGCCCCGCATCCGGTGCATTTATCGAGGTCTATGGACATTCCCCACAGACGTTTCATATCGCTTACTTTCTTTTTTGGTGCTGCGTGACCGCTCATTGATCATCACCTCGTTAGCTGATTTTTACCCTGGTAAACCACCAGTCGGCGGCACCGGATATGGGATCTATATCATCGGACATGATTTCCTTGGCGTTGACGCCTTTGTCCTCGGCGTACCGGGTGTAGAACTCGTGGCCGAACCCTATCGGTATGGCCACGGCCCCGGGAGCGATCGTCTTGGTGATATGCACCTTCACGCTGCCGATCTCGCCGCGAGCGGACTCGATGTCGATCCTCGAGCCCTCGGAGACGCCCTCCTGTTTCGCCGTTTCGGGATTCATCATCACCCACAGCTTACTGCCCGTCAGGGTCACCGCGTCGAGGCCCTTGAGCACGTAGGGAAGAGCGAGCCCGTCGCCGTCACCGACCATCGTTGCCTCAATGGGGAAGAGCGCGAGCGGATATTTCTTGTCGCCGATTTTCTTCGAGAACGCCGCGAGATAGTCTTTGAAGAGCTCCACCGGGAAGCTGAAATTTCCCGCGGCCTTGACATTCTGCCTGCCGATGAGCGGGTAAATATCCTTATAACCGGTCCACGGAAAGGCGTTTTCCAGCCCCTTGACCGCCCTGGCTATCGAGAGAAGCGCGTCAACCGGATGCATGGCCCTGAAGCGGGGCTCGACCGGTTCGCCCTCGACAGGTGAAATGGTCGGGAGCACGTAGTCCGCGTAGGCCGCCGAGTCGTTGAGGAGCGGCATCAACGCGACCACCATGGTGTCTTTTTTCAGTTTTTCCGCGAGAGTCTTGCCATACACGCTGCGGTGTACGGGATTTGCTTCGTTGACGAAAAGAAGGTCGGCTTCACCGTTCCTGATAAAGTCGTCAAGGCCCTTCGCGCCGGGCGTGTTGACGGCGACCTCGCCGAGCCCCGCGTAATCCACGAGCATTACGCCTCCCCTGCGGCCGAGGCTCCCCACCATGCTGTTGAGCGCCTGGACGGCGGCGAACTCGACGGTGGAGGATGAGACGGCCGATGCGCCCCTGCCGGCGACCGCTATCGGGTTGCGCGCCGCGGCGAACTCCCGGGCTATTTCCTTTATGACCTCCGCGCTGACGCCGGTGATTCCGGCGACCCTTTCTGGCGTATAGTCGTTGATGACGATCTGGGACCACTGGGCGAAGTTGGCGCCTCCGGAGCGTCTGCCCATGGCGATGAGCTGGTTGGCTATACCGAGCGCGAGGACCGTTTCTGTTCCGGCGTTAAGCGGTACCCACCTGTCGGCCATGGAGGCGCTCCTGGTGCAGGCCGTGTCGATCTGCACGTAGCGCGTTTTACGCTCCTTCCAGCCCACGAGGGCCCTGTTCATTCTGCCCGGATCGCCCCAGCCCTCGACGAGCCGTGCGCCGAAACTCAGTATGAAGTCGGCGTTTTCGAAGTCGTAATAAATGGAACCCGATTGCCCCTGTGTGAGACGGGCGGCCGCGGCCGAAAGGGCGTTGACACAGGGTTCGCCGAACACATTGGGGCTGCCGGCGGTCCTGACAAGGCGCTTGAGCACCTCGCCCGAAGCGAAGGCGGCCGAGCCGTTAATGGCGGCGATCCGCGCTGCCTTTCCCTTTGAACGGAGATCGTCGATTTTCGCGGCGATGTCCTTTATCGCCTCTTCCCAGCTCACCGGGGCGAACTTGCCCGAACCCTTCTTGCCGACCCTCTTGAGCGGGTTCTTGATGCGCTCGGGATGATAGAGCATCTGTATGGCGAGCTGCGGCTTGTAGCAGCCGGTATTGGCCGTTTCAATCTTCACGGCGCGGTTGCCGATCATGCGCACCGAAAGGGCGCAGGCGCTCGGGCAGAGCAGGCAGCGGCCCTGCATGTATTTCTCTTCGCCCGGGGCGGGTACGTACTGGTCCTGGGTCCATTCAACGAGCCACTGTAGGCCCAGGAACGGCGCGCCGGAGAAGAGCGTCCCGACGGTCGCGCCGGCGACGGCGCCGCCCGCCATCATTATAACTTCACGTCTTTCAAGCTTTTCCATGGATTGCATTACTCCTCATTCGATATTTGATCGTGGCGTGCCGTTCGCTTAATCGTGGCAGACCGTGCAGGCATTGCTGATCTTGAGCGCGGTATGGCAGTCCATGCACTGGCCCATCGGCATCTTGCCCTTTATCTTCGCCGTCGTCATCGAATTGGCCTTGTCGCCGTGGCACGAAGCGCAGCGGGCCGTCTTGGTGTTCTTCATCACCGCCATATGGCTGAAATACACCAGGTCGGGCTGCTTGACCCAGGAGGTCCAGGGCTTGTCCGTGTCCTTGAAGCCCTTGAAAAAGGCCTTTTCCTTGGCGGTATTCCCGTCGTGGCACATCTTGCAGTCGCCAACCGTCGGGAGGCCCTTGAACCTGCCGTTATCGTAATACCCGTGACAGAGCTCGCAGTCCGACGCGTCGTAC
>CAZVEG010000032.1:0-32078 GCA_964625625.1 uncultured Leptospirales bacterium | reverse complement strand
GCGGCAGGTGGAAAGATACAGCCTGCCGCCGTCGTCGAGATCGTTATGGATCTTCTCGAGAAAGAGGTCGGGGCGGTGCAGGTGCTCTATGGTGGCCCAGAGTGTGATCAGGTCGAATTTGTTTTCATAGCTCTTTTCGAGATAACTCCCCTGTACCACATCGAGCCCGAGGCGGTCCCGCGCGAATGACACGCAGCTTTCGGAGATATCGATCCCCGATGCCTCCCATCCCCGGCCCGCGAGCATGTTGACGAAGTAGCCCGCGGCACAGCCGATGTCGAGCGATCTGCGATGCCCGTCCAGCGACGCCTCGTATGCCTGGAAGCCGAGATCCCCGAGATTGAGGAGGAAGAGCCGCTCGATTTCCGCCCGCGTTCCGGGGGCGAAGTAATTGTCATAGCCCCGGTCGGTACGCCGCGTGAAGTACGTGGATTGATAATAGCGCCCGATTTCATTTTCGGAAGGCCGGGGAGAGAGATACCGCAGGCCGCAGGACGCGCAGCGAACCAGCGTGAACATTTCGCCGTCGGCGGAGGGCCTGGCGAATACGGCCCTGCGGCCGGCCGGACCGCAGAGGATGCAGTGGGCTTCTTCCATCGGGCAAAGGATTATCCGGGCCGCGCGGCCGCGTCAAGGGATTTTCAGGGTGATGAAAGAAACTCGCCCGACGCGATGAAATAATCTTGCCATTTAGGTCGCAGGGTGCTTTGTATCGTTCTGGTGAGCCGCCGGTACGCGTTGTTTCGATGCGTGATTGCCCGTCCCGGACGGTGAATTCGTCCAGGAGCGCGGTTTCGGGTTATCGCAACGTAAAACATGGATACAGTACGATCATCGCGAAAGGTCCTTCTGATCTCCGAGAACAAGCGCGCGGCCGTAAGCATCCGCGGCGCCCTGGGCAGGTTCGGTCTCGAGGTCGAATCGCGCTTCCTGAACCTCAGCTCCATCCCCATGATAAAAAAAATCCTTGCAAGGACCGGTAACACCGCGTTCATACGGACCGACCTTTTCCGTTTCATCCGCGAGGAGGGCGCGCCGTTCGCCGTGGTGCTGGATTACGCGGCGGGCCTGGGGCCGGACCTCGGCGATACGGACGGGAAGAAGCTTTTGCGGACATTCCTCGTCTCATACATAATTCTTTCACGGGGCAGGGGATTCGAATCGCTCAGGGCGAACTTCCTGCTGCTCGGAACGGCGCAGAACATGGGTGATATCGTAAAAATCGAACAGGACCCGCTGTCGGTGCTCGATATGATCTCGACGCGGGACACGATCGTCAATTCCTTCGTGAGCGACCTGCGCGCCGACCGGCAGAAGTTCATCCGTCATTTTTTCATCAGGGGGCTCAACACCGAGGCCCAGGCGGGCGAGGCGGCCGACACGGTAAGCAAGTTCGTGCAGAGCGTTAACGACAGGGCGCGCCTGGCGGATGTCGCGCGCGTTCCGGCGGACGCTCCGCCCAGGGACGGCGGCGGAGCCGCGGCGCAGCTGCTCTTCCGGATCGACGAGCGGCGCGTATGGGTGGACGGCGAGGTTCTCGGCGTCGACTCGGGGACGCAGTACGCCGATCTGAGGACGGGCGAATTCTACCTGGCCGGTCATTACACCAATCGCAACCTCCGCGAGGTGGACGGAAAGCTCAAAAACGCGATAACCAGGGGCGTGGCGACGGTCAAGTTCGAGTCGGACTCGCCCATCGTCATCAATATGCAGGAGGGTTGCGTGACCGACGCGTCGACCGCGGCCGCGCTCGCACAGACGCTCGTGCACGACCTGGGGGGCTACGGAAACATCCGGCTGGCCGTCAACGGGGAAAACCGTAAAATCCTGGAAAAATCGACCGGGTACAATCTGCTGAAAGAATATCTGCGCTTCGCTCCCGAACCCTGATAAGGCCCCGCCGTTTTCAGCAGTTGTGCGTTGAATAACGAACGGCTTCCTCTCCGACTATCTTCACCAGCCCGCTCATGAACGAATCGCTCGGCGTTATCCCGTAGGTGTGGTGGGCGCGGACGATTTTCTCCTCTCCGCGCGACTCGCGTATGTGGAAAAAAACCGGGCAGCCCCCGCGGTTCTCGACGATGACGCGCTTGATCTGCGCGAGCAGTTCCTCGTCGATGCCGACCGGGTCGAGCTTGATGTGGATGGCGGCGATCGATTCGCGGCGCGTCTCCCTGAGCGACTTCACCTCGTTGACGATGATCTTCTTCGGCTTTTCGTTTTCGAACTCCACGCTGCCCTTGACCATGACGGGCTCTTCGGCGGTAAGCATCTGTTCGTATCTGGACAGGACGTCGGGGAAGAAGAGCGCCTCTATCGCTCCCTCCATGTCCTCGAGTTTCGCCACGGCGAACCGCTTCCCGTTTTTCGAAATCCGGGCCTTGAGGTCGCTCACGATGCCGACGATGGAAAAATCGCCCGAATCGTGGCGTCCGGAGAGCGCGGATATGCCGGTGCACGCGAAGGTCTTGATCTCACGCTCGTACTTGGCCAGGGGATGCCCCGACACGTACACTCCCAGGACGTCTTTCTCGTGCTGGAGTTTGACGTTGTCGTGCCAGGGCTCGATCTCCGGAAGCTCGTCGATGAGCCCGCCGCGCGTGCCGACCGGGCCCGAATCGAAGAGATTGCCCTGCCCTGACGCGCGGTCCTCCTGGAGGCGCCTGCCGCTTTCGAGCAGCATGTCGATCGAGTAAAAAAGCCGCGCCCGCACCGGGTGGATGGAGTCGAAGGCGCCGGCGCGCACCAGCGATTCCATTGCACCCTTGTTCACGGCGGCCAGGTCGATCTCCTCCAGGAAATCGTCCAGGGTCTGGAAGCGTTTCTTTTTCCCGCGCGCCTCGAGGATGGACTCGATCGCCTTCTCCCCGATCCCCTTGATGGCGGAGAAGCCGAAACGGATGCATCCGTTTTCGGTGGTGAAGTCCTTCTTGCTGTGGTTGATGTCGGGAGGGAGGATGGTGATTCCGTTCTCGCGGCAGTCCCCCACGTATTTGATGATGTCGTCCTGGTTGTCCGGCTGGAACGATAACAGCGCCGCCATGTACTCCAGCGGGTAATGGGCCTTGAGATACGCCGTCTGGAACGAAACGAGCGCGTAGGCGGCCGAATGCGATTTGTTGAAACCGTACCGGCCGAACTTCTCGATCTGCTCGAAGATGCTCTGGGCGATCCTTGCGGGGATCTTCTTGGCCTCGGCCCCTTTCAGGAACTTGTCTTCCATCTGCTTGATGATTTCCGGGATCTTTTTCCCCATCGCCTTGCGCAGCTTGTCGGCCTCGGGCAGGCTGAAGCCGCCCAGCACCTGCGAGATGAGCATCACCTGCTCCTGGTAGACGATGACGCCGAGCGTTTCCATAAGGATGGACTCGAGCATGGGGTGCTCGTAGCGCACCCTGTCGGGGTTGCGCTTGCGGGCGATGAAGTCGTCCACCATGCCGGCATCGAGCGGACCCGGCCTGTAGAGCGCGTTCACCGCGATGATGTCCTCGAATTTCGTGGGCCTGAGCTTCCGCAAGATGTTCTGCATCCCGGCGCTTTCAAGCTGGAACACGCCTTTGGTGTTCGCCTTCTGGAGCAGCGCGAACGTTGCCCGGTCGTCCAGGGGGATGGCGTTGAGATCGATCTTCACCCCGTGGTTCTCCTCGATGTACTCGACGCAGCGCGTGATGATGCTGAGGTTCTTGAGGCCGAGGAAGTCCATCTTGACCAGGCCCGCGGCCTCGAGCGTCACCTTGTCGAACTGTGAGGAGATGCTTCCGTCCCTGGTATCCTTGTAGAGCGGAACGTACTCCGTCAGAGGATCGCGCGAGATGACGACGCCCGCCGCGTGCTTTCCGGCGGAGCGCACCAGCCCCTCCAGCGTCAGCGAAATATCGACGAGCATCCGGCCCCGTTCGCCGGTCGACCGGATCTTCTTGAAATCCTCGGAGGCCTCCAGGGCCTCCTTGAGCGAATCCTCGGTGATGAGCTTGCTGATCTCATTCGCCTCGGAGAAGGGGATGCCGAGCACCCTGGCCACGTCCTTTATGACCGCCTTGGCTTTCATCTTGTTGAAGGTGATGATCTGGCTTACATGGTCCTCGCCGTATTTTTTCTTGACGTAGTCGATCACCTCCTCGCGGCGGTCGGCGCAGAAGTCGATGTCCATGTCGGGCATCTCGTTGCGGTCGGGATTGAGGAAGCGTTCGAAGAGAAGGTTGTATTCGAGGGGATTGAGGCTGGTGATCCCCAGGCAGTACGATACCATCGAACCGGCGGCCGATCCGCGGCCCGGACCCACGGGAATGCCCCTGGCCCTGGCGTATTTTATGAAGTCCCACACGATTAAAAAGTAGCCCGAAAACCTCATGCCGGTGATTACGCGAAGCTCGTAGTCGATACGGGCCGCCACCTCGCCGGGGATCTCGGAGCCGAAGTGCATTCGCGCTCCCTCCATGACGAGATGCCTGAGGTAGGAATCGAGTGTGAACCCCTCGGGCACCTCGAAGTTCGGGAGTATCGGGTTGTTGAGTTCCAGGTCGAGGTCGACCATCTCGAATATTTTATACGTGTTGTGCAGGGCGTCCGGGAAGTCCGGGAACACCCTCTCCATCTCGGCCTGTGTCTTGAAATAAAACTGGTCGGAGGAAAACCTCATCCGGTTTTCGTCGTCCAGGGTCTTGCCGGTCTGGATGCAGAGGAGCACCTCGTGCGAAAACGAGTCTTCTTTCCTGAGGTAATGGCAGTCGTTCGTGGCGATGAGGTCGAGCCCGAGCTTTGAGGCCATCGTCACCAGAGCGGCATTGACGGTCTTCTGTTCAGGAATGCCGTGGTCCTGGAGCTCTAGGAAGAAGTTCCCGTCGCCGAATATCTCGTTCATGCGGCCGGCGACGCCCATGGCCTCTCTGGTCCTTCCCTGCAGTATGAGCGACGGTATCTCGCCGGCAAGGCAGGCGCTCGACGCGATGATTCCCGCCCCGTGTTTCTGGAGCGTTTCGAGATCGATCCTCGGTTTGTAGTAAAAGCCCTCGAGGTAGCCGATGGAGGAGAGCTTCATGAGATTGCGATAACCCGTGAAATCACGCGCGAGCAGGAGCAGATGGTACCCGGCGTCCTTGACTCCCGCGCGGGCCTCTTTTTCAAAGCGCGAGCCCGGGGCCATGTAGAATTCCTGCCCCACAATGGGCTTTATGCCCTTTTTGCGTGCCTTCTGGTAGAATTCGATCGCGCCGAACATGTTGCCGTGGTCGGTGAGCGCCACTCCGGGCATGCCGAGCGCCACGGCGCTGTCGATCATGCTGTCGACCGTCAGCGCTCCATCGAGTATCGAGTAGTCCGAATGGTTGTGCAGGTGTATGAATTTCATGACGGGAATATACCTATGGTGGGGCGGAGGGGACATAATTTCAAGCATATTAATCAAAAAAAATAAGGGCATATTTTTATTGACTGATTTGTCCGCCGCTTCGATACTCCACCGTAACGGTCCGCGACGGGTTCGAGCGGCCCATCCGGCGCGATAAATCACAATAGGGGCGGCTATCAATCATGATCGACACCAAACTCCTGGACATCCTCGCCTGCCCGGTCTGCAAGGGCGATATCGAATACGACGCCAAAAACGAGAAGATCATCTGCACCGAATGCGCCCGGCGGTATCCCGTCAAAGACGGCATCCCCGTCATGCTGGCCGACGAAGCCGAGCAGGGCTCGTAATTGCGTTGACAAATACGCGGAGTGGAGTAAATCCCCTTCCCTGTAGCACGGGCGCGTCGGCGTCCCGTTAAACCGATTCCTGAAGGTATGCCATGTTCGACTCCAGGTCGCCTGTCGTAAAGATCGCGGGATACGCCATAGTCGGCTTTTTCGTGCTGGTTATCGTCATCTCTTTCGGGATGCCCGATTTCATGTCGCGGCTCGGCATGGACAAGAGCATCGTGGCCGTCGTCAACGGCGAGAAAGTGCATCACCTCGATTTTCTCCGCTATCGCAACAGCGTGTCGCAGCGGGTTCAGGACGTGAACAGCAAGGAGATGCAGCACTACATCCTCGACAGCATGATCCGCTACCGACTCCAGCTCCAGAAGGCTGGGGAGATCGGCATCAGGGTTTCGGACGACAGGATCAAGCGCGTTATCCGCGAGATGCCGATGTTCAGGGACGAATCCGGAAAGTTCAACCGCCAGTACCTCAACCTGTTTCTCGACCATCATCACCTCAGCCTTAACGATTACTACGTCATGGTGCGCGAAGACCTTGTTAATGAGGAACTGGTGCGCATGATACAGAGCGGGGCGGGGGTTTCCCGCGACGAGGTCATCACCCGCAACGCGGTGGACAATTCGAAGATACAGATCCGTTACTGTTACGCTTCGAACTCCGAGCTCCGGAAGCGGTGGGCCGAAAGCCTCGGGGTGAGTGACGCCGAGATCGACGCCGAGCTGGCGGCGAACCGCTCCGAGGTGAAGGACCCGAAAACGGACCGCCAGCGTATCAGGACAAAACTCGAGGACCGCAAGTTCGAGGCGAAGAAGAAGGAAATAACCGGTGAGATCGACCGCCTGTCCCTGGAGGGCGGGTCGTTCGAACGGGCGGCGGCGCGTCTCGGCGGCGGCGTGCGCACTTCGGCGGTATTCAAGGCGGGTGAGCCGGTGCGGGAGGCCGGAGCGAAGGGGAATGTACTGTATTCCCTCAGCGATTCGCCGCTCTTCATCGGCGACTGTCTGTCGCTTCGAAACGGAAGCTCGTCCCGGGTGATCGCTTCTTTTGACGGACTGTACGTGTTCACTCCGATGCGGAAGGACGTGCCGCTCGGGGAGCCCGCCGCTACGCAGTACGCGACCCTGGAAACGGGTCTCCGGAACGAGAAGACCAACGCGGTGTACATCAATATGATGACCGTTTTTCTCGAGAAGTCGAAGGTCTCAAAAAATTTAAATTTTGATTGATATTGTCCGGTTTCTGTTGTAAAAGTGTCGTCGTGATGCTCGCGAGGCGGAGGCCGTTTTCGCGACTGCCGTGTCGGTGGGACATGCTGAGGGAAAGAGGGCAGGTATGAACATAAACGCTGAATACGTTAATCCGTTTCTTGAGGCGGCGGGAGCGGTCTTCAAATCTGTTGTGGGCGTCGACCTGAAAAGGGGCAAGCTTTCGATTAAGGAATCCCCCGAGCCCTCCCACGAGGTCGCTATCCTCATCGGTATAACCGGGTCGATCAGCGGCGAAGTCGTCTACAGCATGGGCTACAATATGGTCTACAAGATCGCGGAGATTCTCGCCCCGGGGCTGACGGAGGGCCAGATGAAGACCGAATACAAGGACATCATCGGCGAGCTCGCCAACATGATCACCGGCAACGCCATGAACATATTTGCCTACGCCGGCAAGCGTATCGAGATCACCACGCCTACCGTCATAGACGGCAAGAACTTCACCATCACCCACGTCAAGCAGACCACGCTGGCGATCAGCCTCTACAGCCCGTTCGGCCAGCTGGAAATGAACGTGGCCCTTAAATAGGCCTAATTTCCCATCTTAAAATACGTCGATTCGATGTAGCGCAGGTCGCGCTCGACCCGCGCCTTGAGCGGTGAATTGCGGAAATGCGGGGAACCCTCGTCAGCCGCCCTCTTTAAAAACGCGCGATAAACCCGCCGTGCGGTCTCCATATCCCTGAGAGTCCTGTCTTTTTCGAACACCTTGGCCATCAGGTAGTACGCGTCATCGACGGTTTCGCGGTCGGGGTAGTACCGGATTATGTTGATCGTCGTTTCAAGCGCCTGCGTGCCCTTGCCGCCGTTCAGGTAGATGTTGCCCAAGAAAAGCAGCGCGTCGTCCGAGCGTTCGTGGTCCGGAAACTGCGAGGATACCCTGTAGAACGACTCGATCGCTCCCGGGAGGTTGCCGCTTTTATAATGGGCCTCGCCGATGGAATAGAGCGCCATGGGGTATTCCCCGGAGTCTTCGGCTATGGACGCGTATTCCCGGACGGCCTCCGCCGGTCTGTTCGCGCCGAAATGGATTTTTCCCGCCCAGATCGCCGCCGAGTCCCTGAAAGGGCTTTCGGGATATTTCGACTTGAGCTCATTGAACTTCGCAAGCGCGGCCTGGTTCATGGTGGCGTTGTACAGCTGGATCCCCGTTTTGAGGAGTACCTCGTCCGGTCCGGGTGCCTGTGTGCCCCTGTCGGGCTTCTCGCCTTTCTGTGGTGCCTGGACCGGCTTCTGGGCCGCGGGAACGGTCGCTTTCGGCGCGGTCTCCTTCTTCCCGGCCGGGATTTCCCCCTCGAGTATGCTTCTTATTATGGCTTCGGTCTGCTGAGGGCCCTGTGCCATAAGGCAGGCGCACGAGAGCAGGATGACGGCGGGTACAAGCGTTAGATGTTTCATTTCGCGATTATTCCGGTGTCCTTTCGGATGGGCCGCAGTTCCGCCGGGCGGCGCCTGAGCTTTTTGACGGGTTCAACCGATGCCTTTTCCGCCGGCGCGCGCTCCTCGCGGACCAGCGGTTTTTCGGTCAACGGAGGCGGCACGCGGTCGATGTCGTCCGGTGTTCCCGGTTTCAGGATGCCCTCCGCCCGATCATTCTTTATGATTTCCGGCTTCTCGCCGGCGGCGGGGAACGGATCTCTTCGTTTCAGATTTTTCACCTCGGAATCGACGCGAACATCGTCGGTGCGGGCCGGTTCCGATATACGGTCGCGCAGGTCGAGGTCGGGCGTCGGCGACAGGGTGCGTTCGGGGGAGGGCGGTTCGATGATCCCGTCACCCGTCTCCGGTTCGAGCCTGCCCTGAACGGGGTATTGAACCTTGTTGATCGTCGATTCCCTGATTTCGCTTAACAGTTCCGAATCGAGCATCGACCGGAAATCGCCGCCCTTTTTTCCGAGTTTTACATCTATGTCGAAGGTGTCGTTTGTTTCACCCGCGATCTGCGTGCCCATTTTCCGCGCGCCCTTCTTCCCGATCTGGTGTCCGATGATGACCGCGATGACGAGCAGTATCGCCGTCAGAAGGAAAAATCCCTGCCGTATCGATTCGGCCGTTTTCCTGGGCGTGCGTTCGATGAGGGCGTTAAGTCCGCCGATCATTCGAGAGAGTATCTGTACCAGTGGGTTCATGGTCCTGTCCGGCCCCGTTCGTGATGATTCCCGTCAGCCGTTCCTGTCAAGTATAATGACAACCCTGCATCGTTTCAAACTATTTCTTGTGGTCTGTGCGGCGAGCACGCGCCGCGCGTCCCTCTCCGATATTACCGGGCAGGCGTTCATGCTTTTGAGAGCAACCGAGTAATAGGGACGATCTCCCGCCCTGCCCAGGGCGCGGGCCTCGTCCTCGGTGTGGCAGTAGGAGGCCAGGCCGTGTTTGAGCGCGAAGCGGCTGTCGATGAAGGTCCGGCCGTAGATCTCGACGCCGTCCCCGTCATAAATTGAAGGGAAGAGCATCGGCTCCAGCCCGAGGCCGCGTCCGTCCACGATCAGCCCGGTGTAATCGGTTTTGAGGGGCGAGTCGTCGATTACCGGCAGCTCGATCGCCGGGAAGTCCCATGACAGGGACCCGATAATGCCGCCGAAGCTCAATCGCGCCTCGCATTCGCTTGCCATGAACCCCGCCGGATAGCGTCTGAACCTGGTTTCTTCCGCCAGCCTTTCGGAAAGGCGCCGCCTGACGGAATCGTCCTCCTTGAGAAAATCACTCAGCCGGCGGTCGGGGTCTATGCGGATGGTCCTCATGGCGCGCAGCAGGTTTTCGAGCGAGGCCTCCCGCGCCCGGCGGTATGTATCGCTTCGCGCGCCGTTGATGGAAAGCGTCCGGCCGTCCTCGGGATCGATCGCCGCGCCTTCGGGCGCGACCGTAGCCTCCGAGCGGCCGGTCGCGCTGATAAAAGACCTGGTCCAGTTGATGCTTCCGTCACCGCGGCGGACGATCAGGTCGGCCGCTGTGGCCGGTGCGCATACCAGCAGCAGAACCGTCGCGACGGCGACGGCAGGGGTGATCTTCTTTCCCGCCCTGGAGCGGTCAGTTCCTCGTTTCAGCAAGGGGAGATTCCGTTCATATTCAGTCTGATATAACCGCGTCGCTTCAATTATCGGCTCGGTACGCGGTGTTTTCGAGCAAAATATGCGTCAGGGCAGCTCGTCGATTCGGGCGCGGCAGGATGCGAGGTGGCGCTGGAGCTTGCGCGCCGCGGCCGCGATGTCCGCGAGGAGGATGCCGGCGCTTCTTTCCGCGGAGAGCTCCGAGTGCCTGGCTAGGTAAGCGTTTGTCCGGCGAAGGAAGGGGCCGAAAAGCTCCGGCAGATCCCGGGCCGCGGTATCGAGCAGGATTTGCCGTTCCGTGTCGGTGAGCGACTCGGCGGGCCTCGATGCGAGTCCGGCCGCCGCCCCGGTTACATCCAGCGCGCTCTCCAGCGCCAGGCGCAGGCGGCCGGCGTTTCGCTCTCCACGGGCCAGGGATCGGCGCAGCAGCTCGACGGGGCCGGGTGTGCGGACGGGGAATTCGTCAATCAGCGACTCGAGCGGGCGTTCGATGGTGCCCGCGATTCGCGCGCCGTCACCGCTGGCGTTTATGACGGGAATCGCGACTTTCCGGGCGGAATCCTCGAACCAGCTTCTGTAGAGGTCGAAGACGTAATCGGAGATGACGGTACCCGCTCCGCCGTACGCTTCGACGTACTTGATCTTGCGTTTCCGTATAACCCGCTGGTTGATACTGTCGAGATTGAGAAAACGCGTTGTCTTCGCCAGCCACTCCCCGTTGTGATGGGTGCCGGTGCTGTGGATTTCCCTTCCGGTGTAGGCCAGGTCCTGCCCTACAAGCACGATCGGGCTGCACCCCAGGTTGAGCAGGAGATCGAACGCGCTGGTGGCCACCGATCCTCCCGACTGTACATCTCCCGGCGGCTCGATGTATCGCTCAACCCAGTCCATCGCGGGGGTCGGCTCGCGTCGTACCTCGCCGTCGGGCCCGTTGTAGTATTTGGCCGTGGTGCTGAACATGGTTCCGCCCTGATAGATATCGGTGATGCGCGGATAGCTCACCATGTCAGCCAGCAGCACGGTGCCGCCGGGGCGCTCTCCCAGGAAATGCTTGATGCTGTGTTTCTGCGCGTCAATCGTCATTACGATATGCGGTTCCACGCCGTGGCGCAGCAGCACCTTCAGGGCCGTATCCACCGAAACGATAAGGGCCCTGCCGCGAAGCCGTCCGAGCAGCGACGCGTTTTTCCGCAACGACGGGCCCGCGGATACGATTATACCGGGGAATCCCGAGAATTTTCCGAACAGCTCCGCCACCCTCCCGGCCTGGAAGCTCCGCGGCAGGTTCGCGAATATGTTCGCGAACCAGCGTTCCTCGAACTCGAAGCGCGTAAGCAGGTCCGAGAGCCTGGACGAAAAATAGCGGCTGATATCGGCGACCATCGAGTCATAAAAAGCCCTGTCGAGGGTGTATGACGGTCGGTGGAAATAAACCGCCTTGCCGCGGAACACGTCGATATCGAAGTTTTCGAGCAGCGCGGGGATGTCGCCCGGGGAGACGATTATGTGCACGCCCTCCATGTTCGACGGGCATGACGCCCGCGCGAGACCGACCACCTCCGGATCGCTTTCGAGGACGATTATGGCGCGGTCCGGGAAGCGGCGTCGCAGGGCGGCGACATGATATCCGAGGCCGAGGCCGCAGACGACTATGGCGGTGGCCCTTCCGGTCTTGAAAGACGCGATGGCCCTTTCCGCCTCGCGCCCGGGATCGTAGGCGGAATGTATCCGGATTTCGGGCGGGCCCGTGAAAACGAGGGTCTTGGATCCCGAGGGGGTGTCGTTGACTGTAAAACGGGCCATGCGGAACAACCGGCTGCCGGCCTATTCGGTCCGGTTATCGTAGGCGGTTTTAAGCTCGGCGTGGAGATCGCTGAACGCCGGGTCCGATGTGAGCGCGAAGCGCGCGAGCACCTCGTCTTCCGCATAATACAGCTGGTAGCGGCGGGACTCTATTCCGCACATGATGTTGGCAAGGTAGACGATGAAAACGATATCGCGGTGCTCTTCGCCGGCGCTGAGCGGGGCATGATGGTGGCGGATCGATTCTACCAGGTAGTCGGGGAAGCCCCACTTCGCGGCGATCATCTCGCCGATGTTCGCGTGACTTATCCCCACGGATATCTCTTCCATTACGGTGGATGTCCTGATCTTGCGGTCCTTTACGATGTCCGCTATTTTATTGGTGGTTCCCATATCTGTCGAAAGCATGATGATCTTGCCGAGGTCGTGGAGCAGTCCCCCCAGGAAGGCGTTCTCCACGGCGCGGGCAAGCTTGTATTTCATGGCGATTTTGCGCGCGTAGAAGGCCACCTGGTTGCAGTGGGCCCATATCTGTTCAAAGCGCGAATAGCGCTTGTCGAGTATGGAGCGCGCGCTGGTGGCGAGCAGTATGGCGTTGAGGTTTTTCAGCCCGATATTCTTGATCGCCTCGGATATGGTCTCTATGCGTTTGCCGGAGATGAATCCCGCCGAATTGGCGAGTTTCAGCACGTCCGCCGAGAGGGCGGGGTCGATGCTGATTTTTTCGGAGATCTCGCCGATGGACGATTCCGGGTTCGCGCAGAGCCGCTGGAGCTCCATTACGTTCTTCGGGAAGGTCGGAATGCCTTCGACTTCCGCGAGTATCTGCTTTTTAATCGTCGTCGTTATTTCCTGCGGCCGCAGCTCGAAAGGAATCAGCAGCAGGGTCCGGGTGTCCTTCTCACCGCGGATCATCCTGTAGTTCTCGACACCGATGCCGGAGTTTTTCAACAGCAGCACGGTAAGAACTATACCCAGTCCGGCCCCTTCGGTATCGTCGTAGATTTCCTCGTAAGCCTCCGTAAAATCCTCGTAATGGCGCGCCTTTTCCATCCGCATGCTGATGCGCGCCATCTCCTCGGGCTGGATTATGGAATTGTTGAGCACCTGGACGACGAGCCCTTTCTGGTCCTTTTTGATGCTGAAACTGACCCGGTAATCGCTGTTTTTCAGTTCGGCGTCCATCGTCTCGAAATGGCCGATGACGTTCTTCTTGAACATCTCGATACCTTCGGGATAACGCTCGCGGTCGTCGATGTCGATGCCGATCGTCCGGAAATACACGCGTTTGGCATTGGCCTTTACCGCGTTTATGCATATCTCCCTGATGATGGTGATAAAGGTGTCGAGCAGGAATATCTGGTCCATCCCGGCGAGGATCTTCGCGAACAGCGCGTTGATGTACCGTACCACGTCCTCGGACAGGTAATGGAAGGAAAAGCTGAAGGGTTCGCCCTTGGCCACCCTTGCCGCGGTGTCGGAAGTGTTGGGAATCGCCATATGGGTTATTTTCCGCAATTCTAAAGGGTCCGCTCTCGCGCCCTGTATTGAATATCGAACCGCAGTCGGGCTTACTGAACAGATAAATCGCCGTCATCGAGGGCCGTCCGGTCCTTTTTCAGCCTAATCTGATGAGGTGTTCTCCTGTCAACAGCGTTTTTCGCGGCCGGTCGGCCTTTCACCCGGAATCATTCAGTGCCCGGGACGGACGGATCCGACGTCGCTCCCACCGGCCCGCTCGCCGGCACCGGCGGTTTGAATATCGCGGAAAGGGTCGACATGACCGATTCCCGTACCGGGGGTGAGAAAAGAGCCATGGAACGCCGCGTGTCCGCACGATCCGATGGCGGCGGGGGAAGGGTGCGAAATTCGGGTCTGATCCCATCATGTTCGAGTATCGTGACGAGCCGGGACAGGGCCCGCGAGAACCGGAAGCCCGAATCGATGACACAGGAGGGTATCACACAGCGACGGGCGAGGAAAGCGGCGCCCGACAGGGAGCGAAAATCGGTTCCTGCCAGCGCCAGCTGAAGCGTTTCGACACGCGCGCGTTCAAGAATCTCATACACGACCCTGGCCTCCTCCGGCCCGGAGAGCCGGCCGTGTAGCATGGCGTGACGGCCATCGGAGACGACCAGCGCTCCCCCGGGCTCCATGTATACGACACGCGGGGAGGTCGGGCGTACGGCGTCCGACGACAGCATGAGCCACGCACCGACAAAGGCCAGCGGCAGGGCCAGGGCGGCCATTCGCCTGTATTCCCGTGTTACGAACAGGGGGCTGATGTAAAGCCCATAAAAAGGCAGAAGCGACCACCAGCGATGATCGGCCCGGAAATGACCGCCCAGCGAGGCCATCATCCTCACGAAAAGCGCGGTTGCCTCCACCGAAACATCGACCGGTATCGCGAGTATACGCGCGACGGATTCCGAAAACAGGCCGACGCACTGCACCGCGATTGAAGCGGAAAGCGCGAGCGTTACGCCGGGTACCGCGGCGAGGTTCGTGACTGTACCCGCCAGGTTTATCTCGTTCATGTGGTACAGGATGACGGGGAAGACGGGAACCTGCGCCGCGAGCGTCAGCGCGAGCGGCGCTCTCAGGATGCGGGGCAGGAAGTCGAGGCATGCGTCGAACGTGCGGTAAAAGAGCAGAATCCCGAGCGTGGCCCCGAAGGTCAGCTGGAAGCCCGGCTCGTAGAGCTCATGCGGCATGAAAATAAGGATCGCCGACGCGGTCAGCATGAGCGTATTGACCGCGCCCCGGTCCATATCGAACAGGCGCTGCGCGGCGTACGCGGCGAACATCATAAAGGCGCGCACGAGCGAAACCGGCATGTCCGTTATATAGAGATAGAAAGCGAGGAGGACGATGGTGATTCCGAGGATGCCCGTCTTCCCGAGCCGAAGCGGAGCGAGGATCATGAGCGGGATGGCGGCGACAATACCCACGTGCAACCCGCTCGCGGCGAGGACGTGCATCACCCCCGCTTTTCTGTACTGCTCGGTCGTTCGTTTGTCCAGGTGGTTTTTATTGCCGAAATAGAGTGCCTTCAGGAGCTGGGCCGTTTCGGCCCGGAAATGCAGGTCGATCGACCGGGCGATAGCGGATCGGACGGTTTCGCGCATGCGGTCCGGGGCGGTTCGGACGAGGGACAGGGAATCCTCGCCCGCATAGGCGATGTGCGTGAGCCCGCGCCGGGCCAGTCCGCGGAGAAACGGCGACTCCCGTATCCGTTCCAGGGTGATGGGGCGGGCCTGGGAGAATACCGCGCACTGGTCCCCGGGCCGCACGGTCGTGTCGCGCGGGGAGAGGACCGCCATGCGCGGCGTACGGGCCGGTCCCCCCGGCGTGCCGCCACTGGCGTCCTCCGGCCGAAGAACCATCTCGGAGGTATAGCGCTGCATCCGGACGCTTTCAACGGTCCCGATAAAGGAGTGAAGAACCGTCGTTTCGGCATCGGGGCGCACCGTCGTCTGTATGCGAAAGGCGGCGGCGGCCGCGCAGGAGAGCGTGAGCGCGATCAACAGGAACACTCGAAACAAAAATCGAACCCGAGGTGCCCGGCCCCTTCCGGTTGCGGGCGGCATGGGTTCTCCGGCCGGATCGCGGAACACGCCGTTTTCCTCACGGGCGATGGTTCTACGGATGATGGGATGGACTAACAGGAGGGCGACGAGCGTAACGGCGATGCCGGCGGAGCGCTCCACCGGCGAGTCCAGCACCAGTCCATACATGAAGAGTATCGAGGCTATGATGATCAGAAGGAGAAACAACGACGGCTGTACCGCGCGCGTTACCGGGATCACAGCCTGCCGATTTTATACACGGCTCCCAGGTTGACGCCGTAGGAGACTATGGTGGAGTCCTCGCCAAGGCCGTACGAGCCGTATCGGCCGATGATGTCGAAAAACAGTATCCAGTCACGGTAGAACATCCATCCGCAGCCCGCCGTTGCGGCGATTCCGGCACCGCCGTCATAGTCCTTGTCCGACGGGCCCGTCTCGAGATAGAGCCCCAGCCCCGGAGAGAGGAAAAAATTTTCGCCTAACCGAAACGCGTATTTCCCCGTGACGGAATGGAGGAGGCGGAATGAGGCGACCGTGTCTTCCGACGCGCCGGTATTCACCACCTGGAGCGAGTATTCGCCGATCAGGTCGCGCACGATCACGTCGAGCAGCAGGCCGCCGGAGAACCATGTACCCGTGGCGCTCGCGGTTTCGCGATGGTCCACCACCCACTCGCTGTAGTCGATGGCAGCGGCCCCGCCGCCGATCGTCGCGCCGATGTAGGTGAAAAAAAGCTCCTGCTGCGCCGATGTCGGCACGGCCAGGGCCACGCAGGCGAAGATGATCACCGCCCGTACTCCCGCGGCGGATAATCGCGGGCGCTTCCGTTCGGCGGGTGCCGTTGCAACAGTTTCTTTATTCATCACCGATAATTCCCCGTGCGAAACGACATAACGTGTCCGGGTGCGCGTTGCGCTATTACTCCCGGTCGGGACGCGCCATAATCCCCCGGCGGAGGGGACGGGCTTCCCTATTTAACATCGAGCGGATTCTTCACCAGCTGGGCGTTCGACGGCACCGAGAAATCGAAAATGCCCGGGGCCATGCTCTCGCCGGTCCTTATGTTCGTGAAGGTGATGGACATGCCGTCACCGGCCTTGTTGAGCAGCACGATCTTTCTGGGCAGGAAGCTCCCGTCGAGGGCGAGCGTTACGTCCGAGTAGGCGCGCTCGCTGTTCTTGAGTTTGATCGTATATCCCGACGGGCCCTGGGCCGTGAGGATGGCGAGATAACCGCTTACCAGCCCCGCCAGCCCGCCGGACCCGCCGCGGGCGAGGTCCTGGACGCCGCAGATATTGCTGGAAGAATCGAAAACCCAGAGTCGCTTTCCGTTCGAGGAGAGTATCCGGCCCGAGGGGCTGGTGAATTTAACCAGGATCTTCCCCGGGGCCATGTATTTGAACGTGCCGCTGTATCCCTGCCCGCTCTGGTACATCCACGAGATGGTTCCGCTCATCGTGCCGACGCCGTTCATTCGGGCCTGGAATTTTCCGACCGCCTCGTCCCCCGTGAGCGCCGACGCGGCCGAGGCGCAGACGAGGATGGTGCCACAGGCAAGAAGGGTGAATATCCGTTTCATTTTCAGTGTCCCCATATATACTACGTTTTCGGATTTAAAAAAGTAAAAAGAAAATTTACTCCTGCTGAAAATTATCCGGCTTATGCCGGTTCCCGCCGCGCGACGGGACGGTCGCCTCCGATGGCGTCCGGTGACACTTTTCAGACATGATAAATGTAAATGCAATACAATTTCCGGGGCGCTTTTGTCTTGATTGCCCGGGCCCGATGCGGTAAGCTTGGTTCAGCGGGGAAGGGAGGGCCTATGATCGCGCGGCTTTTCAGCGAAAACACCGATATCGAGGCGTTCCGGGAGCGAGTCGCCTCCCTGAAAGGGGATTTTCCGTTCGAAAAGGACGACATGACCGCCCTGGGGGATGTTTATTTCGAGCGTTTCCCCGACTGCTTCTCGAACCGCAACTGCCAGGACGTCACCCTGGGGTACCGGATCGTGCGCATATGCATCATAGAGAAGCTCGTGAATCGCTGCCCGGCCGAATCGATCGCGTCGCTCCGCGACATTTTTTACGATGTTACCGCGCTCCAGCCGAAGGTGGAGCGGCTCGTGCGGGGAACCGGTCGCGAAAGGGCGCTCGACTGTCACCGTGCGATGGAGGATGAGCTCTCGGCCATCCAGCATATCATTGACTCGCTTCCCGTGGGCATGACCAAGGAGCGCTTTATCGGCGGCATAAGCTACATCCATAACGCGATGTATCTTATAAAAAGCGCGATCGAGAAATTCCCCCCCGCGTAACGGCCGCGTCCGTTTGCCGTCAGCCCTGGCCACGGACCAGCCGCAGCAACTCGCCGGCCGCTTCTTCCGGGCCCCGCATTTCGTAACCGGTGATTCCCAGCCGCGTGCGCATCTGTCCCACGAACACCCCCCGGTTGAAAAAAGCGTTGAAGAACACCATCGCCAGCCGGTCATGAATATCCCTGTACTGCGGTGGCCCGAAGATGTTGGCAAAATACGAATGGACGATGCCGGTGGAGGTCGTGGTGCCCTTGCTCATCACCATTCCCTCGCGGAAGACCGAGAATGCCCGGTCCACGTCCCCAAAGCGTTCTATGATGGGATGATCGTCGTCCACCTGCTCGTAGTTGTTGGCATAGAGCACCATGTCCACCCGGTGCCCCTTCATGATGGTGTCGCAGGTGGTGACCGGCAGTATGATGCGCGCGTTGACCTGCGCGGGGCTCATGATGATGGAGCGGTCTATCTGTCCGAAGGCGTAGCCCGGCTGGAGGTCGTCGAGGCGCAGGAATGCACCGATTTCCGTGCCGTAGCCGACGATGTCGCCGCCGTCGTCGATGTCGAGCGAGCCCATGTCGTCGGCGATGACGGTCATGTCGCGTATGTCGTCGCCGCCGATGGTCCTGAAGGCCTCCAGCGTCTCAGACTTTCCGGCGCCGGTGTCTCCGATAATCAGGATGTTCTTCTGTGAGTCGCCGTCCATGGCGATCCGTACGAAAGCGCCGTGAAAGGGCAGCCGTCCCGCCTGCATCATACGGATATTGTGCAGCGTGAGGACCATCTTTTTCAGATAACCGAAATAGCCGAACTCGTCGCGGTTGGGGACGGCCGCCACCAGCATGCCGCCCTCCCGGTCTTCGTGGAACATCGTCGGGAATTCGGCCAGAGCGTCGAGAGCGTCACCGGGAACGCCGAACAGGTAGATGGCGTCGGGCCTGCGGGTGAGGTCATCGTCGTCGGCGATTTCGAAGAGATTGCACAGCGAAAATCCCAGCTCGAAAAATTTAGCGTGGAAATAGATGAGTATGAGAAGCGGCCCCACCTTCGCCGGGTAGCACAGCCACTCATCGTCGACCGGGTCGATCACCTCCAGCGGGTTGCGCCCGACACGGACAAACTGCCCGGTGCGTTTGTTGATTGGCGGGTTCAGGATGAGCGGCGGATTGATGAGTACCTGCCGGATCACCCGGATGCGCGAAAGCTTCTCGTACAATCCGCCGGGCAGCTGCAGCGGCCTCGGAAGCGATATCGCGGCCACCTGCGCGCCGGCGGCGAGCTGGCGGTAGATTCTCGGGTGCGTGCAGGTGAGATTCTCGTCGATGTCGCGGTACGCGCCGCGGATGAGGTGCGTCATTCGCTCGACCGTGTCGTTGAAGGTCCGGTACGGTCTCTTGTCGAGGCTGTCTCCCTCCGAGTCGCAGACGATGAAGCGGTCGTGCGAGCGCCAGTAGTTGTACAGCTGTTCGATGAGCCGGCTGAAATTCGGGATGTCGCCCAGGAGCACGTCGGCTCCCTTCACCACGTTCGGGACCACAGGGGCCGGAAGTTTGGCGAGATGCCGCATGGTTTCGGCGAGGAGCGCGATGGCCTCCTCCGGGGGAAACTTCCCCATCCCCGCGGCCTCGAGTAGCGGCGAGCGCTTCTCACGCAGCATTCCGATGAAGCGGGTCAGTATTTCGCGAAACAGGCCGCTTGAAAAAAGCTCGTCCGGGGTCTCGCAGACCTTTCCCCTGGTATACAGAATGACCTTGTTGTTAAGTATTCTGAATCGCATCGCGTTCATGATTTTTCCTCGCTGTCGTTGAGTGATTGTGCCGGGACGCGCGAAGGGTGCGCCGGCGCCGTCCGGATGTGCGGCCAGAGTCCGGACGATCCCTGTCCCATGCGCCAGAAGGCGGCCGCGTCGATGTTTTTATCGCGGCAGAGCTCGAGTTTTCTGCGCGTGGATTCGATGTCGTCATAAAAGACCCTCACGGTGACCCTCTCGTCGTATTCGAAATAGCAGCCGGTTTCGGGGCTGTAGGAGGGCGTCGCCTTTCTCGATTCGATGAGATCGTCGATGTGACGGTTGCGCAGGGCGCGCGCGAGCGTCCTGTCCTGCCAGGCCCTGCCGTACAGCGGGAGCCCGATCACGAGCTTCCGCCGGGGGATCCTGTGTTCGGTGAAGTCAATGATTTCCTTCAGCCATACGACGGAGCTCACCGGGCCGGGCCGGCTCGTACTCCAGTGCTGGTCGTACGCCATGATGATGACATGGTCGGCGATCTTCGATACGGCGGCATAATCGTAGGCATCATTCACGGATTTTCGGCGCGCCGGCACCGCGACACTCAGCGGCTTTCCGGCCGGAAGACCCTTCCTGATCTCGTCGAGAAAGCCGTGGAAATTCTTCGCATCGCCCGCCGGAACGCTCTCGAAGTCGATCTGCACGCCATCGAAGCGGGCCGCGGCGCGGACGATATCCCCGACGAGGCGTTTTCGATAGGGAAGCGCCGGATTCAGGCAGAAATGAGTGAGTGCCGGATTGGAAAGCTCCGTTATGACGATATGAACCCTCACCCGGGAGCGCAGGGCGCCGGGCAGCTGCGGCGGCGCGGGGACGGCGCCCAGTTCGCCTCTGGGGGTGATGGGAACGCCGAAGTAACAGATATCGGTGAGCGGCTCCCCGCCCGCGAGCTCCCGCTCCTCGCCTTTCATCAGGTACCCCCATATCTCGTTGAATACCATCGGGCTGACGGCGGCCTCGGGTCTCTGTGCCGGCGCTCCGGCGGTACGGTTCGAAATTTCGCGTGCGGGCGTCGCGTTCCGTTCCCCCGCGGAGGAACAGGCGAGTGTGAAGAGCAGGACTGTGACTGGTAGCGCTCGCCGTGATTTCACCATCATTATCCATCCTCCCGGGCTTATAAAACCGGTTCAGCCCCCGATATGATGCAAAAGACTCCACCTTCGCTCCGCGTGCAACCGCCCCGTTCCGCCCCTGGATCGGTGTGCGCCTGAAGACGATAAAAAAAGCCACTACCGCTTTTCTCCCGGAAAAGCCGGGAGGAAAAACGATACTGGCTTATCGTGCGACGATCCTCCCCGTAGTGCTCCCGGGATTTCAGCGCAGTTCGCGCCGAACGCCCGTCGTCCGCGGATTCGAGGATCTTCCCGCAATCTTCCAATCGATATCGCAGCGGAACATACTTTCAGTCGCCTTTTTCTGTCAAGTATTTTTAATCCTGGCCTCAAGATCGCAATCCATCGTGAAGACGAGGACCCGCTCTCCCGACACGGTGCTGATATCGGTGTGCATGCTGCGGCACTCGCGACCGGTAATTTCCCCGAGCAGGGCGAAAAGGACGGGCCGGGCCTCCTCAATGAGCTTGATGCGCACTTTCTTGATGAGGTCGAGCCCTTCGCCGCTTTTAGTGAGCTGGGTTTCCGCCCTGGTGAGAACCCCCTTCATCCTGACGATTACCATATCTTCAATAACATATGTTCGGGTTTCGATGGGTCCCCGTCCCATATATTCCTTTTCGAATTTGATCAGCGCCTCGCTTATCTCCGCCTCGATCATGCCCTTGCTCTTGGTTTTCAAGCTTTCGCTCCCCCGTGGTTCGCGCGGCGGAATTCGCCGCGAAGTTATCCAGTAACTTGGATAACATGTCTGCGCGTTCCCCGTCCAGATTTTTTTCATGTGTTCCGGTTGCCGTCCGGCCCGGATGTTTTCCGGCGATCGTATCCCGTGTCTTTTGGCTGACTACTAACGCGGGAAATGGTGTTTTGCAATATTTGATAATATATTTATTATATTATAATATAGACATATATTATTAGATGTAAAATATAAAATAACAATAATCCATAAATCGTATAAATAAGAAAAAATAATAAATTACAGTTCATTAGCATTAAAATAATATTGACTAATCCGATGTGGGGTCTACGGTTGGAGCGTGATTCACGTGTGAGGCGCAGCAATCACAAGGCCGCCCGTGAGGGTTCCATAAGCTCCGCTCTAGGTCTTGTCGGTTTGCGTATAGCCGTCCGCGGTGCTTGTGGGCCTGTATAACGTCAAGGTCTCAAAAGCGGGCGGTGCTGTGCGCGACCGGCAACGGAAATACTATTGCGTGGAGTGTTATGGTATGAATCAAAAACCTGGCGTGTGCACCTTCTGCGGGACAGGTTGCGGCCACTTCGTCGGCGTCGAAAACAACAGGATCACCCGGGTATATCCCTCCCAGAACCATCCCATAAGCAAAGGACGTCTTTGCGTGCGGGGCTGGAACATCCATGAACTCCTCGATACTCCCGAAAGAATCAGGAAACCGCTGGTACGCGCGGATGGCGGTTTTAAAGAGGCCTCTTATGACGAGGCGGTGGCGCGCCTGGTCGAGGCTCTGAAGAAATATCCTCCCGAGTCGATCGGTTTTCTCGCATCGCCCCGCTCCTCGAACGAGGAGCACTATCTTCTGATGAAACTCGCGCGCGCGGCGTTCAAAACGAACAACATCAGTCTCGACAGCGACTCCGGTCACCGCGCGAGCCTCAACGTGCTCCACGCGGGCACGGGAATGGCCGGCATGCTCGGTTCGGTGGAAGAGATCCGGAAGGCGGAATTCATCCTCGTGGCGGGGATCGACATCACCCGACAGAACCCGATAATCGGAAGCGAGATCCACATGGCCGAGCGCGCCGGCGCCATGGTGGTGACGCTGGACAGCCGGTGCACGCAGATCGCGAAGCTGTCGAAGAAATTTTTACAGGTAAAACCCGGTGCCAACAAGCTCGCGATACTCGCGCTTGCCAAAACAATCTACGATGAAAATCTCTCCGACGCCGCCTTTTTGAGCGCGCACACCGAAGGATTCGAGAAGTTCCGTCATGCTTTCGGGCTGCTTCCCGACAACGAGGTGGCCGACAGAACCGGCGTTCCGGTCGAGGAGATCAAGGCGGTGGCCCGCGATCTCGCGAAGGCGAAGTCGGCCATGGTGTTCTTCTCGTCCGGCATCTCGGGCCTCGACGAGGACACCATCGGCTATATCTACAATCTCTTCCTCATGGCCGGCAAGGTCGGGAAGGAGGGCTGCGGCGTCAATCCCGTGGCCGGGCTCAACAACCTCCAGGGCGGGTACGACATGGGACTCGCACCCGATCTGCTTACCGGTTTCCAGTCGCTCGCCGACGCGGCGGTAACGAAGAAATTCGCCGATGCGTGGAAGGCTGACGTGCCCTCCGCGCCTGGGACGCCTGTCTATGAAATGCTGTCGAACCAGTCTTCGAAACTCAAGGCCCTGGTCGTGGTCGATCATGACGAAGGGATCGTGCGCTACGCCGACGCCATCAAAAAGCTCGATTTCGTCGCCTACGTCGGCGCGTTCAAAAACCCCTTCGCCGAGTACGCGCACGTGGTGCTGCCCGTCGCGACCTACGTACAGGAAGACGCCACATTCACCAACACCGAACGGCGTATACAGTTCTCCATGAAGAAGATCGAGCCCGAGGACGGGCTGCTCCCCGGATGGAAGCTCTATTCCATGATCGCCGGAAAGGCGGGCCAGGCGTGGAAGTACGCGAAGGTCTCCGAGGTGATGGATGAAATAGCGCGCCTCACCCCCTCCTATGCCGGTGTTTCACACTCGAAGCTTTCGACCGGTTTCGGCATGCAGTGGCCCGTGGACGAAAAGAACCCGCAGGGCACCGGGCGCTTCGATGTCGCGAAGGCGGGGCGAAAGCTTTCATTTTACAAGGTCAGCGACGTCTTCGAGGTGCCCGCGGCGAAAGAACAGTTTCCCTTCCTGCTCATGGTGGGCAAGGCGCAGCATTTCTGGCACCAGAACAACCTCATGAAGAAGACGCACATCCCCATGCGCGAATACAACGCGACGCTCATGGACTACCCCGAGGGTTACGTGGAAATCTGTCCGCAGAGCGCGAAGGAGATCGGCGTGCGCGACCGCTGGCCGGTGCGCGTGGTTTCCCCGCACGGCGAGATGCGCGTGGCGGCGAAGGTTTCGGACGATGTAAAGCCCAACACCGCTTACGCGCCGTATTTCGTCCAGGAAATGATATCGCGGTTTTTGCTGGGGCACACGGAGGTTCTCAGGCAGGGAGAAGACGCAACGATTCCAGTAAGGATTGAGAAGGTATGACCATGTTCCTTATCAAGAAAGCCGACGTCGGTAAAATCGCACAGGAGCTCAGCCGGGAATACCAGGTATACGGTCCCATGATCGAGAAGGGCTCGGGGCAGACCTTCTTCGACCGTGCGGAAGACCTCGCCGAAATCAATCTCTCGGCCCCCATCCCGTCCAATCCGCCCAAGTCGGTCGTGTTCCCTCAGATGGAGCGCATTCTCTCATACGAATACGACAGATCGAAAAACGCGGTGAAGATGGAGCCCGATTACAAGGTCGTGCCCAGGGCGCTGGTGGGGCTTCGTCCCTGCGACCTGGCCGGCATGCTCTGCCTGGACCGTTTCTTCATGGGACAGGAGTTCGTCGACGAGGTGTACCTCAACCACCGGAAGAAGATGTTCATCGTCACGAACACCTGCGTCGCGCCCTTCAAGCAGTGCTTCTGCGTGTGCACCGACAGCGGGCCGGCGGCTTCCGAAGGCTACGATCTCAACCTTACCGAGCTGGGAGGGGAGTACCTCGTCGAGGTCGGTTCCGAAAAGGGAGCGGCGCTGGCCGCGAAGCTCGGTCTTCCCGCGGCGAACGACTCCCATCTCGCGTTGAAAAAGGAGAAGGTCGACAAATCGATCTCCATGTTCGAAGACATCGCCGTCGATTCAAAGGCCTGGATCTCGCGCGTGATGAACCGCGTCACCACCGGCTTCGTGAAGGAGGAGGTCTGGGAATACATCGGGGACCAGTGCTTCGAGTGCGGCGCCTGCACCTTCGTGTGCCCGTCGTGCTCGTGCTTCAATATCGCCGACGTCAATAACCCGGAGTGCGCCGGCTGCGCGGACCGGCTGCGCACCTGGGACTCGTGCTCCTACGAGGGCTATTCGCGCATGGCGGGAGGGCACAACCCGCGCAAACCGGTTGAGGACCGTCGCAACAAGCGCTTCTTCTGCAAGCTGTCGTACTCGCAGATGAAGAAATATCTCAGGCCGGGCTGTGTCGGCTGTGGCCGGTGCGCCTGGGTGTGCCCCGGCGATATCGGTCTGCCGAACGTCGTGACCTATGTCAGAAGGGAAATAACGAGGTAGGGGAATCGTATGAGCCAGGTACTGAACATCCAGAATGGAAAGATAGTCACCGTGCCCGAGGTCGCCACGATCGAGGAGATCAGGGACGAGATTCGCGAGGTGAAGACCTTCTACCTTTCGATCGACAACAGGGAGATATGGAATAATTTCAGGTACAGGTCGGGGCAGTTCATCATGTGCACCATATTCGGCGCTGGCGAGTTCGCCGTTTCGCTGCCGCCGAGCCCGGAGAACGACCGTTTCCACATAACGGTGAGAACGGTCGGCAAGGTGACGAGCGCCCTCCACGCGCTGAAGCCCGGCGACAAGGTGGGAATCCGCGGACCGTTCGGCAACGGTTTCCCCTTCGATGAATTCAAGGGGAAAAACCTGGTGTACGTGGCGGGCGGTATCGGGCTCATCCCGCTGCGCTCGTCCATCGTCCACGCGCTGCAGTACAAGAAGGACTTCGGCAGAGTGCTGGTGCTTCATGGCGCGCGCACGCCCGACGACCTCATGTACAAAGAAAATCTGAAGGAGTGGCAGGGCTTCGAGGGTTTCGAGACCTATATAACGGTCGATGTTCCCACCCCGGACTGGAAGGGGGAGACGGGCTTCGTGCACACGCTGTTCGACAAGGCGAACCTTCCCATCGACAACACCATCGCCTTCGTGTGCGGCCCGCCGGTGATGTTCAACACGGTGATCGGCGAGCTCATGAAGCGCGGCCTTTCCGACGAGAACATCTACTCGACGCTCGAGCGGCACATGAAGTGCGGCGTGGGCAAGTGCCAGCACTGCGCCGTGGGAAGAACCCTCGTCTGCACGGACGGTCCGGTATACACCTACCGGCAGATCAAGACCCTCGGCGAGGAGATATAGCCGCCGTACCGCGCGGTCATTCAAGTGGATGAACGGAAAACGATGAACATCGTCGACGACATACGAAACGCCCTTTCGGGCAGGGTCTGCATAGTGGGCATGGGAAACACCCTGCTCGGTGACGATGGTGCCGGCGTGGTCCTGGTGGAGTCGCTTCGCGCCGCCTGCGCGAACGGCGGAGCGCACCTGGTGAACGCCGGGGACATCATCGAGAGCCATGCCTTCGAGATCGCCGACGGAGACTGGGACAGAATCCTCGTGATAGACGCGGTACGCTTCGGGGGCAGGCCGGGAGACGTGATGTTCGGCGGCTTTTCCGAGATCGGCGACCTGTTGAACGACTACTCGACCCACAAGCTGTCGCTCCGCCTTTCGGAGTCGATCTGGCGGGAGCGGGGCAAGGAGACCTACCTTCTCGGTATCGAGCCGGAAACTCTCGATTTCGGCGAGGGGCTTTCAGAGACCGTAATGAAGAGCGTCGATACGCTCGGTGATATTCTTATTGAAGCAGTTAAACAGCACCCCGAAGGAGCATGTGTATGAGTGACCTTTATGGAAAACTGATTCTCGCGATGGCGATACTTCTCTGCTCGGCGGTCGTGGTGCCCTTTATCGCCGAGAGACGCAAGCTGGCGGGCTGGCTCAACTTCATTTTTGTCTCCGTTGCGGGGGCCCTCCTTCTTTTCATCAGTTACAGCGTCATATTCGTTAAATCCCTTCCGACGCAGCTCGTATCGGTGGGGCCGCTCGAAATCTATTTCCTGCTCGACAGTTTCGCCGGATTTTTCCTCGGCATCATCGCGCTCATGGCCATCGTCAGCGCCTTCTACTCTATCGAATACATGGAGCACTACGGTGATTACGGCCTGCGGAGTTACTACGCGAACTACCCGATATTCGTGCTGGGTATGGCCGGTATCGTCACCGTGGACGACCTCAGCACCGGTTTCACCATCGCCTGGCAGGCGATGACGATCACCAGTTATTTCCTGGTGCGCTTCGAACACCGGAAGAGCGAAATCGTCAGGGCCGCCAACAAGTACCTCGTGCTCATGGAGCTCGCCTGGCTGTTCATCGTCGTCGCGGCCTTTATCGCCGGCACCTCGATGGGCGATTCCATCCATGCCGTTACGCGCGGCCTGGGGGGCACGCACGGCGCGGTGCCGTACCTGGTCTACGGGCTCATCTTCCTCGGCTTCGGCTTCAAGGCGGCGGTCTTCCCCTTCGGCCAGCTGTGGCTGCCCGACGCGCACTCCATCGCCCCGTCTCCCATAAGCGCGCTCCTTTCGGGCGTGATGATCAAGACCGGCGTGTACGGAATAATACGCACCTTCTTCTGGATGGTACCCCACAACGAGACCTTCCACTTCAGCGGGGCCTTCTGGGGCGCGCTCATCGCATCATTCGGTGTGGTGACGCTCTTTATCGGCACCGTACAGTCCATGAAACAGAGCCAGTCCAAACGCCTGCTCGCCTATTCCTCGATAGGGCAGGTGGGCTACATCATCTTCGGCATCGGCGCGGCGCTCTTCATGGTGAACGCCGAAAGCGCGTCGCTCCAGATGCTCGGGCTCATCGCGCTCGTCGGTGTGATCTATCACGTGCTCAACCACGCGGTTTTCAAGGGGCTGCTCTTCTTGACCAGCGGCAGCGTGCTCTACAGCACCGGGACGAAGGACCTCAACAGGCTCGGCGGGCTCATCAACCTCATGCCGGTCACCGCGCTCGTCGCCGGTGTCGCATCGCTGTCCATCTCGGGCGTGCCGCCGTTCAGCGGCTTTGCGAGCAAGTGGACGCTGGTGTCGACCTCGCTTCTCGCCGGTGGTGAAGTGCTCTTCCTGGTGATCTTCGGAATCATCGCGCTCTTCACCAGCGCCGTGACGCTGTCGTGTTACGTGAAATTTTTCGGAATGACTTTTACATCGGCCGGGGCCGAATGGGGTGTAGGTAAAGAGGTCAAAGAGGTTCCGGCGGGCATGCTCATCCCCAAGCTCTTCCTCACCGCCCTTTGTCTGCTCCAGGGGCTCATTCCCTTCTTCTACTTCCAGACGATCATCAGTATATTCGCGAATTCCGGAGGATCGATGGTGTCCGCGGCCTTCAGAAACATGGCGGTACAGGAGCACGTTTTCAACTCGGCGATGGGCGTGTCGGTGAGTATTCCGGGTCTTTCGTCGGTGTCGTCGATGGCGGTCCCGGCTGTTCTTCTGGCCGTCTTCGCCGCCGCCTTCGGTTTTGCCGCGCTTCTCCGGCGTGCGGGCGGGTCGAAGGAGCGGGAGGTTCCCACCTGGCTCTGCGGATACCAGGATCTGCACGACGGGACCAGGTATCGCGACAAGAGCATGTTCGCAGCGCTTAAAAACCTGCTGTATTGGACCGGCGGGAACGTAAAGTAATTAAACAGGCCACCCTTATTAAACGAGGTACGGTATGCCAGGGATTGAAGAGATCAAAAGCGGCTTAAAGAAGAAGTTCAAGGATGCCGTTGTCGGCGTCGAGGAGCAAAACCCGACGAGGCTGTTCGTTGATATAAAAAGCACGAAGGTGCGCGAGATTTCGAACGAGATCATCTCCATGGGTGCTCGCTATCTGGTGAGCGTCGGCTACGACAACATCGCCCGCGACAAGACGCTGGGGATGATTCACACGTTCGGCTTCGACAGGGATGGTATTTACCTGGCGCTTCGCACGTCCGTTCCCGAAGCGAAGCCCGAGATGGACTCCATCACTCCCGACATCCCCAACGCCGGATGGTCGGAGCGCGAATACTTTGACCTTCTTGGAATGAAGTTCACCGGACACCCCAAACCCAAACGGCTCATCCTCGCCGACGACTGGCCCGCGGGGGTGCACCCGCTTCGCAAGGACATCCCCTGGAACCTGATGCCGCCTGCGGCCGAGGACGTGGCCTACCAGCTGGACGAATGCCCCGAGGGATGCAGCATCGTGCCGGTCGGCCCGTATCACCCCACGCTGCACGAGCCGGCGCACTTCGCCGTGTACGTTGACGGTGAGACCATAAAGGGAAGCGATTACCGCGGCTTCATGACGCACCGCGGGATCGAAAAACTCTGCCAGACGCAGCTGACGTATAACGAGATACCCTTCGTCGCCGAGCGCATCTGCGGCATCTGCGGATCGGTTCATGCCACCAGTTACTCCCAGGCGGTGGAGCTCGCCGGCGGCATAAAGATATCGCGCAGGGCGGAGTACATCCGCACCATCATGCTCGAGATCGAACGCATCCACTCGCACCTGCTGTGGCTCGGCGTCGCCGGTCACCTGATCGGTTTCGACACGGTGTTCATGCAGTCGTGGCGCATACGCGAACCGATCATGTGGCTGGGCGAACGCATCACCGGGAACAGGAAGACCTACGGGATGATCGTCATAGGCGGGGTGCGCCGCGACATCACGCCCGAAATAAAGGAAGATATTCTGAACGTGATCGGCAAGGTGGAGGAGGAGCTTCTCACCGTGCAGAAGGCGATCCAGGGCGATTCGGCCATACACAGAAGGACAAAGGGCGTCGGCTATGTTTCGACCGCCGACACGGTGCTCTGGAGTCTCGTCGGTCCCGTGGCGCGCGCCCGGAACGTCGATATAGACGCGCGGCGCGACTATCCGTACGCGGCGTACGACGAGATGAAGTTCGACGTGCCGGTCTTCGATTCCAACGACGTGTGGGCCACCGTGCTGGTGCGCCTGCTCGAGACCTTCGAGTCGATAAAGATCATCAGGCAGTGTCTGGATAAAATGCCGAACGACGGCCCGATACTCACCGAGCTCGAGGCGCCGATCCCGGCGCTGAAGCACGGCCTGGCCGCCGTCGAGGCCCCCCGCGGCGAGGTGGTGCACTACGTCATCACCGGCGAGGAGAACGCGCCCGAGCGCTGGCGGGTGCGCGCCCCGACGTATCCCAACCTGCAGGGCGTGCCGCTCATGCTGCTCGGCAACCAGCTCGCCGACGTGCCGATCATCATAGGGAGCATCGATCCGTGCTTTTCCTGCACCGACCGGATGGAGATAGTGGACCTCCGATCGGGTGCCGCGAAAACGGCCTCACAGCGCGAGCTTGAAGAGCTCTCACGGAATAAACGATAGGGGAAAGCGTATGGATATCCTGATAGCCGTGATCAACGTACTGGTTTTCCTGGCTCTCGCCCCGCTCTTCGAGGGCGTTGTGCGAAAGCTTTACGCAAAGGTGCAGTCCCGCCAGGGGCCGCCGATAATCCAGCCCTATTATGATCTCCTGAAGCTTCTGGGCAAGGAGACGCTTTCGGCCGGAAACTGGGCGTTCAGAATCGCGCCCATGATGGCGCTCGCATCGATTATAACGGCGGTGTCGCTCATGCCGCTCGGCTACACGCCCGGGTTCCTCACGCAGTACGGAGACATCATCACCGTCATCTACCTGCTAACGCTCGGCGGGGTGTCGGTGCTGCTGGGGGCGCTGTCCAGCAAGAACACCTACGCCATGGTGGGGGCGAGCCGGGAGATGGTCACTATGATCATGGTGGAACCGGTGCTCGCCATGACCTTCATCCTGGGCGCGCTCAAGGCGAAGAGCCTGGCGATCGACGCCAGCATGGCGAGCTCGCTTAACGGCGTCTACGGATTCTCGATGGTGCTCATGCTCGTCGTCTTCCTGATGGCGCTCCAGGCCTTCGTGGCCAGACAGCCCTTCGACATCGCCGAGGCCGAGGTGGAGATAATGGAAGGCCCCTTTATCGAGTACAGCGGTCCGGGGCTTGCACTCTTCAAGTACTACATGATGATCAAACAGATGTTCTACGCGGCTCTGTTCGTCGCGGTGTTCGTTCCGCTCGTCAACACCGGGTATTACCTCGTCGATATGGCGGTTCAGCTCGTCGAGATACTGGCGGTCTTCGTGCTCATCGCCCTGCTCGGCTCGACCAATCCGAGGCTGCGCATCGACCAGGCGGTGAAATATTACGCGATATTGATCGCCGCCTCGCTCGTGGCGGTAGGACTTACGGCGTACGGAATTTAGACGATTAAAGATTAGAAGATTAAAGATTAGAAGATTGAAGATTGGAAGATTATGGATAGCATAATGAACGGGTTCAAGACAGGTGATTTTCCGCTTGATGAATCTTTAAATCTTGAATCTTGAATCTTAACTCCAAGGAGAAACACCGTGTGGCTGACAAGTAAGATAAAGCAGGTTTTCATGGTGGCGAAACCCGGCGTGGTGACGCTTCGGTATCCGTTCGAGCCGCGCCCGGCTCCTGACAATTTCAGGGGGCAGCCCTACTGGGATCACCACAAGTGCATCGGCTGCGGCGGCTGCGCGGCGCACTGCCCGGCGCGCACGATCCTGGTCCGCGACCTCTGCCAGGAACTCCGCGTGATGGTCTACGACGGCTCGCGCTGTACCTACTGCGGGCGCTGCGCGGACGTGTGTCCCGAGGACGCCATCACCATGACGCCGAATTACGAGCTGGCGACCGGAAGCAAGGAAGACATCAACGAGACCATGGAGCTCTTCATGGCCACCTGCCAGCGTTGCGGGCGCTGCTACGATCACGAGATTACCAACGCGATCGACCGCATGTCGCGGATCGGCTTCAAATACGACAGCATCGAGATGAGGGCCGTGGTGCCGGTGAGCTCCGAGCAGTTCGATATGAAACTCTACGAAAAGACCGAAAAAATCAAAAGGCCGGAAAAGGCGGGAGAGTAGCCATGCTTGCGAACCTGATAAAAAAGGCGTTCCCCAGATCGCTGTGGGTGTATCATTGCAACTCGGGGGCGTGTAACGGCTGCGACATCGAGATCCTTAACGTTCTCACGCCCTATTACGACATCGAGCGTTTCGGCATGAAGCTCGTTGCCTCGCCCCGGCACGCCGACGTTATGCTGGTTTCCGGCGCGGTGACCCGGCCGACGCTTCCGATCGTCAAGAAGGCCTATGACGCCATGCCGTCTCCGAAGCTGGTGTTCGGTATCGGCTCGTGCGCGGTGGGCGGCGGCTGCTGGTTCGATTGCTACAACGTTACCGGCGGCGCGGACAAGGCGGTCCCGGTCAATTATTACATTCCCGGCTGTCCGCCGCGGCCCGAGGCGATCATTTACGGCGTGGCGCTTGCGCTCGGTCTGGTCGAGAAGAAGGTCGCGCCCATCGAGCTCAAACAGATGGAATTCCCGATCGACATGTACGAGCGCAACAAGGCCTGGGAAGACCGAAACGTTATATACGAACTGATTAAGGATTAACAGATTAAAGATTATAAGATTATGGGTAGCATAATGATCGAATTCGGGACAGGCGATCTCCCGCTTGATAAATCT
>CAZVEG010000031.1:0-32927 GCA_964625625.1 uncultured Leptospirales bacterium | reverse complement strand
ACCGCGACCTAAATCCCTTGACATGTCCCCGTACGCATGCGAGCGTTCGAACGCAGTCATCGTGGAGGAAGCGCATGGACCGGGAGTTCGGTATCATGATGAGGCGGGTTTCCGGACGCGGTCGCCATGGATTCGCCCTGGCGGCGATGATTTTCTGTTTCACGATCCATCCGGCCTGCTGCCGTTCGTTCGACATGCTGAAAAACAGGGAAATCTCGACACACAGGGAAGTCTCGGACGGTCTGCGTTCCGGCGGCCCGGTCTACTTCCTGTGCGATTACGTCCTTTCCGGGCCCGGAAGCACGATCATTCCCATGTATATGCACAGCCCCGGGAAAACCTATTACGACGCCGTCCATCTCTACTCTTTCGATCCGGCGGCCAGAAGAATCGCCCGGCTGGCCACGCTCAGGCCCACATCCTCCCACATGGGCCGCGGATCGGTCAAAGGGACCCGGTGGGCGATCAATGGCCCGGCAATATACATGCTTTACCATACGGGATGGAGCGACACCGGCGCGGATATGCTCCACGACCTCTTCGAATTCGATCCCGGCAGGGGCATCGCCCGGGAGATCTCCGGAACGGAGAAGGAAGGGCTTATCGGACGACTGTTCCCGACGAAAGTGGTCCGGCCGGGCCCCGGCGATGGTGGCGTGCCGGCGTCACGCGTCCGGTACATGCTGGCGGGAATCGATGATGAGGCATGGCGCCTGCCCCTCCCGGCCGATTATGCCGACTTCAGTGAACGGGAGTGTACGAAAATACTCGTCGAACAGCGCGGGGACGCGTACTTCCGCAGGGCGGCGCTGAGGAAAATCATGCCCGCGCTGACGGAGAAGAAGGCGCGGAATATCATCGCATCCATGGAAAAGCATACATCCACGCTGGCGGTGCACGAGCGGATGATATACCGTCCCGGGATGGAGGAATGGTCGGCGCGGATCAGCGTTCTTGCAGCATACAAAAACGCGGATACCGCCGGCAGAAGAATGCGCGGAGTGGACAGCGGCTTCGTCGACGCCGGCGGACGAACGCCGTTGATGATAGCCGCTTACTTCAACGATACGGCTTTGCTCGGGGAGCTCATTCGCGCCGGTGCCGCGATCGACGCGCGCGACGCTCTTGGCCGTACTCCTCTCATGTACGCGATATTCGGCCTCGCTCCCGATGCGATGGAATACCTCTTAAAGCGGGGAGCGGACGTAAAAGCGTCTTCCGCCTCCGGCTGGACCGCATGGATGTTCGTGAGCCATACCGATCTCAGGGAAGGCTATCTCGGCTTGGCCGGGAAATGAGCGGTGAGCGGCCCCGTCAAAGCCTGGAACCGAACGGCCTCCAGACGTTCGTAATTTTACCTTTTCGCGCCACGTATATCGCGTCAAACTGCATGAGCGCGTCCCCCTGCAGCGGATGGTAGAACACGTGGTCCCCGGTCCCGATTGTGACGCTTTTCGAGCCGTTCAGCATGCTCTGGTTCGGGAGCATGTTTTCATTGGGCGGGCTTGCGGTGAGCGCGTTCACCGAAATGCCCGCCGGCGCGAGAATCCTGTCGGACCAGCCGCCCCCGCTGACGTAAAAGGTGACGGCCGTATTGGGGTCCCACCATTCGACGAGCGAATGAAAGGTCTCGATGAACGGCACGCCGAAACCGTCGATCTTCTTGAGTACCGGAGCCGCGATGAAGAGGGCCGGCAGGTGGCCCCTGAGCGTGAATACGTCGAACGTCGACGGCATGACCAGGCACGATCCGGCCGCGATGTCGTTGACCGGAAGCGTTTCGTCATACAGCGCGTAGGTCGTGCTGCCACCGCTGTTGAACGTCAGGTCTCCGGCGAACAGCGCGGGGTATTTCTCGCGACCGTAACGCACGAATTCACCGTAGCGCGTCATTGACCCGGCGAATTCACGGCGTATCGCCTTTTCCTTCGACCCGATATACAGCGGTACATGAGCCACGTGTCCGTCGTAACCCATAAACCCGGCGAATACGAGCCGCCCCGAACCCGCCGCTATTATGCCGAGCATACGGCCGAGCTCTTCAGTTGATCGCGCGCCTCCGCGATGAAGCCCCACGTCTATCTCGAGGTTGACGCGAAGCGTGATGCCGCGCCGTCTGGCGAAGTCCAGGTATTCCCCCAGCCTCTCCTCCGAATCGACCAGCCACTGAACCGATCGCACCACCTCCTTCTTCAGCGCCGCGGGCAGGGAATCATAAAAACCCGAAAGTGCCGCCACGGGGAACGGCCGGCCGGGAAGCATATCCACACCCGGCCCCGCGGCCTCGAGGATGGTGCGCATATGTGACAGATGGAAGGGCATGAGTCTTTTCGTACGGGCTTTCCGCATTACATATAGAAGAAAATCGGGGGATGGCAGTGACTTGGTTACGATCCGGTACTCCAGCGGTGCCCTGACGACTTTCCGCACCCTGTCGATGTTCGAATCGACACGGTCGAGGTCGAGTACGATCGCGGGCTGGGCGACACCAGATTCTTTCAGCGCATCGTTCAATGCGGCGAAATACCCGTCATAGCCGCCGCCACGGTCCGCGGGCCTGCCGAGCGGAATGGCCGCCATGAGTACGACAACGACGACGATTGCGATGCCGACGGCTTTAGATTTCCCTGTCATGACTCCCCCCCGAAACGACAATCTCGTTTTTTCAACCCGGGCGCCGGGTCCGCCCCTCCTCCAGGGTAAAGAAATCGACCGCCTCCCGGAGCCTCTCGACCATCGATGCGGTGTTCTCCGCCGTGGCCAGCATTTCCTCCGCGCCGGTGGCGTAGGACTGCGTCAGCATATTGACGCTCGAGACCGACTTCACGATTTCCCCGGTGGCGGTCCTCTGTTCGTCCGTCGAGCTCTTGATCTCCTCGGACTTCTTTTGCACGTCCTCGGCGGACCGGTTGACCTTCCCGTTGAGCGCGATCTGCTCCCTCATGACCGCGGACAGCTCGCTCATACCCCCGCCTATCGACTGCACGCCGGCCAGGATATTCTCGAGTGAGGAGATCGTCTGCCGCACGCCGTCCATCCCGCCCTCGATCTCCTCGTTGTTTTTTTTAATGAACCGGTCAATCTCGTTGATGCTCGAAGATGTCTGGTCCGCCAGTTTCGATATTTCGTCCGCCACGACGGCGAATCCCCTTCCCGCATTACCGGCGCGCGCCGCTTCGATCGCGGCGTTAAGCGACAGGAGGTTTATTCTGTCCGATATATCGTTTATGATCCCGGTAACGGCGATCATCTCCCTCGACCTCTCGTTTATGGCGGACATGCTTTCACGCATCCGGTTGAGCGATCGCTCGCCCTCCTTTCCGCTCGAGGCGATGGAATTCGATATGCCGAGATAATCCTCGAGCTTTCCACCGACCTCCTCCAGGCTTGCCGAAAGCTTATCCATAAGAAGACGCAGCGCCGCCAGCCTGTCATTCTGGCTTGAGGAATTGTCGGCGATGTTCTCGATTCCCGCACCAACCTCTTCAAGCGTGCTGCTGATCTCTTCGGTGGATGCCGCCTGGCTCTGGGCGTTCTCCGCGAAGGAATTTGTGGTGGCCGAAACCTCGCTGATCGCCGACATTATCTCGTCCGAATACTCCTGGATGCGCTGTATAACCCCGAAAAGCTTCAGTTGCAGATTGTTGATATCGACCGTCATCTCGCCCGCCTCGTCGGTCGAGATCATCGGAACAAAACGCACGCTGAGGATACCCTCCGACATCCTGTTGAGTGCGGCCTTTATGCCCGAGAGATTCGTCTTTGTGGATTTGGCGAAATAGTAGGCGCTTATCAGCACCGTTCCCAGAAGGAAAAAACTTATGAATCCTATGTGCAAAAAGAAATTATTCAGAACTATCAGGTTGTTCATGATCATGTACAGGAAGGTGGTGAAAATCACCATCGGGACCAGCAGTACCGATCCCAGGACCCAGAGAATCCGCACAAACGTGCCCAGCGGCGAATAGGCCCCCTCGGGGACGGTAACACCCGCGAACCGCGGGTCCTGGAGGTATGGTGCCAGGCTTACCTCGGTCTGAAAATAGAAGAGGCTCATATTTATCGGAATGACCATCACGGTCGCGATCGGCATGATGAAAAGGGTTAACCTGCTCAGAACGCCAAGACTATTCAGGAAAAACAGAGCCACGCCGACGCCGATCAAGTATCGCATCGGAATAGCGAGCGCTTCCCTCATCGGCCTATTCAGAAGCCGTATTTTATATTCGGCCAGCTCCTCGTTCGTGCGCCCCTGCGGTTTGCGCAGGGCTCTGAAAACCGGAATTAAGTAAGTCCAGCGCAGTGCATTGAAAATTATCAACGCGGCCGCCGAACCGGCACCGGCGCTTATTACAAACGGCGTAAGCTTATCGAGATAATTGCCTCCGATCACAACGAAATACGCGAGCAGCACCACCGGAAAGGTATACGCGAAAAATTCGAGTGCCAGTGTAAGCTTCAGCAGGGGGAACCTGTATTTCATTTAATCTCCTTCCTCCTTGTATTACGCTCTATGCCTTTGAGTCAAAGCATCTTTTCATGTATGTCAACATAATTATGTACACGCCATTTGCGTCACTGTCGATGACATGCCCTTTCGCCCCCTCTGCATTCGACTCATATCGTGCAAGTCGGCATTCACCGGCGGCGGGAATATGTAAATAATTACCCTCGTCGGGAAACGATATTGTATTTTAAGGTTGCGGAAAAACGAAACGGAACGGACAATGAGACCGGAACCATGATTCGCCCTGTCGCTGAGTGCCGGAGAGCCCGGGAATCGTTGAAACGACACATGAGCACTGAAACCGATCTGCTGAAAACAGCCGAGTGTAACTTTGACGCCAGACGCCAGAGGCAGTCCAACCGGGTCGTCAATCTCGGACTGTCCGCGAACGGCCTCCTGGCCCTGCTTAAAATATCCGTGGGGATTGTCGGCCACAGCAAGGCGCTACTGGCCGACGGGATCAACTCCTTTTCTGACGTCGTCTATTTTCTCTTCGTGAAACTGCTGGTGAAACTGTCCGCGCAGCCCGCCGACGACGAACACCCTTACGGTCACCACCAGCTCGAGAGCATAGCGGCCGTCGTAATCGGCGCCTTCGTAATCACGACCGGCATCGCCATTTTCTGGGACTCGATCAATTCGACCTTCGACATGTTGTCCGGAAGCGGTGAGAGGAACCAGGTGGAGTATTTCACGCTGGCCGCGGCGCTTCTAACCGTATTCGCCAAGATCTTCCTGATGCTCGACGCGGCCGCGGTCAGTCGGGTCACTCAGAACATGGCCGTCTCGGCACTCGCGAAAGACCACCGGAACGATATTTTCGCCTCGCTGGGGGTCGCGATCGGGATAACATTCGGCCTTTTCGGCTTTCCATGGCTCGATCCGCTGGCGGGAGCGCTCGTGGCGATCATCGTGGCCAAGACCGGCATCGACATCTTGAGGGAATCCACCGCCGAGCTCATGGACACGGTGCCGGGCACCGAAATGGATATCAAGATCAGAGGGATACTCTCGACCCGTGACGACGTTAAAAGCATTGAGAGCATTCACACCCACCGGTTCGGCCCCTATTACATGGTGAATATCACCATCGGGATCGACGGCAACCTGAGCGTTTCGGACGGCAACAGGATAGCGGACTCGATTGAAAAGCTGTTATATGAAAGGATAGAATTGCTCAGGCGCGTATACATTCACTACCATCCGCCCAAACGGCGCGGCAGAAGAAAACCGTGAGCCCCCGCCGCGAACCTTCGCTCATTCCACCCCGAACACGAGGAAGGGCCCCGGCTTCAGCGAAACGTCCGGCAGAGTGACCGTCATTACACAACGACAATCACGTACAATCCGCGCCGGACGGCCTATGCCTTCCCGGCCTCCCGCGCCCAGGAGTCCTTCAGCGTGATGGTCCTGTTGAAGACAGGGTGTCCGGCCGTGCTGTCCGCGTCGACACAGAAATAGCCCAAGCGTTCGAACTGGCAACGGTCCCCGGGCCGATACGATGCAACGTGCGGCTCTATATATCCCGTCACGACCTTCAGCGAACCGGGATTGATGTTCGAGAGAAAATCCTTTCCCTCCTCCGCATCGTACGGGTCTTCCTTCGTGAACAGGCGTTCATACAACCTCACCTCGGCCTTCACGGCATGCGCGGCCGAAACCCAGTGCAGTGTCCCCTTTACCTTGCGTCCGTCGGGGGCGGTGCCGCCGATCGAGGCCGGGTCCCATGTGCAGCGAAGCTCCGATATCCCCCCGTTTTCGTCCTTGATCACATCGGTGCAGGTAACCAGGCACGCGCCGCGAAGCCGCACCTCGCGCCCCGGGGCGAGCCTGAAAAAGCCCTTCGGCGGCTCTTCCATGAAATCCTCGCGCTCGATGTAAACGACGCGCGAAAAGGGCACCCTGCGCGATCCCGCCGAGGGGTCCTCCGGGTTGTTGACGATTTCGAACTCATCGACGCGGTCTTCGGGATAATTCTCTATGACGAGCCTCAGCGGGTTGAGCACCCCCATCACGCGCGGCGAGCGCCTGTTGAGGTCCTCGCGGATGCAGTGCTCGAGGAGCGCCATATCCACCACGGTGTCCCGCTTGGCCACGCCTATGATCGCCGCGAAGGTCCGTATCGACTCGGGCGTGCAGCCGCGCCTGCGGAGCCCCGAGATGGTGGGCATGCGCGGATCGTCCCATCCGCTCACATGGCCTTCCTTCACGAGACGAAGGAGCAGGCGCTTGCTCATCACCGTGTAGCTGAGGTTGAGCCGGGCGAATTCGATCTGGCGCGGCCGGACCCTCCCCTCCTCGGCGATATGGTCGAGGAACCAGTCGTAGAGCGGGCGGTGCACCTCGAACTCGAGCGTGCAGATGGAATGGGTGATGCCCTCTATGTAGTCGGACTGGCCGTGGGCGAAGTCGTACATGGGGTATATGCACCAGTCGTTTCCGGTGCGATGGTGCTCGGCGCGCTTGATCCGGTAGAGTACCGGGTCGCGCATGTGCATGTTGGGCGAATCCATGCCGATCTTCGCCCGGAGCACCTTCGCGCCGTCCGGGAACTCGCCGTTTTTCATTCGCGCGAAGAGATCGAGGTTCTCATCTATCGTACGGTCGCGCCACGGGCTTATCCTGCCCGGCTCGGTCGGCGTGCCGCGCGTGGCGGCGATCTCCTCGGCGCTCATATCGCAGACATAGGCGAGGTCCTTTTTTATCAACAGCACCGCCCAGTCATAGATGGCGCCGAAATAATCCGAGGCGTAGTACGGCCGGTCGTGCCACTGGAAACCGAGCCAGCGCACGTCCTCCATGATGGAGTCGACGTATTCGACTTCTTCCTTCTCGGGATTGGTGTCATCGAAACGAAGATTGCAGCGCCCGGCGTATTTGGCCGCCAGGCCGAAGTTCAGGCAGATCGATTTCGCGTGGCCGATGTGGAGATAACCGTTGGGCTCGGGGGGGAACCGGGTGTGAACGGCGGCGCCGTTCTTCCCGCCGCTTAAATCCTCCTCTATAATTTCCTCGATAAAGTTCTGCGGTTTTTTCTTCTCTTCGCTGTCCATTTGATCCGCCGTTAGCCGTGCTGTATCGGGGCGTACCGTCCCCCCGTGCGCGAAGAATCGTTCGGGAGGCGCGTTTTGTCAAGGATTTGGGTAAAAACGCCGCCGTGAATCGGCCCACGGCGGCATTATTTTACACCGACGAAAAGAAAGCTTCCCCGCGAAGGAGTGTGAAGAGCTATTCGATGCCCGACTCGGAACTGAACGCTATCGGGATATCGGCAATCTGTTTCGCGGTAAAGGGGCTGTCGATGTACTTTTTACAGAAGGCGGCGAGCATTCCGTTTACGCCATTCAGGAAATCCCGCCCGTGCGCCGCATGGAGGGCCTCCGCCATACGGTAGCGCGCGACCGCCCGGTCACGCTCTCCCATCAGATCGAGGCCCTGCCCTGCAAGCAGAAGGGCATGGGCGCGCTCGCTGTTCGACTGGGGCATATCGAGTGATTTTTCGAGCAGGGTAACCGCCTCCTTATACGTGCCGGAGGACAGCATGAGCGATGCTTTCAAGCGGAGATAAATGGGCTCCCGGGGATCGAGCGCGATCGCCGCGTCGAGGTGGGTCATGATCTCCGCGGTATCAAAAGGATTCTCCTCGTGTCCCGCATACGCCTTCATGAAATGCCCGAGTCCCTTCCTTTTCGAGCGGTCCTTCCACGCATACCCGGGAAGCGCCCGCAGTTTCCTCGGAGCGGTACCGGCGAGCTCCGCGCGCACGTCGAAGCCGTAAAAAACGCCGTCGCACGCCGGCTCCACGCCCGCGGCCATCCAGACCACACCGTCCTCCGGGACGAAGACCGCGGAGGTAACGTTATTGGCCGCGCCCACGGTGATTCCGGTGGCGCGCTCGGTCCGCGTGACGATATCGAGCCGGTCGCCCATGAACGCCGCGGCCGTCGCCGGCGTTATGCGCCCCCGGCTCGAGGCGATGAGCTCGCCGAGACGATTGTAGCGCCCGAAAAGGTCGCGCATCACCATGTTGTAACGACGCATGAGGTCGGTCTTTTCGAGCTCCGGGGTCGTGGCGAAGTTGGTGAGCACCAGCGCGCCGTCCTTCATCCTCTTGAGCCCGACCGTATCGGCGTTGGCCTCTATCGCGACCGCGTCGCGCCGGTTCCCGTCCGCTATCATATAGCCGAACGCGCCGGCCCGCCGGCCGCTTTTCACGATCGCCACGGCCTCGTCGATGCTCGAGGCCTTTCGCATTATTTCATGCTGCAGCACCGTATACGAAAGCCCCCGGGGCCCGGTGCCATCGAAGCCCATGAAGTGACCGCCGATGACGATACCCTTTTCGTTGACGGCCGAATTGCATTTTATCAGTCCGGCCGTGGAGATGTTCACGTATTTGTGCCCTCGCAATGGCCGGTAAATGAAAACCGTCTGGCCGCCCATCCACTTCCCCTGGCCGGGATAGTCGGTATTCCTGCCCATGATGAGCCTGCCGTCGGCGGTTGCGGCGCCCGCCGCCGCGAAATCGGAGCATTCGGCGGCGATGCCGAGCGATTTCGCCTTCCCCCGAACGACCTTCGGCACCATTATCATCGTGAGCTCGGATTTATACGTGGCCCGTACCAGGTCGCGATAGTCCACGCCGGAGCCGTCGGCGATACCCCTGAGCTCCATGAGGTATTCCGCCGGCGTATCGCGCTCCAGCGGCCCAAAGACGGTGAAGTCCAGATAGGCGAGCATGAGCTTTCGCAGGAATTCGGGCTTGCGCCGATGGTCCCGCGAATTCGTCACGGGGTCCGCGAACACCGGCACCACGCCGCGGCGGATATCATCCCTGAGAAGGGTTCCGTGCTGGTATCCCATCTCGTAGGGCGTTCCCGTCATTGAGATGATGATGCCCTCCGGCCTGCGCTCTTTCCAGGCGGCGCCCATCCAGGTTCTCTCGCCTTCGAGCCTCGGCCTTTCCGACGCGAGCCGTTCGGCCAGTGCGCTGTCCGGTGCGTACGCGCTTCCCGCGCTGACCAGTCGCGATTTGATGAACAGCAGACAGGCGGAGACGGCAATTATGACCGCAAGTACGATTATATGCCCGCGCTTCATGGAGACCTCCGTAATCGGCACTATTCGTCGTTCCGAGTGTTCGAGGATCCAACGGAGCGCCGGATTTGTCAAGGAAATGAAAGATCACACTCCGAGCTCCCCCGATACATGTCCTTTATTTATTTGACCCTGCTCGACGGATATGCTAGCATACATGTCGCGGCGATAAAACGTCAATATTACCACCGGGAGGAAATAGCATGCCGGACTCTATTACCGAAGTAAGCGAAAAGTCATGGGGATCACGCCTCATGGAATCCATCAAAGGCGTCCTGGCGGGGCTCGCGCTCTTCATAGCGGCGTTTCCCGTACTTTTCATGAACGAAGGATGCGCGGTTAAAACGGCCCGCGACCTGGGCAGCCTCGCCAAAGAGGTCATCAGCGTCAACGCGACCCTGATCGATCCGGCCAACAACGGCAAACCCGTGCACATGAGCGGTGAAGCGAAGACGGACGAGGTGCTCACCGACAGCGCCTTCAATTACAGCGCGAACGCCATACACCTGAGCCGATCGGTCGAGATGTTCCAGTGGGTCGAAGACCGGAAGGAAAAGACGGAGAAGCAGGTCGGCGGAAGCGAAAAAACCACCACCACCTACGAGTACCGCACTGAATGGTCCTCCTCCGCGATCGACTCGTCGAAATTCAAGCAGCCGGACGGACATCGCAACCCGGGCTCAATGCCCTACGAGGCGATGAGTGTTTCCGCGAAAAACGTGACGCTCGGATCGTACAGGCTCATATCCGGCCAGGTCGGCCAGATATCGGGAAAGGAAAAGGTTAATTTCACCGCGGCCGAAATAGCGAAACTCCCACCCGCTCTGCGCGCCAGGGCCAAGTCGTCGGGTGAATGGTTGTTCCTTGGGGCCAATGCACAGCAACCGCAGGTCGGCGACGCTCGTATCCGCCTGGACGTCGTGAAGTCGCCACAGGCCATCTCCGTCATCGCCGTGCAGAACGGCGACACCTTCCAGGCCTATCGCGGGAAGGAGGGCACACAGCAGCTTCTCGTCAGCATGGGAACGATCGACGCGGCCGGCATGGTACAGAGCGCGCAGGACGCGAACGTCACCCGTACCTGGATAGTCCGCTTCGTCGGGCTCGTCATGATGTACCTGGGGCTCATGATGGTGTTCAAGCCGCTCGTCACCGTGGCCGATGTGCTGCCCTTCCTCGGCGGGCTGCTTAAAATCGGCCTCGGGCTGTTTTCAGGCATCATCGCCTTCGCGCTTTCGCTCGTCACCATAGCGGTCGCCTGGATCTTCTACAGGCCGGTGCTGGCGATCATACTGCTCGCGCTTGCCGTAGGGGCCATCGCCTTCGGAATCATGAAATCGCGCCAGAAAAAGGCGGCAACGGCAGCATAGACCGTCCGGAACGATTCATACAAAAGCCCTCTCCATACGGTGAGGGCTTTTTTTATCAAGAGGCTTTTCGTCGGGCCGGAAATGCCGGATTATCGGGACTCATCAAAAGAATCGCCGCGAAGTCCCGGGGCCTTATTGACTCCCTTTATCGGTCTCCGAGATGTCCATCAGGCTTTGCGCCAGATCGGCGAGCTCACGCGAGGTCGAGGAGAGCTCGAGCGAGCCGAGCGCCACCTCCTGCGTCGTCCTGTTTATGACGCTGACGCTTCGGGCTATTTCATCGAGCGCCGATTTCTGCTCTCCGGTGGCATTGAGGATATTCGACGCCTCCGAGAGCACTCCGGAGAGCGATTCCCGTGCCGCGTCATTCAGCGCTATGTCCTCCCGTGCGAGGTTCACTATTACGTCCATGCTGTCGCTGAAGCGCGAGATGGAAGCGATCATCTCGTTGAGCGATCCCGTAAACGAGTCGAGTCGGCCGAAGGCGTTGCCCACCTCGCGGCTGCTCAGGCTGAACAGATCGTTGATCGACTTGAGGTTGTGCGAGGTGCTGTCCGCGAGCTTGCCGATTTCGTCGGCCACCACGGCGAATCCCCGACCGTATTCCCCGGCGCGGGCCGCCTCGATCGACGCGTTGAGCGAGAGGAGGTTGATCCTGTCGGAAATGTCCTCTATGATGCCCACCGTATCCTGAACGTCCTTGAATTTCGACGTGGCCGTGGACATCACCGAAAGGACATCCCGTATTTCCGTCTTCGACCGTTCGACGATGACGTTCAGCGCGTCCCTGATGGCAAGAGCTTCCTTCGTCTTTTCATCCACCCGGGTGACGATTTCGCGCAGGTTTTCCATGTTCGCCTTCACCCGCCCGGCGAGGTCCGCCTGGTTTTTCGCCATGGTGTACACGCCCTCGCCGCTCGAAGCCACCTCCTCAACCGTTGAGGTGATCTCCTCGACCGAAGCAGCCTGCGACTGCACGTTGTCCGAGAAGAGCGAGGTGGTCCCGGCCATTTCCTCGGTCGACGAGGCGAGCTTCATCGCGGTGTTGTTCGTGGTGTCCAGCATGGCCTGAATGCTCCGGCGGTTGTCTTCGATCGTTTCCATCTGCCGCCTGTTTTTCCTGTCGTAGTCCTCTATTATGGGGATGCTGCGGTACGCCGCGAAGGTGATGATCGCCGTCGTCAGCATGAAGAAAATCTCCCGGTGCAGCTGGATGCCGTCGTGAACGATTTGCCCGTCTATTATCGACATCATGTGAAACGTCACGCCCCTGTCCGCCACCAGAAACAGGAACACGATCCAGTAGGTGAAATAGATCAACGCGAGCGTTAACAGCAGTTTCCTGTTGTAAAGAAACTGAATTATGACGAGGAAGGCGATGGAGAGGCCGGCCACCTGGTAACTCTGAGCGGCATAGGTCCAGTCCAGTGTACGGCCGTAATTGATCTTGGTGAGCATGGCGATGCTTATGGAGAGTGATCCCACCAGCCACTCGAGGGCGAGAGTTGAGGCGCCGCGTTTTTTCCGTCTGAAGATCAGAAGCGCCAGAAGGACCATGATTGAAAGCGACACCGCGGAAACCATTACGTTGAACAGCTTTACATGCGTTATCACCTGAAAAGTGATCGCCACGATCCCGATCACGATAAAGAGTATCAGATAGGTGAAACTGCCGTTTATCTCCAGTCTTTCCCGTGCGGTGTATTCGCGCTCCGTCATGCCCCCTCCAATACGATCCCCCCGTCAAGTCTCCGTCAATAACGCCGTCTGCAATCGGTCGTTCGCAACGCACCCGATGATAAACCATTCCGGGCACCTGTCAACGATCTTATTCGGTACGAATCGCCCGGCACCGGAGCGCTTTCTTCTTGCGTTTTATCCTCGTTCCCGTACCATGCCACTCACCGGCGGTGACGAAAGCGCCCAGTCTGCCATTTCCCCGGAGATGATGATGAGAAAAAACATCGGCATGTTCCTGATAATCCTGACGACATACGCGTTTGCGGCCTCGACGGCTCACGCATGGTCCTCCCATTGCAACCTTACACGGGTAATATTCCAGAAAGATGCTTCCCTTGACAGGCGCTTGCGGGCTGAAACGCTCGGGAGCTTTCTGGAATTGGAGCGGGATGGAATACGGAACCTCCTGCAAAATGAGGAGGAGTGGTTTGTGAAAAACATTCCGGGATATCCGCCCGTACCGGCGGCCCTCCGGTTCGTTGGAACCGGCCCGGCGCGGGACCTGACCGCCGCATTCTCGCGCGCGATACGGATCAATCCCGGATTCGCCTGCCCCCTGTATCTGCAGACACCCTCTGGATCGGTGAAAATCGCGAAACGCGTTATGCCGGTCGGCCGCGTCTCACTCGTCACCGCGGACATAGCCCAGCCGCCGCTCTTCGCGCTCTCCGCCGGCGATACCGCCACCGCGCGCGAGGTGCTCGAAACGGCCAGCGAGGAGCCGGATTTCGGAATGGATGTCGGACTTTTCGCGGACAACAAAACGACGTTCGGCGCGGAGTACGGTTTCGGCACGCAGCCCTTCGGCAACCCCGAGCTCGATTACGGGACGCAGGCCCCCTTTCACATGGCCTTCTTCCACGAGAACTTCATCATCAAGCTCGCCGCGCCTTTCTCGAAGATTTCGCACGTGGAATACCGCATCCGCCTGTACACGGCGCTGGCCTCCTTCGCGTTTAAAACCGGTCACGACTACTGGGGATACCGCTTCGCGGGCTGGGCGCTGCATTACATACAGGATATGGCCGTTCCCTACCACGCCAGGATGACGCCCGGCATCGGTACGCTCCGCCTCATTTGGGCCAACCTGTTCTATTCCGAGGAGAAGCGAAACGGCCTGCTGAACATCCTGTCCAACCGCCACCTGGTGTTCGAGAAATACCAGTATTACGCGCTGATTGATCTGATGGGCCGGAAGGCGCACGACAACCTGTTGCTTTCCGCGCTGGCCGGCACGTCGGCTGATGCGAATGCCGGATCATACACGGACCGTTACGCAAGGGAGGTCGTTTCGAGGGCTTCGTACGATATCGCCGACGATATCGACGACCTGATGGGCGACTCGTTCCCGCTGAAATACGTCTCCGATCCGGCCTACCTCTTCGGCGTGACCGAACCGGAGATTGACGTTTATGCGTTCCTTAAACGCGAGAACCCGGCGGCCGCGCAGAAGATGGATAACGCCATGGCGCCGATCTTCAAACGGCTCGGAACCGCCTCGCGGCTTTATATTAAATCGCTGGCGGATTGACCCGCCCGGATCAGGAGCGGCCCTCGGTCATCATCTTCTTGATCTCGCGTTTCAGGATTTTCCCAACGCCGCTGGTGGGAAGCTGGTCCATGAATTCGATAACCCTGGGGACCTTGTACGGGGCCACTTCTTCCCTGAGGAACTGCATGATCTTCGCCTTTTCGGCGTCGCTCCTCTCGATCCCCGGTTTGAGGACGATGGCGCAGCCCACGCGCTCGGAGCCGGGTCGCTCTGGATCGGGAAGCCCGATGGAGGCGCCGAGCTCCACGTCGGGGTGCTTCGTCAGCACCTCGTCGAGCTCGCGGGTGAACACCTTGAAGCCGGACACGATGACCATGTCCTTCACCCTGTCGACGATATAGAAATAACCGTCCTCGTCCATCTTTGCCACGTCGCCGGTATACATCCATCCGTCCCTTACGGCGTTCGCTGTCTCGTCCGGGTTTTTATAATAGCCCTTCATGAGCTGCGGTCCTCGTATGACGATTTCGCCGGTCTCGCCTACCCTGGCGGGCTGGTTCGTTTCGGGATCGATGAGCTTTACGTCGGTGTCGGAGATCGGCATGCCGATTGATGAGGCCTTCTTTTCCCCGAAGCGGGGATTGCAGATCATGACCGGCGACATCTCGGTCATTCCGTAGAGCTCGATGAAGTTCCCTTCCCCGATGACGGCTTCCAGCTCCTTTATATACTCCGCGGGAAACGGCGCCGCCGCGCTCAGGCACCACTTGAGGTGGTCGCGCAGCCTGAGCGCCTTGAACTCGGGTCGCTTGAGGAGCTCGAAATAGACCGTGGGCACGTTGACGACGAAAGACGGACGATAGGTTTTCAACGCGTTTATCAGGAAATGCGCGTCGCGCGGATTCGGCACGCAGATCTGCGTGATTCCCTTGGTCATGGTGAAGCCGCCGAGCGCGAGGCCGGCGATATGAAAGAGCGGAAACGCCGATAGCGCGATATCTTCCGACTGGATGTCGAGCCAGGTGAGTACCTGGTGACGATTGGACATATAGCTCCGCTGTGTGAGCACCGCTCCCTTGGCGGGACCAGTGGTGCCGCCGGTGTACATCATGAAAATCATGTCGTCGAAACCGCGCTTTACCGATACGGGGTCCGCGGGGGATTCCTTCATCACGTCCATGAACCGTATGATCTTCTTGCCCTGGATCGGGCGCACCTCGGCCGTCGGTATCTTTTTCAACAGCTTTCCCAGCACCCGCTTGACGCCGGGCAGGAAATCCGCGATTTCGGAAACCACCACGGTGGAGAACGGAGCCCCGCCTCCCACCTCGGAGATCTTGTCATAGAGCACGTCAACGGTCAGAACCACCTTTGTGCCCGAATCCCTGAGCTGGTGCTCCATTTCCGGAGCGGTTAGAAGCGGGCTTAGCCCCGTGGAAACGCACCCGGCCTTCTGCACGCCGAGCACGCCGATGTAATGAGCGGGAATATTCGGAAGATGAAGCCCCACCACATCGTCCGGCTTCAACCCCGATTTGATGAGAAAATTCGCCAGCCTGTTCGCCAGCGCGTCGACCTCGCGGAAAGAGATGCGCGCGCCCATGTAGATGAGGGCGGTCTTGTCAGGATACTTCGCCACGACCTCCGCAAACTTCTCGGCGAAGCTCTTTTCCTCGTACGAGAGCTTCGGCGCCACGTTTTTGTCGTACCGCTTCAGCCACGGTCGTTCGGAATACGCGTCACTCATGCCAGTCCTCCATTCTCTGTTTGTGTTGATCCGTTCATCAAAAGGCCGGGCGAACGCGGCCGATCCCGGATTGCCGGATCGCCCGCGCTGTATATACACCAGTAATTGTCATATGTCAACGAATAAAGACAATAAATAAGCATACATTGATCGCCGACCAACGCGCGACCCGCGGGCACCGCCCGCGACACGGACCGGGAAGCCGATGGAGGGGCGGGCGCGGGAGATGAAGGCTTCCGGCGGATAGCCGGATATCTCCGACCGGGCAGAAGATATACTTGCCATAAACACTTCCGGTGGCACATACTGTATATGGCATCGATCCGGCCGTTATAACTGAAAACAACAGTGGGGGATACCATCATGCTCACCACCGGAAAGTCCAGACGCATGTTACTCTCCGTCTCGCTCTGCCTGCTGGCCGCATTCGCGTTCACTCCCGTATCGGCACAGGTGAGGCGCGCCAAGGCCCAGACGCTTTACGTACCCGTATACTCGCATATCTATTACGGCGACAGGGAGAGGGATTATATACTTCTCTCCGCAACGCTGAGCGTGAGAAACACCGACATGGCAAAATCCATTACGCTCCTCTCGGCCGACTATTACGACTCGAAGGGTAAATTCATCGAAAAGTTCGTCGTGAAGCCGGTAACGCTCGGACCGCTCGAGACCGTCCGCTACATCGTCAAGGAATCGGACACCAGGGGCGGTTCGGGAGCCAATTTCATCGTCAGGTGGTCGGCGGCCGTTCCAACGACGATTCCGATCATTGAGGCGGTCATGATCGGCGCCCGGGGTCAGCAGGGGATTTCGTTCACCTCCCGCGGACAGGCCATACAGGAGCAATGAAGCGGGATTTTATGCAACCCGGCCCTGCGACGTTCGTCGTCGAGCGCGTCGCCGAATCGGACGCCGACGCGCTCGCCGCGCTGCTCGAGGAGCTGTCAGGCGATCCGGTGAAGCGGACCCTCATGCGCGCGGAACTCGCGGCCGTTCTGAACGATCCCGCCTATGTCCTTCTGGGCGTCCGCGCCGGGGGGATCCTCACGGGCACCGCCATGGGTATCGTGTGCCGGGACCTCGTCGGCGAATGCAGGCCTTTCATGGTGGTGGAAAACGTCATCGTTTCCGCCGCCCATCGCGGCGGGGGCGCCGGGCGCGCGCTGATGAATGAGCTCGAGCGTGAGGCCGGGAGGCGCGGTTGCCTGTATATCAACATCGTCTCCTCCATGCACCGTACCGGCGCGCACCGATTCTACGAGTCGCTCGGTTACCCCGCGGACGCGGCGCGCGGCTTCAGGAAATTTCTGCGCGGTGATCCATCATGAACGAATTCGAGATACTCCTCGACATACAGAGGATTATTATTACCCGCTCGAGACGAAACTGCCGACGGCGCGCGTAAAATACCGTCAATCACGGGAGGCGCTTGTCGTGATCGGCGCGATAGAACGCGAAATCGAAATGCATCGTAAGATTCAGCGTACTATGGATACGTCTTCCATGTGATGCGGAAGCAGTAGAAAAATGGGAAGGAAGATCAAAGCGTTGAGAGGGTATCCGATGATACGTCCATGCATTGGAGAAGACTTCGAGGAGATGTATTCAATCATCAACGACGCGGCCGTCGCCTACCGGGGATTCATCCCCGCCGACTGCTGGCACGAACCCTATATGACGCGCGACGCGCTTCGCCGGGAAATCGACGGCGGCGTGGTTTTCCACGGCTTCGAGGAGGGCGGAAGCCTGGTCGGGGTGATGGGTATACAGGACGTCAAAGACGTCACGCTCATCCGGCATGCCTACGTGCGCACCGCACGCAGAAACGGCGGAATAGGTAGCGCACTGCTCACCCACCTGCTCTCGCTGGCCGAACGGCCCGTCCTCATAGGCACCTGGGCGGCGGCGGAGTGGGCCATTCGCTTTTATCAAAAGCACAACTTCCGGCTCGTCTCTCCGGCCGAAAAGGACTTTCTGCTTCGAAAGTACTGGGTAATCTCAGACCGCCAGATCGAAACATCGGTGGTGCTTGCGGAAAATACACGCGGCGTATCGCCCCGGATCTTCCCGCCCCGGTGACTGTACGGGGCGGTTCCGGAGGAATGATGCACAAGTACAAATTTTATCAGTATTTTTATAATAATTATTGACAGCAGCGTCATCGGTTGCTAGTTTCCCCTCATATTCAGATTATGAGGATTCGGAAAGAACAATGACGGCCCGGAGAGCACTCACCATCCTTCTAAACGTAACCACTCTCGCGGTGGTGGTGGTAGTGGTATGCGCCTCGAGCGGGGTTACACCGTAGGGTCCGTCGCGTAAAAGCGAGTAAAAGCAAAAGCCCCTGCCGGTGTAACCGGCAGGGGCTTTTTTGTTGTTACCGCCATACTAAAAGGCTGAAGGAGATTTACCATGAAACTGAGCGGAGCGGAAATCATCATCAAACTTCTCGAACGGCAGGGCATCGATACCGTGGCCGGCATCCCCGGCGGCGCGAACCTGCCGCTGTACGACGCGCTGTTCAAAAGCCCGATTCGCCACATCCTCGCCCGCCACGAACAGGGTGCCGGGTTCATCGCGCACGGCATGGCGCGCTCAACCGGAAGGCCCGCCGTATGCTTCGCCACCTCGGGCCCGGGAGCGACCAATCTCATTACCGCCATCGCCGACGCCAGGCTCGACTCGGTCCCGCTTATCGCGATCACCGGGCAGGTACCCACCTCGATGCTGGGAAGCGACGCCTTCCAGGAGGTCGACATCTACAACATGACCATCCCCATCACCAAGCACAACTTCCTGGTGCGCGGCGCCGCCGAACTCCTCTCGGTGATTCCCGAGGCCTTCGAAATCGCGATTTCCGGGAGACCCGGCCCCGTGCTCATCGATGTTCCGAAAGATGTGCAGACACAGCAGATCGATATATACGGCTGGCCCGAGGTCGCGGAGGGAGAGGTGCCGCCTCCCCCCGACATGGACGCGATCGCGAAAGCCGCCGCGATGATCACCGCGGCGAAGCGACCGGTCCTCTATGCCGGCGGCGGAGTGACCAATTCGGCCTCGCACGCCACCCTGCGCGCGCTGGCGGAGAAAAACTCGATTCCCGTGGCGCTCACGCTCATGGGTCTCGGTTGTTTCCCTCCCGATCATCCGCTGTATCTGGGAATGCTCGGCATGCACGCCGCACCGTACACCAACCTGCTCCTCGACGAGGCGGACCTGCTCATCGCCGTCGGCGCTCGCTTCGACGACCGCGCCGTCGGGCGCGTGCAGGAATTCTGCCCCGAGGCCGCGATCGTTCACATCGACATCGACCGCGCCGAGCTCGACAAGATCAAAAAATCGCACGTATCCATGGCCTGCGACGCGGGCCAGGCGCTCGCGGCGCTCCTTCCGCCGGTCGGCCGCGATGAACGGCCGGACTGGCTGACACGGCTGTCACGGCTCAGGGAGGAACATCCCTTCCCCTCTCCCGCCGCGGTCGACGCGTTCCATCCGCTCTCGATCATCAGGACCCTGGCCGCGTGTGCGCCCGCGGACGCCATCATCACGACCGACGTCGGCCAGCACCAGATGTGGGTCGCCCAGGGCTATCCTTTCAACCGTCCCCGGACGCTCCTCACCTCCGGCGGGCTCGGCACCATGGGTTTCGGCCTGCCGGCTGCCATCGGCGCCTCGCTCGCCAACCCGGGGCGACGCGTCATCTGCATAAGCGGCGACGGCTCCATACAGATGAACATACAGGAGCTCGCCACCCTCTCCGAGCTCGGCCTCCCGGTTACCCTCATCGTGCTGAACAACGGCCACCTGGGCCTGGTTCGCCAGCAGCAGGAGCTTTTTTATGGAAGCAACTTCATCGCCTCGCGCTTCGGCATCCGGCTGGATTTCGCCGCGATCGCCGGCGAGTTTGGAATTCGTGGAAGCAGCATGCGGCCGACCGACCGGCCGGCGGAAATCATCGCCGCGGCGGTCTCGGAAGACGGTCCGTGCGTCATAGACATATCGGTGGACGCGGAACGTAATGTTTTCCCGATCGTGCCACCCGGGGCGGCCAACCGCGACATGATAGGAGGAGAATCATATGGAAAATGTTGTAATTGAACTCAAAGTCCGCAACCATCCCGGCGTGATGTCCCATGTCACCGGCCTTTTCTCCCGGCGCGCGTTCAACCTCGAAGGCATCATCTGCCGCAGGGTGGGAGACGGCAGCACCAGCAAAATGCTGCTGCTCGTGCACGACAACCACCGCCTGGAGCAGGTGGTCAGACAGCTCGAAAACCTTCGCGATGTGATTTCCGTCACCTGGAGCCGCGGGGGCGAGGGGCCATTTTCGTCGATCCAGTAGCCCGCAGGCCCGATTCAAAAAGTTGATGACGTCCGTTTCGCGAAGTATACTGATTGTTCGCGACCGTGTTATCGGCTGAAATCACTTCAGGGGTTCAAATCGGCATGAAAAGGGCTGTTTTTCTCGACAGGGACGGCACGATCAACGAGGACGTGGGAGATCTTTTCGAAATTGAGCGCGTGGCATTCATTCCCGGGGCCATCGACGCGCTCCGAATGCTCGCCGGAAAGTTCAATCTCTTCATTATAACAAACCAGTCCGGCATAGGCAAAGGCGTATTCGACCTGGACCGTTACCGCTCGTTCGAGCGCGAATACAACCGGCTCCTGAAGCGGGAGGGTATTGACATCATCGAAACATACTGCTGTCCGCACCGGAAGGACCAGCCATGTATCTGCAGAAAACCGTCCCCCCACTTCATGACCGCCGCCGCCGAAAAATACGGTCTTGACCTCCCCCGCTCATTCGCGATAGGCGATCACCCGCACGACGTCGAGATGGCGCTCGGGGCCGGATCGAAGGGCGTTTACCTGCTCACCGGCCACGGCCGGAAGCACCGCGGCGAGCTTGCCGCCATGCCGCACCACATCGCCGATAATCTTTTAATGGCCGTCACCTGGATTTTATCGCTTGAATAATGGCCGTGGTAAACACGGGAACGCTGAAAAGAAAAAGGCGGGGATTCCCCGCCTTTCATGTTTCCGTCGACGATTTCTTACTTCGCTTTCTTTGCGGCGGGTTTCTTTGCGGCCGGTTTCTTCGCCGTGGTCTTCTTCGCAGTGGTCTTCTTCACCGCCGTCGCTTTCTTTGCGGCCGGTTTCTTCGCCGTGGTCTTCTTCGCAGTGGTCGCCTTCTTGGCGGCGGTCGCCTTCTTCGGGGTTGCACACTTGGGCATTGTAGCTCTCCTCTATTTGAATTTTTTAGAATGTGCTTTCATTCGCGTCTATTATTGTTTTCGTTCCTTTTCCGGAATATTTTACAATATTTTTTCAGAAACCGGAAATAATTTCAAAACGTCCCCGTCCCGAAATCTGATATTGAGTCATATATCGAATAACGATGTGGAGTATAAACCGTTTGCCGCAAAATTGCAAGCATTAAATGAGACATAATCTTATTTTTCCATAAAAAAAGAACGGCCGCGCCGGCCGCTCATGTTATGCGATATCATGACTATTTCCTCCCGGCCGGACCGGGCGCGATCACCCCTTCCCCGGCCTGCGGCGCTCTCTTTTCCCGGAGCGTTCGGCGGCCTTTCGCTTCAGCACCGGCACCACGGCGAGCGCATAGGCCGCGGTAAGCAGGAAAAAAGCCCCCATCACCGCCGCGACCCAGTAGTTCTCGAAGAGGACATTTCCGGCGAAATCGCGGCTGGTATCCGCGAAAATACCGAGGAGCAGGCCCGTAAAAACGACCGCGGTAAAGACCGGGATGACGTATCCGAACGGGATCTTAAATGAGCGCTCGCTTTCAGGTCGTTTCCGGCGAAGGCGGATTACGCACAGGGCCATGACCACGTAGATGAAGCACTCCAGCGCCGCCGCCATCAGAATGATAAACAGGTAGAGCCCCGTAAAAAAGGTGACGACGCTCACCGCCACCGCGAAGAGCGCGAGCGCAAGAATCGCCACCCGCGGCGAAGCGTGATCGGGGTGCAGCGAGGTGAACATCCGGGGCAGCACGTTGTCGCGACCCATGGCGTAGGCGAAGCGCGAGGTGTTGAGCAGCCCCGAATTAAACGAGGTTACCGACGCCAGAACGCTCATGAGCACGAAGAGAATCACACCCGCGCCGCCAAAAAGGTTCCTGCCGAAAAGGATGTGCGGAATGGGGGTACCGCCGGCGAGCTGCTCCCGGGTGAGCCCCGCGTACATGGCCACCGTGAAGAGCGAATAGGTCACGGCCAGAAGGCCGATCGCAAAGAGCATCCCCCTCCCGATGAGCCGGTAATCCGTGGTCTCCTCGGCGAGCGGGGTGACCCATTCGAAGCCGACATAGAGGAAAACGCCCACGCCGGCGGCGCTGAGCACGCTGTTCGCCGAGAATTTAGGACCGGCGACCGCCGCGGCCATGTCCACCGGATGGATCCAGAGCGTGTAGACCGAAACGGCCAGGAGAAAGGCGATCATGGAATAGGTCAGCACATCCTGGACAAGCCCGGTGATGAGCACACCGCGATAGTTGATGAACGCCACGAACGCGATGAAAAAGAGCATCCAGAAGAAGCGGTCGAACTCGGGCCCCACCAGGCTGACCGAGGACGAAAGCACGCTCGAGAGGAGAAAGCTCTCGGCGCCCACCATGGAGATTCCCAGGAGCACGTAAAACATCCCTATGATGATCGCCGCGCGCTCGCTGAAGGCGTTCTGGATGAAGAGCTTTATACCCGCCGCCGTCGGGTAGAGCGAGGTGAGCTCCGAAAAGCACATGGACGCGAGCAGACACAGAAAGCCCGCCACGAGTATGGAGACCCAGGCGAGCTCGCCCGCCACGATGGTCGCCACCTGGATGCCGGCCAGATAGCACGAGGTTGCGATCGCCATTCCCGACGAGGTCGAGATTACCGTCCTGAGCTTGAGCACCTTTCTGAGTTCGGTCATTTCGTTCTCCTACACGTCGGGCCAGATGATCATGGTGATGGCGTCGAGCCGGACGACGTCCTCCTGCGAGGCCTTGACCTTGATCTGGCCGGCGAGGTACTTCTGCGAGGGATTGAGGTCGCCCCAGAACATATCACACAGGTCCTCGCTTGTGGCCGTGACTATTACATCGGGCGTGCCGTCGGCGCCCGGGCGGTATGAAACGATCTCACCCTTCACCACGTCCATGGTGAAGATATCCCCGGTATCCTCGGCGACGAAATGTAAAAGACGCGACCAGTCCCGCTGCATGCGCCTGAGGCGCTTGTTCTCGTTGCACTGGACCTGGTAATCGGCCAGAGCCTCGAGGATTTCTTCTTTCTTGGCCATCGATCATCCTCCTGATTGTATTGAAACGCTCCGGTTCACGGCATGTTGTGGACAAACACGGGCGGACCGGACATCAATCGTCCTTCCCTATGCCGCTTTCCCCCGACAGCTCCTTCATGGAGTCGTCAAGCGCATCAATGACGAAATCGACCTCTTCGGGCGATATGACGAGCGGCGGCATGAATCGGCAGATGCTGGGATCGTTCCCGGTGTAGATGGCGAGCACTCCCCGATCTGAAAGCTTCTTTGTAAGGCGCGGCCCTATGGACTCGTTGGTGTACTGCAGTCCCATCATGAGGCCTTTACGACGCACCTCGAGCAGGAGCCCGGGGTAAAGACCGAGCAGGCGCCGGAATCCCTCTCCGAAACGCTGTCCCATGGCCTCCGCGTGTTCCGCAAGCCCGTTCTTCTGAATATATTCAATCGTGGCAAGACCGACGATACAACCCAGGTCCGAACCGCCGAAGGTCGAAAGGTGGATAAAGGGATGCGGGATGAAAAAATCCATTATCTCTTCTTTGAAGATGGTCGCGGAGATGGGATAGATGCCTCCCCCCAGCGACTTCGCGACGGTCATGATGTCGGGCGATACGCCCCAGTGCTCGGCGGCGAACATTCTGCCCGTCCGCGCGAAGCCCGTCTGGATTTCGTCGAAGATCAGGAGCGTTTCACGTTCATCACATATCTTCCGCACGCCCGCAAGATAATCGTCGGGGGGGATGTTGATGCCGCCCTCGCCCTGGATCGGCTCCAGGATGACGGCCGCCGTTTCGTCGGTTACGGCCTTTCGCATCGCGTCCAGGTCGCCGAAGGGCACCATTGTAAATCCCGGCATGAGGGGCTCGAACGGCTCGCGATAGGCCTCGCGCCCGATCGCCGAAAGCGAAAAGCCGGTATGTCCGTGATAGGCCTTTTCGGTGTAGACGATGCCCGGCCTCATGGTGAATCCGCGGGCGATCTTGATCGCCGCGTCGTTGGCCTCCCCGCCGCCCGCGCCGAAGATGACACCCCTGAGATCCCTGCCCGGAGCAATCTCCGCGAGCTTTTTGGCGAGATCGGCCTTCTGGCGCGAGCAAAGCAGGAAAACGCCCATGTCGTAGGTATCGAGCGCCCGCCTGAGGGCGGCGGCGATCTCCTGGTTGCACCTGCCCACGTTCATTATCCCCGAGCCGGTCTGGCAGTCGATGTAGCGTTTGCCGGTTATATCCCAGGTGCAGGCTCCCTCACGCTTCTCCTCGATGATGTCGATACCGGCGCTTTTAAGCGTACGGACCTTCATCGGGTTGACATACTCGGCGAAATCGGCGAGGGCCTGTTTTTTGATTGATTCGCTCGCGTCGCTCATCGTTTCCTCCGGACAGGAAAAGACCGGCCATGCCGGTCGGGGTTGAAAGAAAATTAACAGACAGAAACACGGTTTTTTATTGTCTGTCAACAATTTTCCGACAATGAATCAGGGGCGCGTTATGGCGGTGTTATTTCGATGGATAACCGAGCGGCATCACGTAGAGCGGCAGCTCATCCCTGGTAAGATTGAGAGCCTTGCGCGCGCCCTTCTCGTCCACGCCCGCCACCATACAGGTGCCCGCCTTGAGCGCCGCGGCCATCAGGTAAACGTTCTGTGCGATACAGCCGGCGGTGGAATGCGCGACACGGACACGCTCTTCCCTGCCGGTGACAAAGAGCGGAAAGCGGCTCAGGTCGGCGACAATCAGCAGAACATGCGACGCCCTGGCCACGTATCCCTGGGTGGCGACATCCTTTTTCGCCCCCCCGTTCGGAACCGCCGTAAGCCGATGCGTCTCCGCATCGTAAAGATATGCGCCGCTGTCGGAGATTACATACAGCTTCATGTAGTGCCGACCGTATGCCGTGGGAGATGTACGCTTGCCGCCCGCCCGGTTGACGCCGTTCGCCGCCCAGAGGATGGCGCCGAGATCGTCGCTTGAAAGCGGTTTATCGGAGAAGGTTCGTACCGACCTGCGCGCGCCGAGGGCTTCGACCAGATTCATACCCGCGATGGATGGCTTTCTAAGCGCGATATCGGCGGGTATCTGCGCATCGGAGAAGTCCGGCCGAAAGGCGGCGATGGCGGTTAACATAACCACGGCGAGCAGTCGTTTCATGGCTCCTCCTCGAACACACGCGGAAGTAATTACTTCTAAATCGTTCCGGAATCGCCCACCGGCTCCATATCCCGCGACGCGTACCAATCCGACGCGCCCGCGGCACTGTCCGCGCCCCTCGGGCCGGCGGTTGCGAATATCGTAATTACCATGATGCCGGTGCACGGAAGCGACCACGCCGTTTTCCGCATTGTGCCTCCCAAATGACATTTTGAAGAGGAACCAGTCACACAACCACCGCCCGGCAACATCGGTCGGCGTGATTAAGACTTCCGGTTGAAAGTAATGGTCGGCGATTCATGAAGACTGGCGCTTGTTTCGGAGTTTGTCAATCTATTTTCATGATACCGGGGAAGGTGGTGGAAGCGGTCGCCGGTCAACACCCGTATGCGTCTAACCGATCGGTGCATACGTACCGGGCGCCGGGAGGTCGCGTAATCCTTACGCGCCGTCGCCCCCTCCCCGGAGGCCTGCCATGCCCCCTGGAGAGAACGTACGCACCCTGAAAACGAGCCATCAGGTCCAGCGGACCCTGGCGCCCAGAGCGTCGTCGCACAGCACAATGCACTTGAGATTGACAAGGCGTTGAAGCTGGTCGTTAATTTCATCCCTGCCGATCGCGATGGAGCGCTCGAGATAATCGACGAGATCCGGGAGGACGGCATCCCGTCGCCCTCCATCGGCGATACCAGGATACCGTTCGATCATCTCATCAAGAATCAGCGCACGGTTGAAACGGAACGCCCTGACGCCCTGAAGGGCCCGCTCATCCGATTCCGAAAGGATTTCTCCCCGCGCCTTCCGGGGCTCAAGTTCGTCGATATACTCGGTAATGCCGTTGACATACCAGTTGGCCAGACGCTCCACTTCTTCGGGCGCGATGGAACCCGGATCCATGACGGCGTGGTTGGCGTCGTAGAGATCCCAGTCGTCGGTGAGCACCTTCATGCCGTATTCACCGGCCCTGTCCCTTACCTCGGTACCCGGGAATGGCGCCAGCACGTGAAAACCGTAATTGGTGCTGAGTGTACGGGCGAACTCCATGGTCGTGCGTGCCGTTTCAGCCGTTTCTCCCGGAAGCCCGAGAATGAATGACATCATGGGCTCGATGCCGGCCTCCCGGGTGATGCGAGCCGCTTCATGGCACTTCGCCAGGGTGGTTTTCTTCTTGATGCGGTCGAGGATCGCCTGATCCCCGCTTTCTATGCCGAAGCAGAGCGCGGTACATCCCGCTTTTTTCATTTTTTCCAGCAGGCGGGGCGACACGCTGTCCACCCGCGCGAACGCACCCCAGGAATGAACGATACCCCTTCGAAGTATCTCGTCACAGATCTCCATACAGCGGGCCTGGTTGGCGGTAAAAAGATCGTCCACGATATTGATCTGCACGAATCCCATCCGTGACAGTTCTTCGAACTCGTCAACCACGCGTCCCACGTCGAAATTTCGCACTTTTCGTCCCACCATGCGGGATCCCACGCAGAAGATGCAGTTGTAGGGACAGCCGCGGGATGTCACCATGCTGACGGGAAAGCCCAGGGCCCGGTACCGGCTCAGGGGCACCAGATGTCGCGCCGGTCCGGGCAGGATATTGATGTCCGGAATCAGGGGCCGGTCCTCGTTATGGATAACGCAATCACCCCCGCGATACGATACACCCTTGACATCGGAAAGATCATTCCCGTCCCCCAGGCGACCGAGGAGCTCGGCGAAACTCAACTCGCCCTCACCCCTCACGATATAATCGACGGAAGGGTTATTTTTCAAGATTTCTTCCGCGTCAAAGGAAACATGGGGCCCGCCCATAACCGTCGCGGGAGAGGGATCCTCCTCGCGAAACTCTTTAAGTATCGAGAGGGCCTTTTTCACGTTCATGGTCACCGCGGTGGCTCCCACCACGTCGGGCCTGAACTCCCGCAGGATCCTCCTTACCCGTTCCCTGGAATAGGGCTGTATGATATAATCTTCAATAATTACCTCGATTCCCTCACGGAGAAGATAGCCGGCCAGGGACATAAGTCCCAACGGGGGCGTGGGAGATTCCTCGAAGGGGAACGGCGCGTTAATGAGTAGAACCTTCATGTGACGGTCTTCCTGATGTGGATTCACTGGATGGATTGGTTGAGACCGGTGACGTAACGGTACCATCATGCCGTAAGCCGCACGGTACAAATGACCCCGAATAAAATCAATACAACAATTATTGTTTTTTTGATTCCGTAGCTACACGGCGTCAAAATACCTGTCAATTCGAAGAGTATTCCCTTTTCATCGAAGCGGAAAAGGGAGCGGGGCGCTTCCGGGTGTGGCCGACGGGCCGCGCCCGTATGCGCCCGACCTCTCAGCGAGCCCACACGGAACGCAGAAATTCAGCGCAATCAGCGCGGGCGGTTTTCGCCATGGGAACAAGCCGGTCCATGCCGAGAAAGCCGTGTATCATTCCCGGATAGCGCTTCGCCGTAACCGGAACGCCGGCCTTTTCAAGTGCTTTCGCATACGCCTCGCCCTCGTCGCGCAGCACGTCGAACTGCGCGGTGAGCACCATGGCCGGCGGCAGGCCCTCAAAGCCGCCGTGAAGCAGCGGAGATACCCGGGGATCGCTCCAGTGCTTTTTTTCGGGCATATAGAGTTCCCTGAATTTTTCCATGTAGCGCCGTGTGAGGTGATATCCGTCGCCGAAATGCCTGAACGATTCGGTGGAGAAGTCGGCGAGATTGACCGCGGGATAGATGAGCACCTGCGCCGAGAGCTTCATCCCCTTATCGCGGGCGAGGCGCGACACCACCGCCGCGAGGTTCGCTCCCGCGCTGTCGCCGGCCACGGCGATCCGCGTGTGATCACCTTTAATCGACGTGGCATTTCGCGTCACCCAGCGGAAGGCCGCGAACGCGTCTTCCACCGCCGCGGGAAAAACGTGCTCCGGCGCCATGCGATAGCCCACGGACAGCACGACGGCCGGCACCCCCGCGGCAAGATCGCGACAGATATTGTCATGAGAATCCAGGTCCCCCATCACCCAGCCTCCGCCGTGGTAATAAATGATGACCGGAAACGGGGCCTGCCCATCGGGCACATAGACCCTGGCCGGGATGCTCCCCTCCGGCCCCGGAATTCCGATGTCCCTGACCTCGGGGAGCGGCCTTGGCTTCGCCTTCAGCATCGCCGTACCCTTCCGGGAGAATTCGCGAACCTCGGCAATCGACCTTCCCTCCCGGAAGAGGTCGACCTTCGTCCATTCCGCGTACTTCATGAGGATCGCGACCCGCCAGTCAAGCCTGCCATGAGGTGTGGCGCTCCAGGAACGCACCGCGATAACGAATACGACCATCAGCATGCATATGGCGCCGATGACGATTGCCCATCCCTTCCAGAACATGATACCTCCCTCCTTATATGCTCGACTTATCCTCTTACAAACGCCTCGGAAGCGTTTGAATTACAGAAACTCCCTGCCCGATTGTCTCTGAACCGTATCAGCGGTACGGGGACCGGGCAGCCCGGAAATCAGCTTTCCAGAATTTCCCTGCATGTTTTGATGTCCATTCCCGGCTCGAGCAGCGGAAGCAGTTTCTCAAGCGAAACCATCAGGTTGGCGGAATGTTCCTTAAGGGCATCCTTGTCCCGGTATTTTTCGTACACGATGATCGCGGAATCGTCGCCCCTCACCGAATGGGGGATATAGGCGAGACATCCCGGTTCTTTTTCGAGTATTTTCGGCACGGCCGCTTTCAGCGCGGCCACGGCTTCATCCATTTTGCCTTCCTTGATCTTCAGCGTGGCGATCAGGGTAATCATCGTTACCTCCCGGTATGAATTATGGGTTGTCCGAATGGACGTTTGTGTGCACCGGAACTGAATCCTTCCGAGGCCTTCAACGAATCCGGCCTGCCCGCTTTCGAGGACACACTCCCGTTTGCCGCGGGCCGCGAAACCCTTTTGCTACAGTATCTACATTCGCGCTATTTTTTCACAAACACAATAAAAAACTCATCCTCGATAAAATCATACTCGCGGACCGACTCCAGCCCGGCGCCCTTCATCCACGCCCGCAGTTCGTCCACGGTGAACCTGTTCGACATCGGCGGCCAGTTATTCCTGAAGTCTATCACCGCGATGCGCCCCCCCGGATCGAGATGCATGGCCATTTTTTCGACATATCGTGCGGGTTGATCGATATAGTGGAGAGTGTCACAGATGAAGATGAGATCGACCCGCGATGGAACTTTCGGATCGTCCTCGACGGCAAGCACGGTGCGGATGGGAAGCTCGCCCGCGGACTTTTCGATATGCGCGAGGAGCTTTTTATTGATATCGACCGCATAGACCATCCCTCCAGGCGACACCCTCTCGGCCATCCTGCGCGTAAAGAGGCCCGATCCCGCCCCGATATCGGCGGCGGTTTCACCAGGCTTCAATTCGAGCGACTCCACGATACGGTCCACGTGCATTCGCGAGGTGCGGTTTTCAGTCTCCATATGGTCAATATAGAATACGGCCTTGATCCAGTCCGTACATCCCGGGAAGGCGAACAGTACGACTACGACAGCGGCGAGTGCTCCACGTCTCGCCATAGAATATATTTTTCCGTTCATTGCATCCTCCCGTACCTGTTAATCGCGGATACGTCCCGCAACCCACACCGTTACTCTTCAGTCTCCGCGTCTCTCACGCCGTCCGGCGACTCATCACGCCTCCGCGTCAATCATATTCATCAGGTCAGCATCCACGGATACAAAAGGCACACGGATCTTCCCGTACCTTCTCACAGGATACAGTGAAAGATACCCTCACCACATGGAGATTTCATACAGGTTCGCCGTTGTCCTTCCGCGGTTCATCGGCCATGCACCCACGCCGGCACCGATACTTGACGGGGCACCCGAAGGATGCTCCGATTCTGATGGCAACGATACCAGGTATCTCACCGCTCAAGCCGCGATTCTGATAAACAGGCCGGATATATAACGATTATATTGTGTCTTTTACCGATAGTAAAGCCCGAAAATTTCTTGCGATTCAGTCCCCTGTGGATTGTACTCCGTAAGTCACGCACGAATATGCAGGCGATAAGGAGCATGATATGACAGGCACGACTCACGCTTATCCCGTATCCTCCAGGCTCATTGTTTCCATCATCGCCGTCCCTCTTATCGGGCTGTTCGTGTTTATCGGCTGTATCCCGCTTACCTTCGACGAGCCGGATACCCTCACGACCGTCGCCTTTGCGCTTTTCGGCGCCATTCCCGTCATTCTTATCGCTCTGGGCGTCGCCGAAATGCACCTCTTCCGGATCACGATCGACGCGGAAAAGATCACCCGGACCGGCGTGTTCGGAAAACGCACACTCCACCTGGTCGGCATAAAGGAATACGAAGAAAGGCCCAACGGCATCCGCCTTATTCCCCGCGATCTGAACTCGAAGGCGATCGACATCCCGCACGGACTGGTCGATTCCGAACGGCTCATGGGGGCGATATCGGCGGCCGTTCCCCGTATCGCGGCAGGCGACACGAGCGATTTGACCACCGCGCCTGACACAATCTCTCAGGAGAAAAACGAGACGGGGATTCCCCTTCCACGACTCAGGCTCATCACCAGAATTCTGAATATCGGGTCCGTGGTCGCGGCGGCGTGGTACTACTTTCTGCCGTCGCTCCCCTCGACCGCCGTCACGGCGGCAATCTGCGTGTTACTTCCACCCGCCGGCATCGCGCTGATGCTCATTACCGGCCGGACGGCGGACATCAACGCCGATCCGAAATCCGGGCGCCCCGTTCTCCTCGCGAATCTCCTTGCGCCATCATTCGTCATGATGCTATCGTTTATATCGTTCAACATACTCGATTTCTCCGGGGTATGGTCCGTCATGGCGGTCGTTTTCATCCTGACGCTCGCCGCGATGGCCTACGCCTCCGGCTCCATCCGGACCGGCCGCGGACAGCACAGAGGCGTCGCGCTCGCCCTGTCGATCTTCATCGCTCTGCAATATTCCTTCGGTTTCACCGTCGTAACGAACATGGTCCTCGACCGCTCCGAACCCAGGCGGTACACCGCCACTATAATCAAAAAATTCATTGGAAGCGGAAAAAGCCACAGCACCAATTTCGTCATCGGGCCGTGGGGACCGGTTGCCGGGGAGGATACGATCATCGTGCCGCTCCAGCTCTATAAAGCGAAGGAACCCGGTGACAGCATTTCCATACTATTAAAAAAGGGTCTGTACGATATCCCGACATACGTGGTGACCGAATAGTAATCGAACAAAAGCCTCACTATATCTCAGGAGCCGGTTATGAAGAAAAATATGCGTCTTATGTGCCTCGCCGTTCTCGCCTTCGTATCAGTCGCCGCGGGGTGCGGTGGAAGCCCCCGGCCGGATTCTTACACCATCATTAACACCTCCTTTACACAGCCCGTCGACCAGGCGCGGCCCGCAGGCCCGACATTCACCCAGCAGGTGGACATCCTTATTCCGGCGAAGGCCGCGAAGAACGCGCCCGTTTTTTTCAACCTTGGCAACGAACACGATCTCACCGACCGCGACCTCGTCGGCCTTTACAATTCCTACGGCAAGCCGGACAACGTGATCTTCATCCAGGCCGAGCACCGGGGCTACGGTCAGAGCGTGACCTCCGATGCCGACCAGTCGGTACCGGGCTATGTGAGCATCGAACAGGCCCTGGCCGATTACCACCGGGTGGTGGAGCGCTTCAGGAAGGACTATCCCGGCCCCTGGATGGGGACCGGCTACAGCTATGGCGGCGGCCTGGTCATCCATTTCGCGGCCAGGTATCCCGGGGATTTGAAGGTCATCCTCTCTTCCAGCGGGGTGGTGGACTGGCCCTTCACGATGGACGCCTACGACAGGGGGGTACGTTCCACCTTCGGAGAGACCTCTTACGCCAGGCTGGCGGGCCATATCGAAAAGCTGAAGCCGGAGAAGCTCTTCGATAAAACCTGGCTGGAGCGGGAATTCCTCATCGCCGTTATCCATGGCGCGACCCAGTACGGACGCTACAAGGCCCTCACCCCCGTCATGAAACTGGCATCCCTGCTGCCGACCGGCGCGTTTCTGCGGGTGCTGCACTGGATAGACCGTGGAATAGCGAAGGAAGGCGCCTGGAACTACGCGACCTCGAACGCGAAAGCGACGCTCACCCTGGAAGAGAAAAAAACCGGCCGATGGGACTGGCGCGTATGGCGCTACCAGCAGTGCCGCGAGGCCGGGGTTTTCGAGGTGTCGGCGAAGCCCGAGGGCATCTTTACACAAGAACGTAATGACTTTATCGAAGAATGTGAATCGCTGTTCAAAGAATATCCTACGGCGGAGCGGGGAAAGGAATGGTCGCCGAGGGCGATGGTGAGAAAGCTTTCAGTACCCGTGGTGTACGTCGCGGGCGGCATGGACCCGTGGATGGGACTCTGTCTTGAGCGGGATTTTCCTCTCAAAAATGGGAGGTATTTCTACCGGCCCGAAGGCCGTCATTGCCCCGATTATCGCGACGATCCGGTTCTGGCGCGCGAGGTCCTGGCG